>DASUJA010000162.1:0-60281 GCA_036279515.1 Rhodocyclaceae bacterium | reverse complement strand
CATCAGGAAGATCACGTTGAAGAAGTAGGCCACGAAACCGGAGGCGTAGAGCACGGACTTCCGGGCTTCCTTGGCGTCGGTCACGGTGAAGAAGCGCATCAGGATGTGGGGCAGGCCGGCGGTGCCGAACATGAGGCCCATGCCCAGAGAGATGGCGGTGACCGGATCGGCCAGGAAGCTACCGGGGGTCAGCAGCTTGGTGCCCAGCTTATGCACGGCAGTGGCTTTGGTCATCAGCTCTTCGAAAGAGAAACCGAACTGGCTGAAAGCCAGGATCATGACCAGCGTGCCGCCACAGAGCAGCATGCCGGCCTTGATGATCTGCACCCAAGTGGTGGCGACCATGCCGCCGAAGGTGACGTAGACCATCATCAGGATGCCCACTGCGAAGATGGCGATGTTGTAGTCCAGACCGAACAGCAGCTTGATCAGCTGACCGGCGCCCACCATCTGGGCGATCAGGTAGAAGCAGACCACGGTCAGGGAGGAGATGGCGGCCATGGTGCGCACCTTGCCTTGATCAAGGCGATAGGCCGTGATGTCGGAGAAGGTGAACTTGCCCAGGTTGCGCAAACGCTCAGCCATGAGGAAGAGGATCAGCGGCCAGCCGGCGAAGAAGGCCATCATGTAGACGTAGCCATCGAAACCTTGACCATAAACCATGGCGGTCAGACCCAGCAGGGTGGCGGCGGACATGTAGTCGCCGGCGATGGCCATACCGTTCTGGAAGCCGGTGATGCCGCCGCCGGCGGTGTAGAAGTCGGCGGTGGATTTGGTGCGGCCGGACGCCCAGTAGGTGATGCCCATGGTCATGGCCACGAACAGCAGGAACATGGTGATGGCGTACCAGTTGGTCGCCTGCTTTTCAGTGGCGCCATCCAGGGCGGGGCCAGCGTAGGCCAGGGCAGACAGGGCCAGCAGGTTCAAGGCCGTGGCGATGCGAGAAAGCTTGCGCAACATTACGGGTTCTCCTTCCAGGCTTCGTTGACGATTTCCTGGGTCAGGGCATCGAACTCAGTGTTGGCGCGCTTGACGTAGTAGGCGGTCAGCACCCAGAAGAAGACGAACATGAAGAGTTCGATCACCACGCCAACGGTCATCTGGGAACCTTCGCCGACGAATTGGCCGAGGGTCGCTGGTGTGAAGGCGACGGCCATCACGAAACCGTAGAACATCGTGAGAACGATGGCGGCCAGCGTCCAGGCAAACCGCCCGCGCTTGCTCACTAATTGCTGAAACTTCGGATTCCCCCGCATGCGGTGGTACATCGCACTGCTCATTGTTTAGCTCCCTAATTCATAATTACAGAATGTCACGGGCTAATTATCTCTTGTATAAGATATTAATTACCTTACAAACTGTAGGTTTTTTGATTGAAGTCAAACAAACGGATTGAGGGGCGGGCGGGAGTGGGCGCGTAGCTCGTTCTGGTAGCACATCGTTTTTTTTGTTGTGGATGCATTTGACGCCATAGCGATGCCTGTAACCCCTCCTGCTCTGAGCTTGCCGAAGGAGGGAGGATGGGATGGGTTTCGGGGAGGAGGGGCGTTGTTCTGACGTGGCTCAAGATGGATGAAGCGAAGACGACGAAGAGCAGCCGTGCTCCAACAACCAGCAGCCCCATCCAAACCAACCAATCCGTCAGCACCGCAACTCCACGCCCTGTGAGCTCTGGGAGAAAATCGCGTCCGGCGTACCTTCTTCAGGTGCTGTTCGCGGTCTTCATCCAGCTCTCAGACGTGGCCCCTTTCCGGCGCACATCTCATCACCAACCATGACAGCCAAGTTTTCCCTGGAAAACCCCGTTTCTCCGGCTACAAAGAACTAGTACCTAAACGCACGTAAAGGGTGAGGTTGTATTGGGCTGATTTCTTTGAAGGGGGATGACTGTGCGGTATTCGACCTTGGCAATCGCGGTATGGGGCGTCCTGGCAGCATCGCCGTTGGTGGCTGCGCCAGCCGATGACATGAAGGCGCTGTTGGAACAGGGTAAGGCGGTGGAGGCGTATCAGGTGGGGCACGATGCTTCTGAGCAGATGGGCAATCCCCTGTTTGACTTCTATTTCGGTATTGCTTCGCTGGATTCGGGGCATTCGGGGGAAGGGGTTCTGGCCCTCGAGCGCTATCTGCTCAACTATCCCGATAACCGTTCCGCTCACTTCCAATTGGCACGGGGCTATTTCATTCTTGGCGAAGATCAGCGCGCCAAGGATGAGTTTTCCGCGTTGCAGCCCACGGCAAGCGGTGAGGAAAAATCCGCCATCGAGCGCTATCTCGATGCCATTCGTGCGCGGGAGTCGCGCTATTTGCCCACGTCCAGCGCCTATGTGGAGGCGGGCTTCGGATTCGACGACAACATCAACGCCGGCATCAATGGTGGCTCGGCGGTGTCGATTCCGGGCTTGGGTGCATTCACGATTGCCAGCAACGGTGTCAGCGCCAAGGAAAGCGATAGCTACTCCACCTCGGCGGTGGGCGGTCAGATGACCTATCCGGTTGCGCCGGGTGTCGCACTGTTCGGCGCCGTGGCGGGCGACGTGAAGCAGTACATGAAGACCAACAACGACCAGTTCGACCAGTTGAGCTACGGCGGTGCAGGCGGCATCTCTTATCTGAAGGGCAAGAACCTTTACAAGCTGACCCTGGGGCTTAGCCAACTGGAGGTGGATAGACAGAACTATGTACAAACCACCAGCCTTAATGGCGAATGGCATCACCAGTTGGACGATTTCAATCGATTCACCCTGGGCGGGCAGTACGCCCAGCTGGATTACGACGACACTTTTGTGTACCTGACCAAAAACAAGGTCGGCGGCAAGGTGCTCAATACCAGCTCCGGCCGCAGCTCCGAGCTCTACACCATCTCAGGCACCTGGACTCGGGCGTTTGCCTTGCCCTATCAGCCCCTGGCGAGCCTCACGGCCAACTATGGCGAAGAGCGCAACCAGAAGGGATTCGACAATCTTTCACGGGACATCTGGGGCTTGAAGGCTGCGCTGAGCCTGACACCTGCGCCGAAGTGGGGCCTTTCTGCCGGGCTCGCCTATCAGGAAAGCCAGTACAAGGCTGCCTTCGCTGGCAGCGGCACACCGTCACGTAGCGACGATGGTTGGATAGCCGACGCGGTGCTTTCCTATTTCTACAGTCGCGAGCTGACCTTCAGGATGGAAGCCCAGATCAGCAGCCAGAACTCGAACATTCCGCTCTTCCAATATGACCGCAACGTACTGGCTTTCAAAGTGCGTTACGACTTCAAGTGAGGCCGACATGAAACTCACAACGCTTACCAAGATTTCGCTGGGCTTGCTGCTCGTCTATGGCTCTGTTGCTCAGGCGGAAATGGCTGGACGTGTGCTGGTTGCCGTGGGCGACGTGTCCGCCGTGCGGGCCGAGCGGACCGTGGCGCTCAAGGGCGGAGATGAGGTGCAGTCGGGCGATACGCTTCGAGTGGGGGAAGCCAGCAACATGCAGGTGCGCTTCACGGACGAGGGTATCGTCGCTCTGCGGCCCAACACGGTTTTTCGCATCGATGACTACAAATTCTCCAAGCAGGCCGATAGCGACAGCTCAGTGTTCAGTCTGGTCAAAGGCGGCATGCGCACGATCACCGGCTTGATTGGCAAGCTGAGCCGGAACAACTATGCAGTGAAGTCGCCGACGGCCACCATCGGCATACGCGGCACCAACTACACCATCGTCGTCTGCAACAACGATTGCCGTAATGCGGATGGGTCAATGGCGCCGAACGGTACCTATGGCGGCGTGTCCGATGGCCGGATCGTCAGTAGTAACCAGGCGGGTGAGCGTGAGTTCGGCAAGAACGAGTTCTTCCTCATCGCCAGCGCGAATGAATTGCCCAGGTTGCTGTTGGCGCCACCCGGCTTCTTGCGGGATCGGCTGGAAGGCGAGATCAAGGCGGGAGGGAAGGGGAAGGGGCCGACGGTGGCTTCCGAGGCAGCTTCTTCCGTGCAAGGCAGTGCGGGAACCTCAATCACGACAACGGTTTCAACGACGCCGACGACAACGACGACGCCTGTTGTTCCTTATGTTCCGGGAGAGCAGCCTGCTATCGTGCCAGGGAGTGTTCCGGCAACGTTCCAATATGCCGTGGCAGGGGCTGCGGCCGGGGTCGATTCAACCTATCCATCGGGGTATTCGGCGACGCGGGGAGGCGAACAAGCGATTGTCACCTTCAGTGGCTTAACCATCTCTCAAGTCCAAGAGAGGCTCAAGACGGCCCTCAGTGATCCGAATACCAACCATAAGGGCCTGATGGAGGCGATTCTGGGCGGGATGACGACCCCCAGCTCGATTCTCACCAACGCGTGGGGCTACACCGCAACTTATACAAACTCCAGCGGCTACGCCGTTACGGAGACCTACGCCAAGCAGGCGGCAATCGATGTAGGAACGAATGCGGACGCAGGCAACGTGACCTGGGGGCGCTTCCATTACACCGTTCAAGAGACAGGGGGCAACACCTACTCCGATTCGGCGTGGGAGCACCTGGCGGCGGGGGATCCCGTGATCAGCATGCCGACGTCGGGCACTTTTCAGTTCAATTGGGTCGGGGGCACCAACCCAACCGATAGCGCTGGAAATGTGGGGACTTTGACGAGTGGCGGTGCCTGGAGCGTGAGTTTTTCTTCTGGTAATCCCTCAATTCAGAGCGTTTCCCCTGTGACGTGGACCGTGGGCGGCCTGAACTATTCCCTTTCGATAGCCTCGGCAACGGCGATGCCAACCCATACCTCGACGATGACCAGTCCGTTTCCCATTAGTACCAGAGGGTATGACCCAGTTCCTGTCACCGTATCGGTCAGTACCACACCGGGCACGGTCAGTGGCTACGTAACGCCGGCATTTACGGGTAGCCAAGCGCAAGGCTTGGTCATGGGAATCAACACTTATGGGTCTGGTGTTAACCCCACTGCATCGGTGCAGGTGTACAAGCGCTGAGACGGAATGCGGGAAGATGAAAACGGGCGCCGCGGCGCCCGTTTTCATTTGAGCAATGGGAGCAGGATCAATCCACCAGTGCCGCCAGCTCTCTGAGCAGGAAGTCCTGGGCACTGATGCGTGTCCGGCGCACTTTCTTCAGATGGTAATCGCCATCGCTATCCATTTCCCAGGCCTGGCAGTTGTCAGCCAGATAGGGGCGCAGACCTTCCTTGAACACCCGACGCTTGAGCTTGGGTTCAAGGATCGGGAAGGCGGTTTCGATACGACGGAAGCAGTTGCGCTCCATCCAGTCGGCGCTGGAGAGGTAGAGCGCTTCCTTGCCTTCTGCGAAGAAATAGAAGATGCGGTGATGTTCAAGGAAGCGGCCAATCACCGAGCGGACACGGATGTTCTCCGACAGCCCCTTCACGCCGGGGCGCAGGGCGCAGACGCCGCGCACGATCAGGTCCACTTCCACGCCCGCTTGCGATGCCCGGTAGAGGGCTTCGATGATGTCCGGTTCCAGCAGAGCGTTCATCTTGGCGATGATGCGGCCCTTGCCGCCGTTGCTGGCGATGGCCGTCTCCTGCTCGATGTGCTTGATGATGTTCGGGTGCAGGGTAAGGGGCGCTTGCCACAGGTGCTTGAGCGGCGCGGCCTTGCCCATGCCGGTGAGCTGTTTGAACAGCTCGTTCACGTCCTCGCCGATTTCCGGGTTGCAGGTCATTAGACCGAAGTCGGTGTAGAAGCGGGTGGTGCGGGGGTGATAGTTGCCGGTGCCCAGATGCACATAGCGGCGATAGGCGCGCTTGCCGCCGATGTCTTCGCGGCGCAGCACCATCAGCATCTTGGCGTGGGTCTTGTAGCCGAAGACGCCATAGACCACATGGGCGCCCACTTCTTCCAGGCGCCCGGCGATGTTCAGGTTTGCCTCTTCGTCGAAGCGGGCCATGAGTTCCACCACCACGGTCACTTCCTTGCCCTTGCGAGCGGCGCGGAGCAGTTGCTCCAACACCACGGAATCGGTGCCGGTGCGATACACGGTCATCTTGATCGCCACCACCGCCGGGTCGTCGGTGGCCTGTTGCAGCAACTGGATCACCGGGTTGAAGGACTGGAAGGGGTGGTGGATCAGGATGTCTTGTTTGCGGATGCTGGCGAACACGTCGTAACGCTTGGTCAGCACCTTGGGCAGGCCGGGTTGGAAGGGTGCGTACTTGAGGTGGGGCAGATCCACTTGATCGGGTACGGAGATCAGTCGCACCAGATTGACGATGCCAGGCACCCGGTACAAATCCTCATGGGTGAGGCCGCTCTGGGTGAGCAGAAAGTCGGTCATGACGGGCGGGCAGTCGTGGGCCACTTCCAGTCGCACCGCGTCACCCAGATGGCGCTGGGGCAATTCCCCTTGCAGCGCTGTGCGCAGGTTCTTCACCTCTTCGTCGTCGACGAACAGGTCGGAATTGCGGGTCACGCGGAACTGGTGGCAGCCCAGCACTTCCATGCCGGGGAACAGCTCTTCCACGTGCTCATGGACGATGGAGGAGAGGAAGACGAAGCCGTAATCGACGCCGGACAACTCCTTGGGCAGCCAGATCACGCGCGGCAAAGCGCGAGGCGCTTGGACGATGGCAGCGCCGCCGGCGCGGCCGAAGTCGTCGAAGCCGCGCAGTTCGATGGCGAAGTTGAGGCTCTTGTTCAGCACACGGGGGAAAGGGTGGGCTGGGTCGAGGCCGATGGGGGTCAGGACCGGCATCACCTCGCGCAAGAAGTAATCCTTGATCCAGACCCGTTGTTCCTCGGTCCATTCGGCACGCCGGAAAAAGGTGACGCCCTCGGCGCGCAGTGCGGGAAGGATTTCGTCGTTGAGCAGCGCATATTGCTCAGCCACCAGGGCGCGGGATTGGGCTGTGACGCGGCGCATCAAATCGCTGGGTAGCATGCCGTCGGGGCCGGTGGTGTGGCTGCCTAGCTTGAGCTGTTCGCGGATGCCTGCCACGCGAACTTCAAAGAATTCATCCAGATTGCTGGAAACGATGCACAAGAAGCGCAGGCGCTCCAGCAGGGGTACGTTCTTGTCGGCTGCCTGGGCTAGTACCCGGCGATTGAAGGCCAGTAGGGAAAGTTCGCGATTGATGAAATGATCGGAGGCGAAATGGCGGGGTTGCAGCAGGTCCATGGGATCCCTTGATGACAAGCGCAAAGGCTAAGAATACCGGAGAGTCGGTATTTTCTTACTCTGAGGTTTCAAATTGATGACCGTAGATTCAACTAACAGTTCAGACCTTAACCACTTTTCTGTCAAGGCTGCGGGGTGCCGGATAGAATCGCCCATCGCCAATGACGTACCGCTATGACTCACGAACTGATCGCCGCCGTAGACATGGGCTCCAACAGCTTCCGCCTTCAGGTGGGGCGCGTAGTGGGCAACCAGATTTATCCCCTTGATGGATTGAAAGAATCGGTCCGACTTGCCGCAGGTTTGAAGGCGGACAAAACCCTGGACGGCGCATCCCAACTGCGCGGCCTTGCCGCCCTGGCCCGTTTCGGCGAGCGTTTGCGGGGCTTCGATCCCGGCGCTGTGCGGGCTGTCGCCACCAACACCTTGCGGGTCGCCAAGAATGCGGCCCAGTTTTTGGAAGAGGGTCAGGCGGCCCTCGGCTTCCCCATCGAAGTCATCGCGGGCCGCGAAGAAGCCCGTCTGATCTACCTCGGCGTGGCCCATACCCTGCCTAATCCCGGCACTCAGCAGCTGGTGGTCGATATCGGCGGCGGCTCAACCGAATTCATCATCGGTCGCAACATCCAGCCGCGCCAGCTGGAATCCCTCTACATGGGCTGCGTCAGCTATAGCCTGCGCTTCTTCCCCAACGGTCAGATCGACAAGCGGGGGTTCAAGGAAGCCATGCTGGCCGGGCGTTCGGAGATTGCTTCCATTGCCCAGACCTACCGGGAAACCGGCTGGGAAGAGGCGGTGGGTTCCTCCGGTTCGGCGAAGGCCATCACCGATCTGTTGGAACTCAACGGACTCAATCCTGGCGGCGCCACGGGCATCACCCGCGAAGGCCTGCAACGGCTGCGGGAAATCATGCTCAAGGCCGGGGCCATGGACAAGCTGACGTTGGACGGCCTGCGGCCTGACCGCATTCCCGTCATGCCCGGCGGCGTGGCGATCATGTCCGCCGTGTTCGAGGAATTTGAGCTGGAGCGCATGACCTTTTCCGACGGCGCCCTGCGCCTGGGCGTGCTCTACGACTTGCTCGGCCGTTATCACCACGACGATCTGCGCGAAGCCACGGTGAGCCAGTTCATGCAGCGCTACGAGGTGGATCGTCGCCAAGCAGCGCGGGTGGGGCAGACGGCGGTCAGCCTGCTGCGCCAATTGGACCCGGCCTGCGCCGATGTAAATCACCCGGACACCCAATTCCTCACCTGGGCCGCGCGCCTGCATGAGATCGGCGTTTCCGTGGCCCATGCCAGCTATCACAAGCACAGCGCCTACGTGCTCGCCAACGCGGACATGCCGGGCTTTTCCAAGCGCGACCAGAAGCGCCTGTCGAATCTGGTCCTGGCCCATCGCGGCAAGCTGGAACGGGTGCTGATGGAGATCGAAGATCCCCGCGAATGGATGCTGATCTTCTGTCTGCGCACCGCCGCCGTGCTGCATCGGGCGCGGCGCGACAACGCCTTGCCGGACGTGATCGTCGGTGTGGTGGGTAACGGCTACCGTCTGGTGTTTGACGACGCATGGCTCAAGGAGGCACCGCTCACCAGCGCGGCTCTGGCTGACGAAAAGGAGCAGTGGTCCGCCATAGGTCTCACACTCCAGGTGCAGGATCAGCGGCGCGGTATCGGGCGCGCACCCATCAGAGGCAAGCGCTAACCATGACGCCCGAGCCCCTGGCCATGCTGACGCTGGAACCTTCCGGCGATCTTGCGGTGGGTCAGGGACGTAGGGTGGTGTTGAGCGGCGAATGGACCTTGACCGGCCTGCGCCACGCTGGGCCGAAGCTGCAATCGCAATTGAATGCCCTTGCCGCGGAAAATGATGTGCGCTGGGATGCCCTGGCCGTGGAAACCATGGACAGCGCCGGGGCCTTGACCCTTTGGCGTCTGTGGGGCGGCGCCACACCGTCCGACCTGGCCGTACAGCCGGAGCACGCCCGCATCTTCGAGCGTATTGCCGCCGTAAAAAAAGAGGCGCCGGAGCCGCCGCACGAGCGCTCGTTCGAGCAGGGCATGGTCGCCATCGGTCGCATCGTCTTTTACGTGCGTGACGCCTGGGCCGATATGCTGGTGCTACTGGGCCAACTGTGTCTCGATTGGCTGCACCTGTTTCGCCATCCCAAGGAAATGCCCTGGCGTGAAATCTCCGCCAATCTCTTCAAGAGCGGCGTGCGCGCCATGCCCGTCACGGCCCTGGTCGGCTTTCTCATCGGCGTGGTGCTGTCCTATCTGTCGGCCCTGCAACTGCGGGATTTCGGTGCCGACGTGTTCATCGTCAACATCCTGGGCCTCGGCGTCGTGCGCGAACTGGGGCCGGTGCTGACCGCCGTACTGGTGGCCGGCCGCTCCGGTTCCGCCATGACGGCCCAACTCGGGGTCATGCGCGTCACCGAGGAAATCGACGCCTTGGCCGCCATGGGCGTCTCGCGCAGTCTGCGTCTGATCTTCCCCAAAGTGCTCGCCCTCGCCATCGCCATGCCGCTCCTGGTGTTGTGGACCAGCGCGGCAGCCATCATCGGCGGCATGGCGGCGGCCTGGTCGCAATTGGGCATGAGCTACGAGTACTTCCTCGAAGTGCTACCCCGTGTCGTAGCCGTGCAGAACCTCTGGATCGCGCAGGGCAAGGGCGTTTCCTTCGGCATCGCCGTGGCCCTGATCGCCTGTTACTTCGGCCTGCGGGTGCGACCGAATACGGAAAGCCTTTCCCGCAACACCACCGGTTCCGTGGTCGTCTCGATCACTGCGGTCATCCTGATCGATGCCATCTTCGCCATTGCGACGCGGGGTGTGGGGGTGCCGCGGTTGTGAGCAACCCCGTCATCGACATTCAAAACCTCTCCACCCGTTTCGGCGGCGTGTGGGTGCATCGTCACCTGAACCTGCGCGTGGAACGAGGCGAGGTGGTGGCGCTGGTGGGTGGATCGGGCAGCGGCAAGACCACGCTGCTGCGGCAAATGATTGGCCTGAACTCGCCGACCGAAGGCAACATCGGTTTGTTCGGTCAGCCTCTGTTCGGCGGCGGTGTCCATCGGGAGCAGGCCCTGCGTCGTCGTTGCGGCGTGCTGTTTCAACAGGGTGCCTTGTTCTCCGCTTTCACGGTGTTCGACAACATCGCCTTTCCCCTACGGGAATTGGGTTTCCTGGATGAGGGTTTGATCCACGATCTGGTGATGCTGAAACTCGATCTGGTGGAGTTGTTGCCCCATCACGCCAAGCTGATGCCCGCCGAGCTTTCCGGCGGCATGATCAAGCGCGTGGCCCTGGCCCGTGCGCTGGCCCTGGAGCCGGAACTACTGCTGCTGGACGAGCCGACTGCCGGTCTCGATCCAGATCGCTCCGAGTCTTTCGTGCGGCTGGTGCAACAGTTGGACAGGGAATTGGGCCTCACGGTGGTGTTGGTTACTCACGATCTGGATACCCTCGCAGCCTTGTCCAGCCAAGTCGCCGTGCTTGCGGATCAGCGCATCGTGGGCATGGGTAGCCTGGGGGAAATCAAGACCGTGGATCATCCCTTCATTCACAACTTTTTCACCAGCGACCGCAATCATCGGCCCCTGGAACATTGACGAGCACATCATGGAAAACCGCTCCCATGCGCTGATTGCCGGCATCTTCGTGGTGGTTCTTAGCATCTGCATCGCCCTCGTGGCCTGGTGGTTCAGCGGTCGCGGCGAAGAGACTCGCGACTACCTGCTGGTGACCCGAGGCAACGTTACTGGCCTCAACCCCCAGGCCCAGGTGCGCTATCGCGGCATCCGCGCCGGCAAGGTCGAAGACATCTCCCTCGATCCGAAAGATCCGCGCAACATCCTGGTGCTGATCCGCATCGACGACGACATTCCCATGACCCAGGGCACCACGGCCCGCCTCAACAGCCAGGGCGTCACCGGCCTCAGCTACGTGATGTTGGAGGACGACGGCACCAATCCTCAGCCCCTGGTTGGGCAGAAGGGGCAGCCTCCGCGCATTGCCTTACGCGCTTCCACCATGGACTCCCTGTCCGATGCCGTGGGCCGCATCGCCAAGCTGTTCGACGATAAGACTATGCAGGACATGAAGCGCACCCTGGGCAATGTGGCGGATGCATCGGAAGGCATGAAGGAACTGCCTGCCATCATGGCTTCCGTGCGGCAGGTGTTGAACGAAGAGAACCTGCGCAATATTCGCGCCCTCGTGTCCCACCTGGAAAAGACCGCCGGCCAAGCTGCGCCCCTAACGGCGCAGATGCGTGAAGTGGCCCAGTCTCTCCAGCAGTTGAGCAAGCGTTTCGACCAGCTCGGTTCCGAGGCCAACGCTACTACCTTGCCGCGCATCAACGGCATGCTGAAGGAACTGGAACAAAACTCCCGCGCCCTCAATCGCGTGCTGGAAAACATGGAAGACGCGCCCCAATCGGTGATCTTCGGCCGCGTGCCAGCGGCTCCCGGTCCTGGCGAAGGAGGGGCGGCCAAATGAGGAGGAGCTTCATGAATCGTGCAAAGCGGATGCGGGCTGGCATCGCCCTGGTTGTTGCGCTGACCCTGACGCTTGGCGGCTGCTTCACCAGCCCCGCGTCACGGCCCAACGTGGCGGCGTTCGATCTTGGTGAAGTGGTCTCCGCGCCTGCACTAAACACGCCCTGGCTCGGTGCTCTGGATGTCACCGCGCCTTCCTGGCTCGATAGTCGCGCCATGCAATATCGCCTCGCCGCCGAACCCGCCCGGCGCCAGAGCTACGCCGAAAGCCGCTGGGCCGCCACGCCCGCCGAGTTGCTGGCCACCAGTCTGCGCCGGCAATTGGGCGCCACGAGCGTGAATGGCGATGGCTGTCGTCTGCGCATTGAGCTGGACGAATGGGTGCAGTCCTTCGACGCCGAGGGCAACAGTCAGGCGCAGATCGCCCTGCGCGCCGGCCTTTACACGGCGAAGGGCGACGGACAGTTTGCCCGCCAAGCCTTCAGCCTCAAGGTGTCCGCCGGACGGGATGCCCGTCAAGGCGTGGCCACCTTCGTCGCCCTGGAGCAGCGACTGGCTTCGGATCTGGGCCGGTGGCTGACCCAGTTGGCGAAGGAACAGAATCTGCCCGCCCGGTGCCGCTCATGAAAGCCTTGCGTGCTGCACCTGTGGATGCAAACGAAGTCGTTGGCTGCATTCCGTTCGTCCCACGGGGACTTCCTTCGGTCGTGCTGAGCCCTTCGGCGAGCTCAGGACAGGCTTGTCGAACCATGAACGGGAGCTCCGAAACGCCCTTCGACAGGCTCAGGGCGAGCGGACTGGGGTTTGCGTCCACCTCTTTCCCTTTCACCCGTGCTGCGTTGGCCGCCGTCCTGATTGGCGCTGCGCCGGCGATGGCCGCGGAACCCAGGGAACAAGTCGCCTGCCACTACACCTACGGCGGCGAAACCCGCGTCCTGCGCGCCGATCCGGTGGCTTCGCCCTACGGTGTGGGGACGACGCAAGTGGGTTCCTACTTCCTCTTTCGCGTGGTGTTCCAGACCCAGCCTGCCGATCAGCCTTCCATCAAGGTCTACACCTACGCCGATGGCGACGACGGCCCGGTGCCCATTCATCAGGCGACCTATGCCTATCCGCCCGCATCTTCCGGTGCCCATGGCTTCACCGGCCTCCAGCGGGTATACGAGCCGTTGCGCGACGGGGAGTTGGAGTACTGGTGTGGCCTCGAAGGGAAGGATGCGTCATGAGTCGGCTTCTTGTCTGCTTGATGGCGAGCCTCGTCTTCGTCGCCGGCTTCGCCCATGCCGAACCGATGCGCCTCATCTTTGCCGGTGATCTGATGCTCGACGACGGCCCCGGCCAGACCATCGCCGCCGGTCGCGATCCGCTGATCCACTTTGCCCCGCTGCTGGCCGACGCCGATTACCGCATCGGCAATCTGGAATGCCCCATCGCCACCCGCGGCAAGCCGTCGCCCAACAAAATCTTCTCCTTCCGCGCCAAGCCATCGGTGACGCGAGTGCTCAAGGGGCGCTTCGATGCGGTCTCCGTCGCCAACAACCACGCCGGCGATCAAGGCAAGGAAGCCTTCATGGAAACCCTGTCCTGGCTGGACAAGGCGGGCATCAAGCATTTCGGCGGAGGCGCCAATCTGGCGGCAGCTCACGCGCCCCTGTGGATCGAATCCAAGGGCCTGCGCCTGGCGGTGCTGGGCTACAACGAATTCAAGCCCCGGTCCTTCGAGGCCGGCGCCAACTGGCCGGGCCTCGCCTGGAGCGAGGATAGCCAAGTGGTGGCTGACATTCGCGCCGCCCGCGAAGCCGGGGCCGATCTGGTGATCCCTTTTATGCACTGGGGCTGGGAGCGGGAGCCCGATCCCACCGAGCGCCAACGTCGTCTGGCGCGGCTGATGATCGACAGCGGCGCCGACGCGGTAGTGGGCGGCCATCCGCACATCACCCAGGGCGCGGAGATTTACAAGGGTAAACCCATCATCTACAGCCTGGGCAACTTCGTCTTCGACAGCTTCAAGGCCCTGCCGCTACGCACGGGCTGGCTGCTGCGGCTCACCCTGAATCGGGACGGCGTGCAGGCTTGGGATACGGTGGAAGCCCGCATGGACAAGGACGGCACACCCCATCGGGTGCCGGGCGCCATGACGCCATGTGGCAAGGCCGGGGATGCGGCGGTATCCGTGTGCCGAAACGGCGACTAGACAGTGTAGGGCGGCTTTAGACGCGGTTTTTTGTGGGAAGGCCGTCTTCCTACAGCTTGGTGCAACACCTACACCTTTAGAAATTCCAAAAGAACCCCTGCCGGAATGGCTGTGCCGCTTCGGGGTTTTCTTCGGTGGTGAGTTCTTCGATGCAGGTTTGGAGCGCATCGATGCGGATGGGTTTGTATTGGACGCGGACGCCCTTACTTGCCATGCGGCGGATGAGTTTCGGATCCGTGTCGCCTGTGATAATGAGTGCCGGCACCGCTGCGCCGTAGATTTCGCGCACGGCGGTGATGACGTCAAAGCCGGTGCGGCCCCCCGCGAGGCGGTAGTCAGAGACCACGATGTCCGGGGCGAGGCCGTTGAGGCGATTGATGAGTTCGCGCCGGGTGGGGGCAGCTACCACTTTGTGGCCATTCTTTTCCAGGGCGTAGACCAGGGCGTCGCGTACACGGGCATCGTCTTCCACCAGGGCGATGCGTAGGGGGCGGTAGCGGTGGGGCGGCGTTGCTTCCGTTTCCGAACACTCGCCCACGGGCAGTTCCACAGCGAAGACGGAGCCCTTGCCGAGCCGGGATTTGACGCGGATCTCCAGGCCCAGCAGGGCCGCCATGCGGGCCACGATGGCGAGGCCCAGTCCGCTACCCTTGCGGCGGCTGCGTTCATCGTTCCCCAGCTGCTTGAATTCCTCGAAGATCTCCTTGGTCTTATCCTTTGGGATGCCAATGCCTGTGTCCCACACTTCCACCCAGGTCTTGCCCCGATGTTTGCGGTAGCCGATGAGGATGCCGCCACGCTCGGTATAGCGGATGGCGTTGCTTACCAGATTTCCCAGAATGCGACGGAAGAGCACCGGGTCCGTGCGGGCGTAAAGGGCTGAAGAGGTGCAGCGCAGGTTGATGTGCTTGATGAGGGCTTTGGGGGCATTGGCGGCGACGATCTTGGCCAGCATGTCGTCGATGGAAAAGTCCCGCACTTGCGGCGTCACGACGCCGGCTTCGAGCTTGGAGAGATCAAGCAGGTCCGTGAGCATTTCATTGAGACAGTCCACGCAGTCCCGCATGTTCTTCAGGAGGCCGTCGTCCTTTGTGATGCGGCCATCCAGGGAGCCCACGTAGAGGGCCAGGGCCGAGAGGGGCTGTCGTAGATCGTGGCTGGCAGCGGCGAGGAAACGTGACTTGGCATTGTTGGCCTGTTCTGCCTCGGCCTGAGCTGCCTTCAGAGCAAGCTCCGTGGCCTTGCTTTCGGTGATGTCCTGGAGCATGCCCAGGGAATAGATGAAGCGGCCTTCGGCATCGCGCACGTGTTCGCATTTTTCGTACACGATCCGCACTTCCTCCGTGTCGGCGGTGATGATTCTGTGTTCGATTTCATAGCCGTCCCGGTTGTTGCGCAGGGAGTCGGTGTAGCTGGTTTTGACCCGCTCCCGGTCTTCGGCGGGAACGCGGTCAAGGAAGGTGTCGAGGCAGGCTTTGCATGACTGAGGCTTGAGGCCGAGGATGCGATACACCTCGTCGGACCAGGCGGTTTCCTTGCGTGCCAAGTCGTAGCGCCAAGAGCCCATGTGCGACATGGACTGGGCGCGCTTCAACTCTTCTTCACTGCGCTGAAGGGCCAGTTCCATTTGCTTGCGGGCGGTGATGTTTTCGTGGGAGACCACGGCGCCGCGATGGGGCGCGGGCAGGGCATAGACGTTCATGCGATAGATGCGCGGTTCCCCCGGCGCGTTGAAGGGATACTCCAGTGTGAAGTGGCTGCGCTTGCCTGTAAGCACTTCGTCGATGGCGGACCAAATCTGCTGATCCTTGTCCTTGCCCAGTTGCCCGACGGCGGAAACGTAGAGGCAGCGATAGTTGAGTCCCACCGAGTGCTTGGCCAGTTGTGGTGCGCCATTGGCTTCGGCAAAGCGCTCCCAGGCCGTGTTGACCGCAGTGATGATGCCTTTGTCGTCCAGCACGGCAATGTGTTCTGTGAGGGAGTTGAGTACGGCCATGTGGAAACGCTCGCTCACCTCATGGATCAGTTCCTCACGCTTGCGCTGGGTTACGTCGTTGATGACGGCCAGGATGGCGCCGCCATCGGGATCGTCAGCTTCATCCAGCGGTTCCAGAATCACGTCGCAGTAGCTCTCCTTTTCCTCGCCGATGCGGCGGATGATCATGTCTTTGCGCAGGGGCTTGCCGGTTTCCAGCACTTGCCGGTAGAGCTGATTCAACGGTTCGGCGTATTCGTGCGGCAGCAGGTCGTCCATGGTTTTGCCCACCATGGCGTCTTCGTCGCAGTCGCTTCGGTAAGAGTGAATCCAAGTGATCCGCAGGTTTCTGTTCAGGGTAAAGACGGTGTTTTTGCCCGTGGAGATCGCCAGCCGTAGTCTCCGCTCGCTGGCGTGAAGGGCCTGGGTCGTGCGCTTGCGTTCGTGCTCTCGCTCGTCCGCCAGGAGTTGTGCCTGGTCGATGGCCTCCTGGTGCAGATTGACGTCGGACCGGAGGGTTGTCGGCACGGTTTGCCACTGGTTCTCAGCCAATGGTATGACGGGCGGCTCCGCCGAATCCGATCCAGCGTCGCGCCGACCAGTGAAGCCATTGCCGATAGCCCGGACGATGCGCAGCGCTGCCAGCAGAAGAACCAAAGACAGTGCTGCGTAAATAACCCACAAGGTGACGATGTTCTGAACCAGGGGCTGGGTGGGGATGCCCACAGCCACGATCCAGCCGAAATTGGGCGAGCGGCTGAATGCTGAAGCCATGGCGCTGCCATCCTGCGTCCTGGCGTCGAAGGTGTCTTCTTGGGAGCTGTCTGCGATGTTGCTGAGGTTGGTTCCTCGGGCGAGCAGGAGTTCCCCTGCCTGGGGATCACCGGCCAGTAGGTGGCCTTCTCGGTCGAATAGGGCCGCGCTGCCGTTGGGCAGTGAGGCGGGAGGGAATGGATGGCGACTCAGGGAGTCCGTCAGGCTCACGTCGTTCTGAGGGGGGGCGAGGGCGGGCGTCAGCGTGGAAACCCGAGTCCATCCCTGGTTCCCCAAACCGGCATGGCGAAATCCGGCATCGGCTTTCCAGTTGCTCTCCACTACTCGCACAATCGTGCGGCTGGCTTCCAGGGCTTGTTGCTTCAACTCCGAGCGTTGCAGATCGTAGATGACGATGGCGACAACCCCGAGCAGAAGCCATGAAGGCAGTAGGAGTGCCAGGGCAAACACGCGTACTTGCAATAGAGCGTTGTTTGGATGCGCATAGGAAAAAACAACACGGGCCATGCCTGATTCTCCGAATGGAGAGTGCCTGCTTGTTCAAGGAAAGGGGCCCGGCAGCGATTCGGAAGAATCGGGGAAATGCCAACGGCCTAGATGACTGAGAGGTCGATTCTAGGCAGAGGCCAGGAGGGGAGAAATACTGGGAAGATCCTATTTGCCTTACACGAATACAGGTATGCGCGTAAGGCGTGGGGAGGGGAGTCGATGCGGCGGAAAGACGGTGTTAGTGAGTGGTGAGGCCGTTACGGATGGCGTACTTGGTCAGTTCGGCGACGCTGTGAAGATCCAGTTTGCGCATGATGTTGCGGCGATGGACTTCACTGGTCGAGGGCGCAATGTGCAGCTTCTCTGCAATCTGCACCGAGGTGTAACCCTCGGCCACCAGTTGCAGTACCTGCCGTTCCCGAGGTCCAAGGCGTATGGCGGCAGAGTGGCCAGCCGGATCCTTGACCAGAGCCCCCGTCACTGCTTCGGCAATGTCGGAGCACAAATATTTTCGATTGAGGCGCACGGCCTGGATCGCCCGCAGCAGTTCATCGCTGGCGTCCGTCTTGGTGACGTAGCCGGAGGCGCCAGCCTTGAGTAGATCCAGGATGAATTCCCGGTCGGCGAAGGCGGAGAGGCCGATAACTTTTACCTTGGGATGCAGGGCGAGCAGTTGCCGTGTGGCTTCTGTGCCATTCATGTGGGGCATGCCAATGTCCATGCAGACAATGTCGAACTCCACTTTACGAGCGATCTGTAGCAGTTCGGCCCCATCGGAGGCTTCTGCCACGACATCCACGCCACCTTGATGTTCCAGCATGATGCGCAGGGCCTGGCGGAACATGAGGTGATCGTCAGCAAGTACGACGCGGGGCTTCATCCTATTTTTCCTTTTTTTGACTTAGGGACGGTGCCGGCTCTGGCCGGGCGAGGGCAATGGTACATGCTGTCAGCCTGACATTAGAACTAAGGTAAGTCAGATATTCCCTACAAAGCGTGACGCAGTTCCATCAAGGTTTATGACGAAAGTTATATGCCAATTGCCCCTCGGTCGAGTAATGGCTGAGTGATGGCCAATTGGTGGGCGCCTAGTTGAACAGGTGGTTCTCCAGGGCATAGCGGATGAGCTCGGTGTTGTTCTTTACCTTGAGTTTTTCCATCAGATTTGTCTTGTGCGTCGTCACCGTCTTGGGGCTGACGAATAGGCGTTCGGCGATTTCGATCAGTGGCAGGCCCTGGGTGATGAGGTACAGCACTTCCTGTTCGCGCTTGGAAAGGGCGACCGCCTGCTTGGGTTCCTCTTCCAGGTTGAGGGCAAGACTGACTGCGAGACTCGGGTCCACGTAAGGCACGCCCGCGTGCACGCTGTTGATGGCGGCATGGAGCACTTCCGGTGCCGCGCTCTTGGTGATGTAGCCCATGGCGCCGCTCTTCAGAACGCGCCGAATGGTGGCTGGCTCGTCGTGCATGCTGAGGATAAGGATGGGCAGGGTGGGCTTCAGGGCGTGGATTTTTTCGATCAAGGGCACGCCGGTCATGCCTGGCATGGTGAGGTCCAGGGTCAGCACATCTGCCTCCACATGCGCCAGCAGTGCCAGAGTCTCTTCGCCATCATTGGCTTCGGCCACCACTTCGATGTCAGGAAGGTCAGCCAGCATGCGGGTGAGGCCCGCACGGAACAACTGGTGGTCGTCGGCGACGATCAGCTTGATGGTCATTTCACTTTCCGATTCTGTTGCTATAGGGTAAGGATACCCGGACGCAGGTGCCGCGCCCCGGTGCTCCGGTGATCTCCGCATGGCCGCCGATGGATGCGGCTCTTTCTTGTATGCCTACTAAACCGAAATGGGGCTGGCCATCCTTGGGTACAGGCTTGAGGCCTACGCCGTCATCGCGGACTTCGAGACAGATATGGTCAGGCTCCAGGTAGAGCGATATGTTCAATGATCGAGCCTGGGCATGGCGGATTACGTTGGTGATGGATTCCTGCACGATGCGGAACAGGGTGGTGGCGGCCCGGTCATCCAGTTGCGGCAGCTCATCGGGGATGTCCACGCCGCACTTGATGCCGCTCTTGCCAAGCGCTCGCTCCACCAGCCATTCGATGGCCGCGCCTAGGCCGATGTTGAGCACGGCTGGGCGTAGCTCCGATGCGATTCCCTTCACCCCTCGGATGGCATCGTCGATCAGGCTGCGGATTTCCTGGATCTGCTCCGTGGAGACGGATGCGCCCGTATGGGCTTGTCGATCCATGCGATTCAGGTGGAGCAGGGCGGTGGTCAGCACCTGGCCCAACTCATCGTGGATTTCTCGGGCGATGCGTTTGTGTTCCGCTTCCACCACGGTTTCCCGATAGGCGGTCAATTGCCGTAGCAGGGTGCGGGATTGCTCCAGTTCTTCCTGATTTGCCGCGAGCCGGTCGCGGATACCTCTGCCCGCCATGTAAGCGATGCTGCCTGCGAAAAAGACGATGAGGATGAACCCGATCAGAAAACGCAGTTGGTGATCGTAGATGGGCTCCAGCGTTGCCCAGAGCACTAGGCGACCCAGAGGACGCTCCTCAAGCGATATTGGCACTTCCACACGGAGCAGTCCGGGACTTTTGACCGGGTCGCTTTCTGGCGCGTTGTTGTGGCGAAAGCGGGCCAGGACTCTTCCGTCCTTGAGGTAAAGGGTGGCGCCGACAATGATCGGCGCCTGACGAAAAGCCGAGAGGGTTTCCGCTGCCGCTTCTCCGTCACCAAATGCCAGGGCCGCCGCCGAGTTGGCGCCCACCACCCGTGCCTGCATGTCCAGGTCTTCCAGTAAGTCTGTTCGCGCCGTGTACCAATTGAGGCCCAGCACCAGCACAAAGGTGGCGAGCAGGGCGATGGCTGCGGTCAGGACCGAAAGGCGCCAATAACTTTTATGGACAGTGCGGGGCATCGGATCGAATCGGGCGGAGGCGTGATGCGGAAATCGTTCGGGGGCGATGCTAATCGGGAACGGCCCTTTTGGGGCGTGAGGGCAGCCACTGTGTTGCGGGAATAGGGTAAACCTGATGTCTGACATAGGCGTTCGCCGGGATGAAAACTAGCTTTCGCTGATGGCAAAGTCCCAAACCATGATCCATGATCCCAGTATCCCCTCATGAGGTTCGTGGTCATGGCGCATCCCCGTTTTGCATCGCTCAGTTCCGCCCGCTGTCGGGGCTTTACCCTTCTGGAACTGATGATCGTCGTTGCCATCATCGGCATTCTTGCCGCTATCGCGATTCCGAACTACGAGAGCTATCTAGTCAAGTCGCGTCGTTCGGCCGCCCAGCAATACCTGATGACGTTAGCGAACAAAGAAGAGCAATACGTTCTGGACACTCGGTCCTATACCACCGATAAGTCTCTCCTCGGTTATGCCACCGATCCCACCGACGTGAGCACCTATTACACCGTGGGCATTACGCTCCCCGCTGCGGGCGTGGGCTACACCATTACTGCCACGCCTATTGCCGGTGGTCGCCAAGCGGCGGACGGTGCCGTCGCGGTGGATAACACCGGCGCCAAAACGCCGGCAGGCAAGTGGTAATGAACCGCGCTTCGCAATCGCTGGAACACAGCCGGGGTTTCACCCTGGTGGAGCTGATGGTGACCATCGCCATTCTCGCCATCCTGCTCGGCATCGCTTTGCCTGACTTCCGCCAGATGCTCGCCAGCGAGCGGGTCCGCTCCGCCAACAGCGACCTGTTTAGCGCCTTGCTCGTGGCCCGTAGCGAGGCCATCAAGCGCAACGGCACGGTGACCCTCGTTCCTGCATCCACAATCAGTTGGGCCGGCGGCTGGACGGTGCAAGCGGGCGGCAGCCCGCTTCAAACCCAGAATGCGTTGAACACCAGTGTTGCCGTGGTTCAGCAGGACAGCAGCAACACCACGGTTTCCCCCACTACCGTGAGCTTTGGTGGAAATGGCCGGCCTTCGCCTGCATCCGCCGACATCACCTTCATCTTCTCTTCGTCCGCAGTGCCTGCGGTGCCCGCCCGCTGTACCAGCCTGACCCTTGCTGGTTTGCCTGAAACCAAGCGAGACACGGACGGCAATCCGGCCAACGGGTGCCAGTGAATTCCATCATGGCTTCCTCCCGAAAAAACCAGGCAGGCATTTCCCTCATCGAGGTGCTGGTGTCCATGCTGATCGTGGCCTTCGGCGTGCTCGGCCTCGCCGCCCTGCAAGCCCGGTCCATGAATTCCGAATTTGAGTCCTATCAACGCAGCCAGGCGATCATTCTGGCCAACGACATGGTGGAGCGCATTCGCATGAACCGCAGCGCCATGGGGCAGTTCAAAAACATTTCAAACGCTACCGACGGTAGCGGCTACCTGGGCACCACGACGGGTGCCGGCAGCTACACGGTTGACTGCACCGCAACCCAGGCGGGCAAGGATCTGTGCGCTTGGTCATCCCTGCTGCAAGGGGCCGCCCAGACCAATTCCAGCAACACCAAAATCGGCGCCATGATCGCTGCGCGGGGCTGCATCTTCTACGACCCGACGACCGAGGTGTCGGGTATTCCCGACTCGGGGCTGTTCACTGTCACTGTGGTGTGGCAGGGCGGGCAGGCCACGGTAGCGCCCAGCGCCAATTGCGGCAACGGCCTTTACGGTAGCGAGTCCATGCGCCGTGCCGTTTCCATGTCCTTCCGTCTGGGGCGCTTGTCATGAGCGGCTTCGTGTCTTGCTCCCCTCGGCGGCAGCGGGGCTTCTCCCTGGTGGAGTTGATGATCGCCCTGACCATTGGCCTCATCATCTCCCTGGCGCTTGCCACCATGTTCAGCCAGGTGTCCGTCACCAACAAGGAACAATTCAAAGCGGCGCTACAGATTGAAAACGGCCGCTATGCCATGGACCTGTTGAGCACCGACCTGCGCCTCGCGGGCTACTACGGCGACTACGCGGCCCTGCCGACTGGCCCTAGTGCGTTGCCCGATCCCTGCGACATTCCGGACCAGGGAAGTACAGTGAGCTCCACGGGTTCGCTGGCGTTCTACGTTCAGGGCTATCCCGCAGCCTCTCTGACAGACCAAGCCGCCATTCCTTCCGACTGTCAGACCTGGATCGACAGCGCTACGCTGAAGCCCGGCAGCGACATTCTGGTGGTGCGTCGACTGGATACCGTGCCCCTGGTCAATCCTTCCGCCACCACGTCCCCCACAACGTCGGCCACGGCCCAAGAGGGAGCGGCCTATGTGCAGACCACGGAGTCGGTTCTCTCCATCCAGTATGGCTCGGGGGGAACAATTGACCGCTGGACCGATGCGACCGGCACTGCGGACGTGGTGTCGACATCGGGCGCTGCCACGGGGCCTGCGCTGACGCGGCGAGACTTCAATCCGACTGGAGGCTGCACGCCGAGCGCAACGGCTACGGTTTGCCCCCTGGCTGCTGCCTACATCCGCAAGCTGCACGTGGACATCTACTTCGTTTCCAACTGCCGCAAAGGGAGTGGCAGCAACGGCAAATGCACGTCTTCCGACGACACCATTCCTACCCTCAAACGCCTCGAATTGACGGTGGATGCCAGTGCATCTCCCAAGGAGCCGACATTCACCATGGTGGCGCTTGCGGAGGGCATCGAGTTCCTCAAGGTCTATTACGGCGTCGACACCAATGGCGACGGCCAAGTGGACACAGGCGGCCTGCCGCAGCCGGCCACCGTGGCCGCTTGGCAGAACGTGGTGCAGGCAGAGCTGCGGCTGCTCGCCGTCAATTCCGAATCCAGCTCCAGCTTTGTCGACACCAACAGCTACGACCTGGGGCGCGACGCATCGGGCAATGCCCTTAGCTACACGCCCAGCGGCAATTCGGCCAAGTTCCGCCGACACGCTTTCGACCAGCAGGTGTACATCATCAACGTGGCCGGACGGCGCGAAAAATGAAAGTCCATCGCTCTCTCACCTATCAGTCCGGCGTCACCCTGATCGTCACCATGGTGATGCTGGTTTTGCTGACCTTGTTCGTGCTGGCGGGCATTCGCCTTGCCAACGTCAACCTGCGCATTACCGGCAATTTCCAATGGCAGAAGCAGACCGAGATGACGACGGATTCGGCGCTTGAGCAACTCATCAGCACGTCGGCTACTTTCGACGACAGTAGCGTGCAAGACGGCAGCGCCGTGCCTCGGGACATCTGCACCGACGGCACCGTGGTCGCCTCGGGCGGCTGTAGTACCGTGACCAATCCCGCCATCGGTCAGGTTGCGGTGCCCCGCTGCACCAGCAACCGCCCTGCCAGCGGCTACACCAAGAAGATCGGCGAACTATCCCCGGACGACAACGATTGGGTCATCAGCGCCAAAGTCGTTGATCCCGTCAGTGGTGCCCAAACCACCGTGTATCGCGGTGTCACCGTACGGATGCTGGCTCAGCACTGTCCGAACTAAGTCCCAAGTCCCAGGAGTCGGACTCATGAAAATCATCAAGTACTTTCTTCTTGCCCTGCTGCTGGCCTCTGGCAGCGCACGGGCGGTGTTCGATCCTGTGCATCAGGACATCGACATCTTCATGACCAATCCGTCGATCAATTCGGAGCGGCCCAACGTCCTCATCATCCTGGATACCTCAGCCAACTGGCAGAGCTATTTCTCCAGCGAAAAGACGGCGCTTATCTCCGTCATCAACGGCCTTAGCGATCAGTACAACGTGGGCCTCGCCACCAACGCCGGCGGCAGCATCGAAGGCAGCTACCTGCGCTACGCGGTGCGCCAGATGACGGGTACCAACAAGACGGCCCTCTCCAGCCTGGCCAACGATCTCAACAATGCGCCCTCCACCAGCTTTACCGGCGACAAGACCAACAACGCCGTGCCAGGCCTTTCCATGGCCGAGGCCTATCGCTATTTCAAGGGGCTGACTTCCTATTCGGCCACCACCAGCAATTCAAACCAGACCACCAACGGCCACGATCCCCGTACCGACTATGCCGGCAACACGGTGAATACCTGGATCACCAACCTGCCGGGCAACGCCTTTGCAGCCACGCCCAACACTGGCTCCACCTACACTAGCCCGGTGGTGGACGGTTGTCAGAAGAACTTCATCATCTATATCAGTAACGGTAAAGGCAGCAGTCAAACCGGCGAAAAGACCGTTGCCCTGAATCTGTTGGCGACGGCCATGAACAACGATCAGTCGGCCACCGGCAACGCAAGCACAATGGCAATCACGCCCCTGTCTCCGACGGGGGACGAGACGGATAGCTGGTTCGACGAGTGGGCGAAATTTCTGTCCCGCACGGGCTTTTCCATGAACATCGGTGGCACTGCCAAGACCATCACCGCCAGCACCTATGTGGTGGAAGTGGATCCCGGCACCCAGTCCCAGGATTTGCAATGGACCGCGACTCTCAAGAGCGGCGCCAACAACGGCAACGGCAAGTACTACGCAGCCACCGGCACCGACCCCGGCGCCTCGCTGCTCAACGCCCTCAACTCCATCTTCAGCGAAATCCAGGCGGTGAACTCTGTGTTCGCCTCCACCACCTTGCCGGTGAGCGTGAACGTGCGCGGCACCAACCTGAATCAGGTGTACATCGGCATGTTCCGTCCCGACGCCAACAAGGCACCGCGCTGGCTGGGCAACCTCAAGCTCTACAAGCTGGCGCTAAACGGTAATACGCTGGAGCTCCAGGATGCGGCAGGTGTGGGCGCCGAGTCGCGGACCACCGGCTTTATCGTCAACTCCGCTCGCAGCTACTGGACCCACGATTCGAGTTTCTGGTCCTTCCGCAGCAGCGCCGAGAACGGCATTGGCGGTCAGTCTGATTCACCCGACGGCGACTTGGTGGAGAAGGGCGCCGTGGCCCAGCGTCTGCGGGAGGCTTACGCCACCAGCCAGACTGCTCGCAACGTTTACACATGCACCACCGGCGGCTTTGCCAACTGCAATGCCTGCACCATCGACACCAATGCCAGCCCGGTGACGTGCAATTCGCCGACCAGCCTTTCCACCACGCCGTTTACCACCGCCAACACCGACATCACGCCGTTCAATCTTGGGTTGAGCACTAAAGACATTTCGGCGCTGACCGCTAAGGTCACCAAGAGCGTGAGTGCCATTGCGGATCGACGCAATGTGTCTCTCAGCAACTCAACTGCTGGCGGGGCCACTATTTCTGCTGTGAGCAACGGCGCGGTCGTTCGATCCCTTTCCGGTCTAACCGCCTTCGATCCCAATAAGACGATGGCCCTCACCGCGCTGACGGCGCAGTCGTCCTCGACGAGCACTTACTCATACTCAATTTCCGGTGTGTCGGTGGCTTCCAGCGGAAGCGGCAACAACACGATCAATACGGTCACCATCACCACGAGCGGTGCTCACGGTCTCAATACCAATGACACCGTGATCATTTCCAACAACACCTATACGTCCCATGGCTCCACCAAGTTTGGCGACATCAACGGCACTTGGACCGTGACGGTGACCAGTACGACGGCCTTCACCATCGTCATCACCGGGCAAATTTCCGTGGGCAATAACGGAACCGTGTCCACGACCCGAACCGCCAATTCCAATACCACGACGGCAACTGCCACACTGGGCTCATGGCCTAGCGGTCTCGCAGTCAACAGCCGAATCAACATCAGCGGTGCCGTGCCGACCGCATTCAATGGCGACTATCTGGTGACCGCAGTCAATGCGACCGCCAAGACCTTCAGCTACACACTGGGCAGCCAGCAAGGTGTGGCTACCACCCTGGGTACGCTGAAGGTTTACAACACGGTGAGCAACGGCAGCTATTCCGCCACGTCCTCCACCGTTCGGATCACTGCCACGTCCCCATCCCACGGATTTTCGGCGGGCAATACTGTAACGTTGTCTGGCGTGACGCCAAGTACCGCCAATGGCATCCCCGTGTATACGGGCGCGGTGAGCGTGCAAACGGCGACCACCAACAGCTTTACCTACGACATGAGTTTCAGCACGGCCAGCCCCCTGTTCCCGCCCGGAGACGCGACAGCCTTCGGCTCCGTCTATCAAGGGGGATCAACGACGGTGACGCTCACCACGGCATTGCCTCACGGTTTATTAACCGGGGCACTGGCCGACGTGACCGGCCTGAGCAACTGCTTCAACGTGGCAGCGACTCCCGTGACCTACATCAGTTCCAACAGCTTGTCCTACAGCACCAGCAGTGTCTGCGCGCCTTTGGCAAGCGTGCCGTCAGGGGCGACTGTCAGCGGCAGTAGCTACACCACCACCGTGACCGCGACGCTGCCCGGTCACGGCTACAGCGTTGGAAACAGCATCCTCATTGCCGATGGCTCCGCAGCAGCCCATAACGGAACCTTCAGCATTACTGCGGTTCTGGACGGCAATACTTTTCAATACCTCAATCCTGCCGTTGGTGCGACGGGGCCTTCGGGGCAATACACGGTTCGCTTGGCAAGCAATCCTCTCGCTTACGTGACTGCCGCCGGGCACGGTTTCACTTCCGGAGACACCATTACCATTGCAGGCGCGAATCCGGTTGGATACAACGGCGATCAGAGCATCACGGTCACCGACGCGGACCACTTCTCCTATCCGCTGACCGCAGCGGTGGGAACCAATACCGGCACCACGGTGACAGCGTCGAAGAACACCACTACCGCCGTGGCGACTTCCATCAATCACGGTTTCGCCGATCAGTCCTCGGTGGTGATTTCAGGCGCTGTGCCCGCTGCATTCAACGGCACCTTCACCATCAACTACGTGGATGCCAACACCTTCACCTACACCATCGGCTCGCCCCAGGGCGATGCGACAGGCACGTTGCTCGCCGCTGCCGGTACGGGTTCCACCTCCGAGCGCGACCAGATCATCAACTGGGTGCGCGGTCAGGACAATGCTCAGGATGAAAACCTGGATGGCTCCAAGACCGATTGCCGTGCGTCGGTTCATGGAGACGTGCTCCACTCGCGTCCGGCGGTGATCAACTACAACCGCTTCGGCGGCGACAACGACGTTTATGTCTATTACGGCGCCAATGACGGCGTGTTCCATGCGGTGAAGGGCGGTGTGGCGACGGACACCCTGGACACCTCAGGTTTGCTGCCCGGTCAGGAATCCTGGGGCTTCGTGCCGACGGAGACATTTACCAGTCTCAAGCGCTTGCGCAACAATTCGCCCCAGATCGGCAGCAACTTCAAGCGTCCTTACTTCATGGATGGCCCCATCGGCATCTTCAGCGTGGATGGCGACAGCAACGGCAAGATCGAATCATCCAATGCCTCGGACCACGTCTATCTCTACGTGGGTGCCCGACGCGGCGGTCGCTATATGTACTCGCTGGATGTCACCAATCCCCAGGGACCGAAGTTCCGCTGGAAGATTGACAGTGGCACTTCGGGCTTTAGTGAAATGGGCTATAGCTGGTCCCAGCCTACGGTTGTCACCGGCATCAGCGGCTACGCCAACCCGGTGCTGATTTTCGGCGGCGGCTACGACCCCGATGCCGAGGACGTGGAGAACTGCACCGTCACCGGCACCACGGCGGCCAGCTACAACACCACCACTCACGTCTATACGCCCGCGACAATCACCTACAACGCCGGCACGGTGACTTACGCCACCAGCGGCACCGGCTGCACCGTGAGCAATCCGGTAAGCACCACAGTGAACCGCCGCATGGGCCGGGCCATCTATGTGGTGGATGCCATCACCGGCCAGCGCCTGTGGTGGGCCAGCTACCCCGGTAGCGGCGCCGATCTGGAAGTGACCGGCATGGACTACGCCATTCCTTCCGACGTGACCGTCATCAAGAACCTCTCCGGTGGCGCCACCAATCGCGCCTACGTGGGTGACACGGGCGGCAACATGTGGCGCATCGACTTCGGTTCCGTCAATCCCTCGGGCTGGACCGTGACCAAAATTGCCTCCATCGCAGATCAAACCACTACCGCCGGTCGGCGCAAATTCATGGCACCGCCGGACGTGGTAGGCCAGACTGGTTACGACGCGGTGATGATCGGCACCGGCGATCGGGAGCACCCCTTCGACAACACAGTGGTGAACAACTTCTACTTGTTCAAGGACCGCGGCAACGACAGCGGCCCTGGTACGGGTACGACTTACTCCAAGGACAACAACGGCAGCATGGCCACGTTAACCCGGGTTGGTACGGACACCGGCACGGGCAATCCCGTCATCAATCACAGCAACACCACGGATGGACAGCTCTACAACGCGACCAACAATTGCGTACAGCAGACTTGCACCGGCACCACGCCCGCGCTGGAGGCTGCGAAGCTGGCTGCCGCTGACGGTTGGTTCATTACCCTCGCCACCGGCGAAAAGGTGATTGGTAATTCCTTGGCCCTGAACGGCGTGGTCTTCTTCAACACCAACCAGCCCAGCCAGACTGCCGATGCAAGCTGTGTGGCGAACCTGGGTATCGCTCGCCAGTACCAGATCGACTTCACCACGGCCGGTGCGGCTGCTGGCACCACCGTCGCGGATCGTGCCATGGTCCACCCCGGTGGCGGCTTCCTGCCTTCCCCGGTTCACGTGGTGGTGCAGGTTCAGGATGCGACCGGCAACCTAGTGACCAAGGAAGGCGTGATCTCCGGTACCTCGGTGCAGACGCCCAGTACCGGCGCCATCGGCACCCGAACCCGGCGCTTCTGGTACAAGGAGATCGATTGATGCCTCTGCCGAGGCAGCGCCAGAAGGGGGGGGATTTCCCCCCCTTTTTTCTTTGGCTCGCAAAAATCAAGACGACCAATGCGGCCAATGTGACCAAGGCGGCCAAGGCCGGCCTATGGCGTGCTTTGTTGTTGTCGCTGGTCGTGCATGGCGCAGTGCTGGCGTTGCCTTCGTCCCATCATGCTGCGCGTATGCCGGCATCGCGTCCTATCCCTGCCAGCTTGGAGGTCCGGCTTCCCCGCGAAGCTGCGTCCGTGGTTGCGCCAGAGATCGCCGCTACTGTCACGCCTGAAGCCAACGCCCAGGAGGTAAGGCCAGAGGAGGACGCTCCCATTGAGCGGGGCAGCGTGGTGTCCGCCAGCCACTACTTCGATTCCTCAGAGGTGGACGTGAAGGCTGAACCCATCGAGTTGGCGCCTCTGGTCTATCCCGAGGCCGCCTACATTCGGCGCTTGTCCGGCGTCGTGACGGTGCGGGTGTATATCAGCGACTCGGGCGCCATCGATGCAGTGGACATCGTCTCGGCAGATCCGCCGGACATGTTTGAGATGGCGGCCCTGGACGCCTTACTCAAGACGCGATTCAAACCTGCGGAATTGTTTGGCCATCCGGTGGCGAGCGTGAAGTTGGTATCCATCAACTTCGATCCCCAACAGGATCAGCCCGCCCAGTAGCTCGCCTGCTCAAAGCGCGGCTGCGCACGGACAGCCTGATTGTCCATCGCAAGAATACCGAGCATGGAAATCAAATCTCGGAACACGCGCGCCTGGGCCAAGCGCACGCTGCTGGGTGTTGCCATCGTTGCCTTGGCGATGGTGGGTGGCTACGTCAAGTACGGCGCCTTGGGCGGCAGCGATGCGATGGCGGAAACCTTGTCCGCGCCGTCGCGGCCCGTTGCGCAGATGTCTCCTTCCGCATCTACGCCAATCCCCGCTAAAGGCTTTCCCGACTTTTCGGCCATCGTCGACGCTGCCGGCCCTGCGGTGGTGAACATCAGCATATCCGGCAGCGTGAAGATGGAATCCGGAGGCCGTGGCGGTGGCGTACCGCACCTTGATCCGGACGATCCTTTCAGCGACTTCCTTCGCCGCTTCCAACCTCGCGGCGCAGTGCCCATTCATGGCTTGGGCTCCGGCTTCATCGTCACGTCGAACGGCATCGTCCTGACCAATGCCCACGTGGTGGACGGGGCGGACGAAGTGACCGTCAAATTGACGGACAAGCGTGAGTTCAAAGCCAAGGTGTTGGGCATGGACAAGCTCTCGGACATTGCTGTGCTTAAGGTCAATGCCAGCAACCTGCCCACGGTGCGCCTCGGAAACCCGGAGCAGACGCGGGTTGGCGAGTGGGCGCTTGCAATAGGCTCGCCTTTCGGTTTTGAAAACAGCGCCACGGCGGGCATCGTCTCGGCCAAGTCACGGTCCCTGCCGGATGAAAGTTACGTGCCCTTCATTCAAACCGACGTGGCGGTGAATCCGGGCAATTCCGGTGGGCCGCTGTTCAATGGGCGAGGCGAGGTGATCGGCATCAACTCCCAAATCTTCAGCCGTACCGGCGGCTACCAGGGCTTGTCCTTCGCCATTCCCATTGACGTGGCGATCCAGGTGGAGCGGGAAATCGTGGCCCACGGCAAGGTGGAGCGGGCGCGGCTCGGCGTTGCGGTGCAGGACGTGGATCAGGGGCTGGCTTCAGCCTTCGGCTTGAAAAAGCCTTCAGGGGCGCTGATCAGTTCCGTGGACCCGGCGGGCCCCGCATCTCAGGCCGGGCTTGCGGAAGGCGACGTGATCCTTCGCTTCAACGATAAGGATATTGATCGTGCCAGCCAGCTTTCATCCCAAGTGATTTCCGCCAAGCCCGGCACCAAGGCCCGTTTGCAGGTGTGGCGAAAAGGGGCGACCCGAGATGTGGATGTGACACTGGGGAAAGTGAAAGAAGAGGCCAAGCAGGAAGCGGCCGATGCCACGGCCGGCCAGGGGCAACTGGGTTTGGCGGTGCGCCCTCTCACCGCCGACGAGCGCCGACAGATTGAGCTGAACGGCGGCCTGTTGGTGGAAGGCGTGACGGGGCTCGCTGCCAAGGCAGGCATTCAGCCGGGTGACGTGATTGTTGCTGTGAATGGGGAGCCGGTGCGTAGCGTGGAGCATCTACGTGCGCTGGTGAAACAGGCAGGCAAGCACATGGCGATGTTGGTGCAGCGGGACGACAAGCGCGTGTTCGTTGCCTTGAGCTTGGAGTAGTCGTCTCCGTATATGTACGGACCTTCCCAATGAATGGCATGCCTTCTGCTTTTCTGGTGTGAGCGTAGGGAAAGGACGGGTTTCGGTCGATGAGCGTTGCGCCGAAGTCAGTCCTGATTCCTGCCACCACAACAGAGAGGGCAGCAAGACATGAGCGCAAATCCCAGTCCGTTCAGTGCAAGCGGCCAAGAGTTCTTGGTCCCCGAAGGCCAGTTCATTTATTCCCGTACCGATTTGAGCGGCATCATCGTTGAGGCGAACGAAGCGTTTGCCGACATCAGCGGCTACACCGTGGCGGAGATGGTGGGAAAGCCGCACAACATCGTGCGCCATCCCGATATGCCCAAGGAAGCTTTCGCCGATCTCTGGAAGGACTTGAAGGCAGGGCGGCCCTGGCGCGGCCTGGTGAAGAACCGACGCAAGGATGGCGGCTACTACTGGGTTGTCGCAAACGTGTCACCCGTGCGGGAAAACGGTCGGATTGTCGGGTATCAATCGGTGCGTGGCTGCCCGACGCGCGCCGACGTGGCCGCTGCCGAGGCTGCCTATCGGAGGATCAAGCAAGGGGATCGCTCCATCGCCATCGAATTTGGTCGCGTGGTACAGCGACGATCATCGCTGGTGTCTTGGCTGCTCAGCCTCCGCGTGCAACTGGGCGCGGCGGGGCTTGGCTGCATCGTTCCCGCCGTCCTGCTGGCGCTGGATGCGCCAGACAAAGGTGTCAGCGGCCTGATCGCTCTGGCGGTGGCGGTGTTGTGCGGCGGCTACGGGGCGTTCTTTCTCTTCACCTATTCCCGTCGCACCCAGCAGGAGTTGGATCGCGTCGGCGATTGGCTCGAACATGTCCTTGTTACAGGTGACCTGCGGCCCCGATTCGATCTTCAGCGTCGGGACATCGTGGGTAAGGTGGGGCGTCGGGCCGACAAGATGGGGTCTTCCCTGCAAGCGACTTTGCAAGGCTTGGTGGAGGTGGAAAAGCAGGTGGCGAAATCCACCGAGGACGTGGGACGGAACGTGCAGGAAATTCACGCTGCGGTACGTCATCAAAGCGATATGGCGATGAAAAGCGCACTGCACGTGAAGGAAGTGCTCGCGTCCGTCGGTGTCGTGGCGGACCACGCCAAGACCACCATCGATGTGGCGGCGGAAGCGGGGCGCATCTCCCGTGAAGGCGCCATCGTTACGCGCGAAACCTCCGATGCGATTCGTGCCCTGTCGGAGAACATCGCTCAGATGGCGGCTCAGGTAGAACGGCTGGGAATGCGCTCCCAGGAGATCGACAAGGTGACTGGGGTGATTAAGGAAATTGCCGAGCAGACCAATCTGTTGGCGCTCAACGCCGCCATCGAAGCCGCTCGCGCGGGAGAGCAGGGGCGGGGCTTTGCAGTGGTGGCCGACGAGGTGCGCAAGCTGGCCGAGCGCACGGCCAAGTCCACGGGGGAAATCGAAGCCCTGGTAGGCACGATTCAAAAGGAAACCCAACTCACGGTGGACAGCATGCGCGCCAGCGCGGAGCGTGTGGATCATGGGGTACAGCTCTCAATCGCCGCGGAAGAAGCCTTGCGCGGCATACAGGCCGAGATGGATCGCACCCAAGGGCGGGTGAAGGAAATTGCCCAGGCGACGCTTGAGCAGCAGACATCCCTCGCGGAAGTGGCGGACGCCGTTCAGCAGGTATCGGTCCTTTGCCAGCAGAACGCCAGCGTGGTCGATGTGACGTTGGGCGATGCAGAGATATTGAGTTCCGCCGTGAGCCGTATGGACCGGGCAATGGGGCAGTACGTCATTTAGGGCGAAGGCCGATTAAGCCTTCATTGGTAATTTCCGTGGAGGCCCACCGCTGTGCGGAATAATTAGCTTCACACAAAGAATTAAAGTGATGTCGTCATCCCGGCGAAGGCCGGGATCCAGGACGGGCCGCAAGAACCCCTGGATTCCGGCCTTCGCCGGAATGACGAAGTTTTATGGCTAGAGCCCAAATCGAATGCCGGCGCAGTTTTGAGTCCATTCGCAGCAGCAAAGGCCTAATCGCTATACCTGCCTACGCTTCCGGAAGGTTCTCGAAAATTATTTCGGACAGCAGTGCGCTTTCGCGGGAAGATCTGTTCAGTGTTTCCCATGGTGCATGGACCACTGGAAATGCACCAAGTTGGTTTGCAGAGGATAGTCCCTAGCCCTCATGAGCCGCCAGCCGTAGCAGGAAGCCTTCGAGCAGGGGCGATGGCGTTTCCGCGCGGATGGCGACTGCCAGGGAAAGGTAGGCGTTGGTTTCCTGCAAAGGTATGTAGCGAACGCCGCTGAGTCGCACGCATTCCAGCGGCGAAGGCAGTATTGCCACGCCGAGGCCTGCTGCCACCAGACCGATCTGTGTCGTGGCTTCCCGCGCTTCCTGCACCACATTAGGCTCGAAACCCGCTGCCAGTCCTAGTTGGCGCAGCATGACGCTGAGGCCGGTGCCTGCGTCGTGGGGATAGGAGATGAAAGACTCGTCCCGAAGTTGGGCGAAGGAGAGACACTTTTCTCCAGCGAGGGGATGCCGCTGATTGATCACCACCCGCAACGGGTCGCGGTGGATTTCCCGTAATGCCAATCCTGTCGGTGCAGTGACGTTGGTGTAGCGCACGAAGCCCACGTCCAGGCGTTCTGCGATGAGGGCATCGAACTGATCGGTGGTGAACATCTCGCGCAGCGTAAGGGTCACTTGCGGGTGGCGCCGCCGGTAGTCGTTGAGCACGCCCGGTAATAGCGGGGTCAATGGCAGGGACGAGGTGAAGCCGATGCGCAATTCGCCCACTTCGCCCCGGGCGGCCCGGCGTGCCTGTTCGGCAGCCTGCTCGGTGTCGGCGAGTATTTGTCGGGCACTGACGAGGAAACGCTGGCCCGCCTCGGTGAGGGCCACGCGGCGTTTGCTGCGGGCGAAGAGCTGGACGCCCAGTTCTTCCTCAAGGGCTTGAATCTGCTGACTCAAGGGCGGCTGGCCGATGTGCAGCCGTTCCGCGGCGCGGGTGAAATGAAGCTCTTCCGCAACGGCGACGAAGTAACGCAGGTGGCGCAGTTCCATTGATATGTTTTAAGTATGAGTTGGTGCGGAAATATATATTGGACTGGTGGGTTGTGCCAGGCCTAGCATGGCGTCTCACGGTGCGTTCGCGCACCTGTTTGCGCAAAGGGATGCGCTGATTAACTGATTACCGTTCGGGCTGAGCCTGTCGAAGCCCCTGTGCCACGAGGCTTGCACTTCGACAAGCTCAGTGCGAACGGACTTGTTTGCTGTTTCCTTAATTCAGCGTTTTCAAAGAGCCGAGAGTCCATCATGCCGCCTCCTGAAGTGTCCGCTGTCTTGCCTTCCGCCGCCGTAGTTGCGGGCAAGTGGGTAGAGAAATCCGCCGAAACGCCTGACCGCCTCCATGCGGGAACGCCTGCCTTTCGGCGCACGGCCTTCGGCGTCTTTGTCGGAGGCTTTGCCACCTTCGCCATGCTCTATGGCTTTCAGCCGTTGCTGCCGCAGTTTTCCGATGAGTTCAACCTCACGCCTGCCCAAGCCAGCGGCGTTATGTCTGCTGCCACCGGCGCGTTGGCGCTGATGCTGATTCCCGCCGGGATGATCGCCGACCGCTTGGGGCGGAAGAGTGTGATGGTGACGGCTTTGGGCTTGGCTGCCTGCCTGACCCTGGCAAGCGCTTTCGCCAGCGATTTCTCCCATCTGTTGCTGCTGCGTGCCTTGCTCGGCATGTTTCTGGCGGGACTGCCAGCGGTAGCGATGGCGTATCTGAGCGAAGAGGTGGCGCCCGACTCTCTGGGCCGTTCCATGGGGCTCTACATTTCCGGCAATGCCTTGGGTGGCCTCTGTGGTCGGCTGTTGGCTTCGGCCCTGGCCGACTGGAATTCCTGGCGATTGGCGGCGGGCGTCCTCGGCGTCATGGGCATTGCCGCGACCTTTGCCTTCTGGCGCAATCTGCCTGCGTCGCGGCACTTTCGGCCTTCCCACATTTCCTTGGCGTCTTTCATGGGGGGCTGCCGGCGCCATTTCGGCGATGCCGCCATGCGCTGGCTATTTGTGGTGGGCTTCCTGCTCATGGGCAGTTTCGTCAGCCTCTACAACTATCTGGGCTATCGTCTGGCCCTGCCGCCTTTCGGGCTTCGTCCGGGGCAGATCGGGCTTGTGTTCTCTCTCTACCTGCTCGGCATGTGGGGCTCGGCTTGGGCGGGAAAGCTTGCAGACAGGCTGGGACGCCGTAACGTGCTGTGGGCGCTGGTATGCGCGATGCCCCTCGGCCTCACGCTGACGCTGACCGACAATCTGCCGCTGCTGTTATGTGCCATCGGGCTCTTCACCTTCGGCTTCTTTGCTGCCCATTCGGTGGCGAGCAGTTGGATCGGTCGTCGCGCTACCGAATCCCGCGCGCTCGCCTCGGCCTTGTATCTGTCGGCCTATTACCTTGGCTCCAGCAGTCTCGGCTCCGTGTCGGGCCTCATGTGGCACGTGGATGGCTGGCGCGGTATCGCCGGTCTGCTGGTCGTTTGTCTCTTGGCATGCGTTGCCATCGCTTTGCGTCTGCGCGCTTTGGTGCCAGCGACCGTCAAGTAACGAAGCGCGATGGGCGCGACTACGGAACGCTCCTGCCGTGGCAGGTGGTGATCCAGCCTTGCCAGTGGTTTTCGATGTAAATACCCACGTGCTCCATGCCGGGCTGGTGTTCGTGCCACGTGTCATCCACCTTGAACTCGATACTGGGGAAGTGCTGGGCCGCATGCCGGGCGATGGTCTCGCCAAAGCAGCGAGCCTCATCGTGGCCAACTTCGCCGAATATCTCGTAGGCTTCGGGGCGGCTGCTGACGTAGTAGATCGACTTTGTTCTTTCGGCGGTGCCCGAGTGAGTCGAGGAGGGAGTTTTCATCAGGGCGTCCATGATGGTCTCCTTGGGGAAAGGTGCTGCTCGAAGGTGATGCAGCTGCTTGAAGACTAGCCCATGGTGCCGCAAGTTCCAGCGCCAATCGGGTGCGGAAGCAGACTGACGGGCGGGTTCCTACGGCCTATGGTGCCTCCTTGGCTTCGGAGGACAACATGCGTGAGCGCAAGGATGGCTACGTTTCTGAATTCACCACCTTCATGAACGAGTATGTGAAGGCGCATCCCGAGGTGGTGGACGATCAACGAACGGGGCGGGCGATCTACTGGGACAAGAAGGTGGACTTCGAGGCCCAAGAGGAGGCAGCAGCGGATTCAGTGCCGACGGACGCTTACTACTACTTCGGCAATCCGTGAGCGGCAGCGACGGACTTTTCTAGGGTTGGCTATCTATCCACAAGGCCAGGCCCTGGGCGTTAAGTTCCGTGTCCAGATCAAGAAGCTTGAGCAGCGTTTCGCCTCGCGTACCCCAGCCGTGTTCATCGGCTTCCTGCAAGTACAGTTCCTGAAGGCCTCGTTTGATGCGAATGTGGCGCTCATTGCCAGCGGCGCAGTGCTCCAGGGCAATGGCCGCGTAGGCGTCGATCAGCCGGTGCATGTCCGCCGCGAGGCGAGGCACATCTGTCACCTGGGAGTAGTGGGTCAGGTATAGGGCCTCGGGTTCCAGCGCGGCGATTCGGCTTATGGTGTCGTGCAGCGCTTGAGCATCGAACTGGGATGGGGATGAGGTGGGAATAATGAACTGGCGACCGTCGGCGTCCAACTGGCGGTAGGAGATGCCGAAGGTGTCGCCGGTGAAAACGTGCCCTGTGCGGCCATCGCGGATGGCCACGTGGTGGCGGGCGTGGCCGGGCGTGTCGAAGAACTGCAGTTCGCGGCCAGCTAGCTTGAGCGTCAGGCCGTCTATCGCTTGCACGACACGTTCGGCCGGTGTGGGCAGCAGGGAGCCGTACATGCGTTGGGCTTCTTCCTTGCCATAAACCTCATGGACAGCCGCTTCCAGCTTCGATGGGTCAATCATGTGGCGGGCGCCGCGGGGATGCACGACCAGCTTGGCATTGGGGAACTCGGCCATGAAGGCGCCCGCTGCGCCGGCATGATCCAGATGCACGTGGGTGAGGATCACGTAATCCACGTCTTCGGGCGAAAGCCCCAGGTGCTGCATCTGCTCCAGTACGCGCGGCACGGCGGCGTTGTGGGCCGTATCGACCAGGGCAACACGGCCTTCCTCGACGATCAGGTGAATGGCGGCAACCAGCGGGGCGCAATAGTCAGCATCGACGGCGTAGAGGCCATTGCCGTAATCGGAAAGGATGTCGGTCATTGTTTGTCTCGTGTCAGGGATTTATGCGTTTGGCCAGGGCACAATGCTTGGCGGCGCCTCAGTGGCGTTTTAGCGTCTAGCGTGCGGCGAGCATTTTAGCGATGAACTTTCCCGATCATCTTTTCCCTTCCTTCTGGGCCTTTCCTTCACTTGGTCTGTACGCGGCCGTGCTGGTGACGGCCATACGTCTAGCGCCATGGAAGCGGCTGGCGGATAGCGGGCAGTTGAACGTTTGGCTCGGCACCATCGTGACGCTGATCTTCATGTGGAGTATGAAGGCGGGCGTTCAGCCGGGGCTGACTTTGCATCTGCTGGGGGCAACGGCCTTTACCCTGATGTTCGGACGCAGTCTCGCTATCCTCGGGCTATCGGTGGTTCTTGCCGTAGTGAATTTAAATTCCGGTATCGGCTGGGATCACTTCGGACTTGCAGCTTTGGTGAGCGTGGTGTGCCCGGTGATTGTGGCGGAAGCGGTGCGCTTGGCCGTGCTTCGTTGGCTTCCGGCCAACTTCTTCATCTACATTTTCGTCGCAGCGTTTTTCGGTGCGGCGGTCACGATCATGGCGACGGGTGTTCTATCGACGCTGCTGTTCTGGATTGCCGGCATCTATTCCCTGGAAAAACTGATGACGGATTATTTTCCCTACTACCTACTCCTGGCCTTCGCGGAGGCATGGCTTAATGGGGCAGTGATTACCTTGATGGTCGTCTATGCGCCTCAATGGGTAGGCAGCTTCGATGATCGCCATTACCTGATAGGCAAGTAGCGCTTCTTAATTGAGCCCAACAAAAAACCGCCCGAAGGCGGCTTTTTTGTTGGGAGCAGAACAGCTTAGAACTTGAAGCCGTAACCCACGCCAACCAGCAGCGGGTCGAGAGTCAGTTTGCTGACTTTGCCCAGTCCAGAGACTGACAGATCTGCAGACATGTAGACCTTCTTGATGTCGAGGTTGACGTAGCTGTTGGGGCCGACTTTGTAGTCGAAGCCCACTTGGAGAGCGCCGCCCGTGCTGCTCCGGCTCAGGTCGCTGCCACCTGTGCCTGCAGTATTGTTCAGGCCGGTTAGCTTGACGTCGGAGATCAGTGTGTAGTTGATACCCGCTCCAACATAGGGGCGGAATGTAGCTTCGGGAGCGAAGTGGTATTGCAGGGTGAGAGTGGGAGGCAATCCTTTGAAAGTGCCAGCGGAGAAACCGCCGGTTCCAAGAGCTCCGGACTTGGCTTTGACGTCGAACTTCTGGGGATAGGTCAGGATCAGTTCGGCAGCGATGTTCTTAGTGAAAAAGTAGGTGAAGTCGATTTCAGGGATAACTTTGTTATCCACCACAACGTTGTCCTTGAGGCCCAGGTTGCCACGGACGTCAGAGGATTGATTGTTCCACTGAACATCCACAGCACGGACTCGCATCATGAAGTTGCCTTCGGCTTGCTGGGCGAAAGCAGCGGAAGAGCCGAGAACTGCGGCAACGGCGATAGCTAGTTTGACCATTTTCATGGGTACTTCCTTTCAGAGGCAGAGAGAAAAAAGACTGCCTTGGAGAGTACCCATTAAAAAATCATGGTTTTTGATCGGGGTCAAAGTTCTGTAACAAAGAGAAACCATCCGACATGAAAGAGCGGATGGCTCCGTTGTTTGAAGTAAGTCAGGCGTAAGCCGGGGCGAACGCTTGTTCCGGGTTTTCCACAGGGCCGTCGCTTTTCCAATAAGGAGAGAGCTTGCGCAATTGGGCGACGATGGGAGGTACGGCAGCGATGACCCGGTCAATCTCATCCTCGGTGTTGTAGCGGGAGAGAGAGAAGCGGGTGGTGCCGTGGGCGGCGGTGTAGGGGATGCCCATGGCGCGCATGACGTGGGAGGGTTCCAGGGAGCCGGAGGTGCAGGCCGATCCCGATGAGGCGGCTATGCCCATTTTGTTGAGCAGCATCAGGATGGCTTCGCCTTCGATGTACTCGAAGGCAATGTTGCAGGTGTTGGGCAGCCGGTTGCCGTTGGGGCCGGAGTCGCCGGTGGCGAAGGCGTAGTTCACGTGCGAGAGGATGCCTGCCTGCAGCTTGTCGCGCAGGCGCTTCACTTCGGTGTTTTCGTGATGCAGGTTTTGCATCGCCAGTTCGCAGGCGATACCTAGGCCCACGATGGATGCGGAGTTCTCAGTGCCGGCGCGGCGACCGCGTTCCTGATGGCCGCCACGTAAGAGCGGGCGGAAGCGGGTGTTGCGGCGTAGGTAGAGAACGCCGATGCCCTTGGGCGCATGGAGCTTGTGGCCGGAGAGAGAGAGCATGTCGATCTTGGTGCTCTTCAGGTCCATGGGGATTTTGCCCACGGCCTGCACTGCATCGGTATGGAACTGGATGCCTTTGGCGTGGGCCAGTTCGGCCATTTCTTCAACGGGAAAGATAGTCCCCGTTTCGTTGTTGGCCCACATGGCGGAGACGATGGCGACCCGGTCGTGGAGCAGGGACTTGTACTCGTCGATATCGATGCGGCCACGTCTATCCACGGCCAGTTTCTTGACGGTGTAGCCCTCCTTCTCCAGGTTTTCGCACAGGGTCAGGATGGCGGGATGCTCCACGGCGGTGGTGATCACCGTATTGCGCTCGGGCTGGGCCTTGATGGCGGAAAGGATGGCGGTGGAATCAGACTCGGTGCCGCAGGAGGTGAATACGATTTCGGAATCGTGTTCGGCGCCGAGCAGCGTCTGGACCTGTTTGCGAGCTTCCTTGATGGCGCCGCCCACCTTGTTGCCGAAGCTGTGCATGGAGGAGGGGTTGCCGAACTGCTCGGTGAAGTAGGGCAGCATGGCTTCGACCACGGCGGGGTCGCAAGCGGTGGTGGCGTTGTTGTCGAGGTAGATGGGTTTCATGTTCCGCTCTCTGGAGGAGCCTGTTCGTGCTGAGCTTGTCGAAGCACGGACGGGCGGTGTTTGTAATCAGCCGTTCATCCTTCGACAAGCTCAGGACGAACGGAAACCCAATTTTCTTAATGAATCTCCGTCAGCAGTTTTGCCGGCAGCAGGCGCACGAACTCGCCCAGCGCTTCAATCAGCTTCTGCTGTACGCCGCCCAGGGTGGCCTGTTCCATCATGCAGCCGGCACAGGCGCCCTTGAGATTGACGTAGATGTCCTTGCCCGAGACTTCGACGATCTCGATGTCGCCGCCATCGCGGACCAGCATGGGGCGGATGGACTCGACCACTTCTTCGATCTTGCGCATGCGCTGATAGGTCGTCAGTTGGGGCTTCGCAGCGGGGGCCGGCGCTGCGGCAGGTGGTGCAGGCGCAGCGGCTTTGCCTTCGCCTTCCCATTCCTTCGCCACTTTGTCGAGCAGCTCCTCAATGGCTTCATGGCAGGAGGAGCAGCCGCCGCCGGCCTTGGTGTAGTTGGTGACTTCTTCCACCGTGGTCAGACTGTTGGCGCGAATGGTGTCTTCGATCATCACTGCGTCGATGGCGAAGCACTTGCAGATCAGGGCGCCTTCTTCGTGGTCGTCGGTCCACACTTCGCCTCGGTAGTTGGCGACCGCCGCTTGAAGCGCCTCGCGGCCCATCACTGAGCAGTGCATCTTTTCCGGGGGGAGACCGTCCAGGTAATCGGCGATTTCCTGGTTGGTGACTTTCAGGGCTTCGTCCAGGGTCTTGCCCTTGATGATCTCGGTCAGGGCCGAAGACGAGGCGATGGCCGAGCCGCAGCCAAAGGTCTGGAAGCGTGCGTCGAGGATCACCTCGGTTTCCGGTTCAACCTTGAGCATCAGGCGCAGGGCGTCGCCGCACTTGATGGAACCCACGTCGCCCACACCGTTGGCTTCTTCCAGCACACCGGAGTTCTTCGGATCGAAGAAGTGCTCGCGCACCTTGTCTGAGTATTCCCACATGGTCGTCGCTCCTGAATTTAGGCGGAGAAGGATTGGCCGCAGGCGCAGGAGCCCGTAGCGTTGGGGTTGTTGAATTTGAAGCCGGTGTGGGTAAGGCTATCCACGAAATCCACCGTGATGCCTTCAATCATGGGGCGGCTCATGGGATCCACCAGCAGGGTGAAGCCATCCATGGTGAGCTCGAAATCGTCGTCGCCCTTTTGCTGCTCTAAACGCAGACCGTACTGGAGGCCGGAACAGCCGCCACCGGAAACGAAAATGCGCAGCCCCGCCACCGGGTTTTTGGAACCCTTGATGAAGCGATGAATGGCCTTGGAGGCGTTGGGGGTCAGGTTGATCATGGTTCTCTCCGGTCTGGGTGGTTGGACGTTGTGGCGAATGCCGCTCTGATGAAGGAGTCTGTGCAATCGCCATACCACCATGTGCTGGAGCTAAATATGGCTCAACCATGCGGTTCCGGGCTCGATGTGCGCGAATGTCGCTTTGTTGCAAATGCGACAAAGCGACAGGCGGCGGGATGTCGGAGGGTTAAAGCTCGGCCAGGCGCGCGCGTAGGCGCGGCACGGCCCAATCCACGAAGGCGCGGACGCGGGAGGACAGCAGCCGAGAGTGGGGATAGGTGAGATTTACGGGCACGGACGGCGGTTCGAAATCCGTGAGGATGGACACCAGCCTGCCGGCGGCGATCAGCTCGCGGCTTTGGTAGGCGAGGAAGCGGCCGCAGCCCAGGCCCTTGAGGCAGGCGTTCAAAGCCGCATCCACCTGGTTGGTGGCGAAGGCTTCGTCCACCGAGGCCCGCACGGTTTTCCCGCCCGCTGAAAACTCCCATTCCGTGCCGCTCGCCAGGCCTGTGAAGCGGATGCCGCGATGGCCCGCCAGGTCGGCGGGGGTGGCCGGCGTGCCTTGGCGGGCCAGGTAATCGGGGCTGGCGCACAGCACGCGCCGCGTCCGGCCCAAGGGAATCGCCACCAGGCTGGATTCGGCCGGTTCGCCGATGCGGATTGCCAAGTCCAGGCCTTCCTCCAGTAGATCGACGATACGGTCGAGCAGAAGCAGTTCGGCGCGGACTTCGGGATAGGAGCTGAGGAAATCGGTCAGTACCGGCTCCACATGCAGGCGGCCGAACATCACCGGCGCCGTGATGGCGAGGCGCCCGGCGGGTGTGATCTGCCGGGCGGAAAGGGCGGCTTCGGCTTCCTCCACCTGGGCCAGCACCTGGCGGCAGCGTTCAGAATACTCGCGGCCTTCGTCGGTGAGCGCGATGCGGCGCGTGGTGCGGTTGAGCAGGCGCACGCCCAAGGCCTTCTCCAGGGCCGCCAGGCTGCGCACCACCGAGGCCAGGGAAGTATCGAGCTGGTCGGCGGCGGCGCTGAGGCTGCCCGCCTCGACGATGCGTACAAAAACGGTCATGGCGCGCAGTTTGTCCATGGCGGGATATTAATTCGGTAAACGCACTAGTTCTATTCGATGCAGGCCATTTATTTCAGTATCCGAATCCATCACTATGGGTGCCATCGTTTACCGAGGCCTGAGTTCCATGGTGCGCCGTTACTACGAAATCACCTTCACCGACAGCGTCCGGGCGGCCCAGCGCCAGTACGGCGGCGCCGAATTCGGGACCGAGCGCGCAATCGACCCTCGCACGGCCTTCGGCCCCCGGGAGGAAGCCTTCATCGCTGCACGGGACAGCTTCTACCTGTCCACCGTGGCCGAGAACGGCTGGCCCTACGTGCAGCACCGGGGCGGGCCGGCGGGCTTTCTCAAGGTGCTGGACCCGGTCACCCTGGGCTTCGCCGATTTCCACGGCAACCGCCAGTACATGACCGCCGGCAATCTGGCCCATGACGGCCGGGTGAGCCTGATTCTGGTGGATTACCCGCAGCGGCGCCGGCTCAAGATCCTCGGCCATTGCCGGGTCGAGGACGCCCGCAGCGCAGAGCCCGATCTGCTGGCCCGCTTGTCGCCCACCACGGATGCACTGGTGGAGCGCCTGCTGCTGATCCGCCTCGAAGCCTTCGACTGGAACTGTTCCCAGCACATCACCCCGCGCTACACCGAGGCCGAGTGGCGAGCCAAGTTTTCCGCAACCTGATCCATCATCACAAGCAAGGAGACATCAATGAAGCTCTACAACCTGGAACTCTCCGGCAACTGCTACAAGGTCCGCCTGTTCACGTCCCTGGCGCGTATTCCCGTCGACATCGTGGACGTGGATTTTCTCGGCGGCGAACACAAGCGGTCGCCGCTGCTTGACCTCAATCCCTGGGGCGAGATTCCGATCCTGGTGGACGGCGAGGTGGTGCTACGGGATTCGCAGGCCATCCTGGTGTACCTGGCCGGCAAGTACGGCGGCGACACCTGGCTGCCCAAGGAGCCTGCGGCCATGGCCACGGTCATGCAGTGGCTGTCAACGTCCGCCAACGAAGTGCAGAACGGCCCCTGCGCGGCGCGCCTAGTGGATAAGTTCGGCTATGCCATCGACAAGGCCGATACGTTGAAGCGGTCGGCCAGCATCCTGCCCTTGATCGACGCTCATCTGGCTCGCCACAAGTGGCTGGCCCTGGAGCGGCCCACTATCGCCGATTGCGCGGTATTCCCCTACGTGGCCTTGGCGCCGGAAGGCGGCGTGTCCCTGGCGCCCTATCCCCACATCCGCGCCTGGATCGGCCGGGTCAAGGAACTGCCGGGCTTCGCACCCATGCCTGGCGTGTGATCAGCCGAGGATGAGTTCGTAGGCCCGCCGCGCCAAGTCCAGTTCGATCGGATGCAGGCCGCGGGCCTCGGTCAGTGCGATGAACTTGCCGCCCAGGGCGTCGGCGGCGGCGAAGGGCGGATCGATGGTGGTGAAACGGGCCAGCAGCACGGCCGCAGGGCCATCCGGCGTGTCGATCTCGGCGTAAAACTCCGCTTCCGCTTCCAGGCTGCCGGCGGGGAGTCCGAGTTTTTCTTCCGCCGATTTGAGATGGATGGCCGGGTGCGGACGCACCGGCGAGGCGGGTTCATTTCCCTCCTTCAGCGAGGAAGACATCGGCAACGGATCGAAAGCGAGCAGCCCGGCGGGCAGGCGCAGGAAGCGCGTGCGGCCGCTGGTGGATTGCTTGTGATACAGGACGAGCAGGGGAGGGGGTGTTGGCGGCATGTGTTGTGTGGGAGGTCTGCCCTCGGGCCGATATCGGTGATTGCTTGGGCACCTGTCGGCCCGAGGGCGGGCCTCCTACAAGGGCAATAAGGACTTCGAGGTTGCGAACGAATTACGCCGGTGCGTCCAGCAGTCGCATTTCCATCTTCAGCTTCTCCGCGTGGCCCCAGGCCACCACGGCTTCCATCCACTGGCCGGCCTTGGTGGGGTGGGGCTTGCACACGTCCAGTTCGCCATAGACCCAGCCGCCGGGGCGCAGGCTCAGGGTGCCGCGATCCTCATTGGCCCAGCGCACCATGAGGCTTTCCTCTCCGGAGAAAGGATCTTTCACCAAAGAGAATTGCGCCTTGTCCCAGGCAATGCCGGGGAGCGGGGCCTCATGGCGCTCCGCCAGTTGCAGCATGGCAGAGAGCACTCGCTCTCCCAGTTCTCGCTCGCTGGCGATGAGGGCTGTCAGCCCTTCGTCCACGGGAAGCTGAGGGGGATTCATGCGGTGGCGGGAGCGTAGGTGTAGCAGCCCTTGGGGCAGACGCGACCGCAGGCGCCGCAGCCGATACAGTCTTCGCCGTGGGCGATGGTCATCACCATCATGTTGTCGTCGTCATCGAAATCATCGTCCAACTCCATGTCCTCGCTGCGCTCCACCAGGTCGAGCACGTTGCGGGGGCAGACCTTGTAGCAACGACCGCAGCCGATGCATTTTTTGGGGTCAAGGGCGGTGGCGAATTCGGGCGTCCATTCGCTGCCGCCTTTGGTGTGTCCGATGATGTTGGCCATGGTTGCTTATCCTTTCTGAGCAGCGGTGAGACGCGCATTGGCTTCCGCCCAGAGCTTGCATGCGTCGTAGGTGTCTTGGCTGATGGCGGGGAGTTTCTCGAAGGCCGCAGGTAGCGAGTCTTCGATGAGGTCGTGCAGCACCGAAGCCTTTTCGGTAGCGATGCGCTTGAGCTTTTTGACTTCCTTGTCCAGGTCCTTGAGTTCTTCTTCAGTCATGGCCGGGTACCCCTCACAGGCCTGCAACTTCGGAATACTTGCCCACCAGTTCGAGCGCAACGGACAGATATTTGTCTGCCTCAGTCTTCATTTTCGACAGGCTGTCGAAGCCGAAGCGATGCACGTCGCGCAAGGTCTTGTCCATGACCACCAGCTTGCCGACGATGATCAGGGCGCGGCCGAAGCCTTCGTGGGTAATCTGAATGAAAGGCACGGCCATCTTTCCGCATTCCTTTTCGATCAGCACGGCGATGGCGTTGTAGAAGGCCTTCACGCGGGCGAGAACCACGTCGTCCGGGTCGCCGATGATGGGAATCTCGCGCTTCTTTTCCTTGGTCAGGATGAAGGGCTCCAGGATCACTTCAATCGGCTTGCCGTCCCACTGGCCGTAGCTGTCCAGGGCGCGGGTCTGGCGGCTGATTTCCTTGACGAAGTCGGTTTCGTAGATGGGATCGATTTCTGCGGGGGCGTTCATGTTTTTGTCTCCGTTGGCACTTCAGTGGGATGGGGAATGGGATGAACTGCAATGGGTGCTGACAAGGCAGGGCAACATGCGGCTGATGAAGCGCACCAGGGCCAAGCCCACGGCGAGGCCCAGGGCCAGTCCGCCCGCTGCCGCGCTATCGCCGGCGGGGGCGAAGATCACCGCACCGGCAATGGTGGTGACAGAGGGCAGTAGATAGCCGAGGAGGGCGCCGCCATGGAGTCCGGCGGAGGACATGGTGACGGTGACTTGATCGCCCACGTGGGCGTGAAGGGGCGCATCCATGGCCACGATCTGGGTCTTGCCGGGAATGTCTTCTTGGCTGTGGCCGCAGTTCTTCTTGGAATTGCAGCTGCTGCACGCCGTGGTCTGGGCCAGTTCCACAAAGGCGCGACCTTCGCGCAGGGCCACGACGCGGCCTGTGGCTTCAATCATGATGATGGCTCCGAGGACTCCTAGTCCGGGTGGCGCGAATTGCCTCTAAGGAAACGCCGAACAAGTCCGTTCGCGCTGAGCCTGTCGAAGCGCAAGCCGCTCTGACACAGGGCTTCGACAAGCTCAGCCCGAACGGTGGGGGACTTAATCGGCGATTCCCTAACCCCTCCCGGCCTCCCCTTGTCAGGGGAGGAGAGCTTTTGCTACGGCAGGTGTCTGCTTCACGTTGGCGCCTATCGAACTCCCCCCTGACAAGCCTGTCCTGAGCCGTGTCGAAGGGGGGGGCGGGTTCTTGCCGTAGTCGGTGAGAGATCATTCGTCCCACCCCTCTTCGGCCATCTTGTCGAAGCGATCCGTGTCGCCGCTTTGCTTCTTCACCGCTTTCTCAACCCAGGGAATGCCACCGTCCTTGATGGCTTTGCGCAGTTGGCCCAGTACCGGCTCGATGGGTTCCGCGTCGTCCAGGCGGATGGGCTGGATGCCGGCGCCCAGCAACTGGCGCACGGCGGACGCTCCGGCGGCGAGGCAATAGACGGCGTCGCAGCCCGCCAGGGTTTGGACCTTGGCGGGCAGCTTGTTCTCGTTGCCGTCCATGGTCTCGGGTGGGAACTCGATCACTTCCAGCAACTGCGCTCGTTCTGCATCCAGCGCGTAGATGACGAAGCCTTCGGCGGCGCCGAAGTGCTGGTCGATGGTGTTGCGGTCGCCGGAGGCAAAGGCCACTTTGAGCATGGTCGGCGGCGTCTCAGTGGCTGACCACGCCAGCGACAGGCGACGACTCTCGGGCGCCAGCGGGTGCTTCGTATTGGCGGGGGCCGTCGGCCCAGAAGACGGATCGGTAGGCTTGGGCGTCATGGTGATGTCCCTGGAACAGGTTGGACAGATCGAACAGGGCTTGTCGCGCGCCGCGATAGCCCACCCAGGTGCGGGCGTAGCCGCCCACCCAGTCGTACAGCGGAAATCCGGCCCGCAGCAGGGGCACGCCCAGGCGCTCGGCAACCTGTGCGCCGTGGGAGTTGGTGACCAGCAACTGCACATCGCCAGCCTTCGCTTGGATTTCCAAATCTTCCAGATCGCCGATGCGCACCTCGGCACAGGGCAGGGCTTCCAGCACTTCGGCCTTGCAGGGCGCGACGGCGGCTACGATCTGGGCGCCGACACCGGAGAGGAACTGCCCCATCGCCACCAAGAGGTCGGGATCGGCGGCAATCGCTACACGGTAGAAGCCGGTCATGAAATGGGTGTCCACCATGGCGTCCTGTAATTGCGCGCGCTGGCGGTCGATGCGCTCGGGCACCGGCTGGCCGCTGATCTCGGCCAGGGCCAGGGTGAAGGCATCGCACGCGTCGAGACCGAGCAGATGGTCGAAACGGAAGTCGGGCACGTGAGTGCGGGCGCGCAGCAGGTCGGCGGCTTTGGCGAGAGAGCGACCGATCACCAGCGTGGCGACGGATTCGCCCATGGATTCGATCTCGCTGCGAGGCGTGCCGCCTAGCGTCAGGGGCGTGGTTTCCTTGTCCACCAGATGGCCGTCGAGGGAATCGCCCACGTCGGGCACCATGACGGCACGCAGGCCGAAGGCTTCGATCCACTCCTTGATGGCCTCCGTGTCGCCGGGGGTGAGCATGGAGGAGGCCAGCACGTTCACCTGCTTCTTGCGTTTGCCGGCCACGCGGGAGTCAGGCACCAGCACGTCGATCAGAGCTTCCACCGCCAGGGCGAAGCCGGTTTCCAGGCAGCCGCTGAAATCTGGCGTGTTCACCGGGATCACCGCGGTCTTTTCAAACTGTGGGTAGGCCTGACGGAACATGGTCACTAAACGCTTGATGTCGGTGCCCTGGGTTTCAGAGAGCCCCGTGGTGGGCAGGCCGATCACGTCGGGGTTGTTCTTCTCGCAGATGACCTTTAGGCCTTCGATCACGTTGTCGTCGGCGTTCATCACCGTGGACACCTGATCCATGGCCGTGGTCTGGAGCGGAATGGGCTCCCGGAAGTGGCGGACGAAGAACACCTTGCCGAAGGCCGTGCAGCCCTGGGAGCCATGGAGCATGGGGATGGCGTTCTTGAGGCCGAGAAAGGCCAGGGACGCCCCCACGGGCTGACTCGCCTTGAGGGGATTTACCGCCAGAGGCTTTGCGCGTTTCAGAATTTCGGCCATGACTCGCGTGTCTCGGGGACCGGGCAATGAAGGGCAGGCCTATTCCGCAAGCCTTGTGCCAAGTTGAAAGGCCCATTTCTTCAATGGCTTGGCGTTTTGTCGTGCTGTCGCAAAACCGACAAGGGGTCACACATCGACACATCGTGGGCCGAAAGGCACAAGGGCCGCCGGCCACATTGCGCGCGGGTGTCATCAACGCCCGCTAGCCTCGTTGCTCTAACGACGGCCTCACGAAGGAGCACTTCATGAACAGATTGATTTCTTCCCTGGCAGCTTTGTCCCTGGCTTTAGGCGCTGCAACGGCATTCGCCTCCGATCCTCCCGTTCGTACCGGGGGCGAGGTGCTGACTGGCATCGACGGCATGACGCTCTATACCTTCGACAACGACCCACTGGGCAAAAGCAGTTGCAACGGGCCTTGTGTCTCTGTCTGGCATCCCCTGGCCGCCGATGCGACGGCTGTTTCCAAGGGGGAGTTCGACGTGATCGTGCGCGACGACGACAGCAAGCAGTGGGCGTACAAGGGCAAGCCCCTTTATTTTTGGGCTCCGGAGAAGCGCGCGGGCGAGAAGGGCGGCGACGGCTATCGCAACCTGTGGCACGCAGCCAAGCCTTGAATGTGGCAAGGCCCACGGAAATTAGCCCCCATGGCGCATTGAGCAACTAGGGGAACGCCGAAAGAATTGGGTTTTCCGTTTCCCGGCAGTAGGGGCGGTGTCGAAGCCGGTGCCGCAACCCTGCGACAGTTGCTAAATGAGGGACAGCAAGCTCAGGATCGCCGTTGTTTCGCCCTTGATGGAAAGCGTGCCGCCCCGGCTTTATGGCGGCACCGAGCGGGTGGTTTCCTATCTGACGGAAGCCCTGGTTGAGCAGGGGCATGAGGTTGCGCTTTTCGCTTCCGGTGATTCGCAAACCCGTGGAAGGCTGCACGCGATGACCGACGAGGGCCTGCGCCTATTGAGCCTCGATGGACGCAGCGTCGATCCCTTTCCCCACTACGCTCTCATGCTGGACCGGATTGCCGAGGTGGCATCCGAGTTCGACGTGATTCATTTCAACATCGACTACTGGCATTTCCCCTTGGCCCGGCGACTCGGTTGGCCGACGGTGACGACCCTCCATGGTCGGCTCGACTACCCCGATCTCGTTCCGCTCTATCGCTACTTTCGGGATATGCCGCTGGTTTCCATTTCGGATGCCCAACGTCTGCCCTTGCCCTGGGTGCCATGGATGGCAACCATCCACCATGGGCTGCCGGAGGACTTGTATGGCTTTCATCCTCAGCCCGGAAAGTACTTGGCCTTTCTCGGGCGCATGTCTCCAGAGAAGGGGCCGGAGCGGGCGATCCGTCTAGCGCGTCGGGTGGGGATACCCCTCAAGATGGCGGCAAAGGTGGATCGGGATGACCGCGACTATTTCGAGCAGCGCATTCGCCCGCTCTTGACCGGCCCGGACGTGGAGTACCTGGGGGAAATCGGCGATGCAGAGAAGGAGGCGTTTCTCGGCAATGCCTTGGCGCTGCTGTTTCCCATCGATTGGCCGGAGCCCTTCGGTATCGTGATGATCGAGGCCATGGCCTGTGGCACGCCGGTGATTGCTTGGCCCTGCGGTTCGGTGCCTGAGGTAGTGAAGCAAGGTATCAGCGGTTATCTCGTGGAAACTGACGATGCGGCGGTGGCGGCCATCGCGGCTTGCCATGCCCATGACCGGGCGCGGTGTCGTGAGGCCTTCATGCAAGGGTTCACTGCAAGCCGCATGGCGCAAGACTACGTGAGTGTCTATCGTCGTATTGCTTCGGCGGCCGACCGCGTGGGGCAAGTCAAACCCGTATCCCTGAGTTGATGCCGCCATGGCCGTGGACGACGCCATCCAGATCCAGGACCGCTGGTACGTGCTCGCCACTTCGTCGCGGGCCGATGATCGTATCCGCGTGCTCAAGCATGACGACACCTTCGGCGTGTTTGATCGATTCGGCGACATTCAGTCCATCGGCACGGGAGAGCAGGGTGTCTATCACGAGGGCACTCGCTTTCTTTCCCATCTGGAGCTGCGCATCAACGGGCTGCGGCCCATGCTGCTGAACTCCAACGTGCGGCAGGACAACAGCTTGCTGACGGTGGATCTCACTACGCCCGATCTCTACGACGGCGATGAGCTCATCGTGCATAAGGGCAGCGTCCATATCTTCCGCGCCAAACTGCTCTGGCAGGCGGGCAGCCATGAGCATCTGCGCTTGATGAATTACGGCGAGACGCCGGTCTCTCTGCGCCTTTCCATCCAATTTGCCGCCGACTATGCGGATATCTTCGAGGTGCGCGGTTTCGTTCGCACGCAACGGGGGCTGGCATTGGCGCCCGTGTCCAGTCCAGGGCACGTAACGCTGGGATATCAGGGATTGGACGGCGTGGTTCGGAATACCGTGCTTCATTTTCTACCGACCCCAACGACTGTAGCGGGCGACGGGGTTGAGTATCTCGTGACCCTCGCCCCTAAGGATCAAGTGGAGTTGCAAATGACGGCCCTGTGCGAGATCGGCGGCGAGCCTCGGCAAGCGGTGGAATATCAGCATGCCCTGGCAGCGGTGGATTCCGCTGTGCCTCGAGCACGGGAGCGCAGTTGCCGCATCGTCACATCGAATGAACCCTTCAATTACTGGATTGATCGCTCGGCCGCTGATCTTGTCATGCTCAACACGGATATGCCCGAGGGGCCGTATCCCTATGCGGGCGTGCCCTGGTACAGCGTGCCCTTTGGTCGGGACGGAATACTGACGGCCCTCATGTACCTCTGGGTGGATTCCTCCATGGCCAGGGCGGTGCTCGCATTTCTTGCACGCACCCAAGCGGATGCCCTGGTGCCGGCCCAAGACGCGGAGCCGGGAAAAATTCTGCATGAGACGCGCAAAGGCGAACTGGTGGCGCTGGGTGAGATTCCCTTTGGTCGCTACTACGGCAGTATCGATTCCACGCCCCTGTTCGTGGTGTTGGCCGGCGCCTATTTCCAATGCACGGGCGACGCGAGCTTCGTGCGCGGCCTGTGGCCTAACGTGGAACGGGCCTTGGAGTGGATCGACCGCTACGGCGATTGCGATGGCGACGGCTTCATCGAGTACAGGCGGCGCAGCAGCAATGGGCTGATCCATCAGGGATGGAAGGATTCGGAGGATTCGATCTTCTACCGGGATGGTCGCCACGTGGAGCCTCCCGTAGCCTTGGCGGAAGTGCAGGGCTACGCATACATGGCGCGGCTGCATGGGGCGGAATTGGCGTTGCACCTGGGATTTCCCGAGCGGGCAGCACAACTCCGCCAGCAAGCGGCGGAACTGCGAGATCGTTTTGAGCAGGCCTTCTGGTCCGATGAGTTGGGCACCTATGCCATTGCGCTGGATGGCGATAAGAAGCAGTGCCAGGTGTATTCCTCCAACGCCGGGCAGGTGCTCTGGAGCGGCATTGCGAGTCCGTCGAGAGCGCAACGGGTGGGCGAACGTCTACTGAATGAGGCATCGTTTTCAGGATGGGGCGTGCGCACAATTGCCGAGGGAGAGTCTCGTTATAACCCCATGTCGTATCACAACGGTTCGATCTGGCCCCACGACAACGCGCTCATCGCCATGGGCCTCGCTCGCTACGGCATGAAGCGCGAGGCCTTATCCATCATGGAGGCGCTGTTCGACGCCAGCCAGTTTATGGATCAGCATCGGCTGCCTGAGCTGTACTGCGGCTTCGTTCGTCGCCCTAATGAAGGGCCGACGCTCTATCCCGTCGCCTGTTCCCCTCAGGCCTGGGCCAGTGCCAGCGTTTTCTATTTGCTCCAGGCCTGTCTTGGCCTGACGTTCGATTTCAATCATCGCCAAGTCACTTTCGACCACCCGCAGCTTCCACCCTTCTTGCGGAGGGTAGAAGTTCGCCGGCTGGGGATAGGCGGCGGTGAGTTGGATCTCTCCTTCGAGCGGCGGGAAAACGGCGTGGTTGTGAACGTCCTCAGGAAATCGGGTGACGTCGGGGTGTCGGTATTGATCTGAAGGACAGGTCTTGGGAATTTGAATGTAGGGAACAACCGACTACTTGCGGTTAAGTCCTACCTAAAAATGGGCGGGGCCTGATTGTTTGTCAGCGTTCACTGTCGATAATCGGCACCCTTGTTTGAAACGAACTGCCAAGCATGTCATGGCGGTTCAGACCACCTGTCCATGTCCAATAAGAACGAAGCAGAAATGCGGGAGTCCCCACCCGCTGATCGTGCGCGCGAACGCGTGCGCGTGGCTTCGTCCGTTCATCGCGTTGCCAAGCTTGGCTTTCCTCCGAATTTCAAAAGACTAAGCTTTGCCGGGCTTGTGGCTGCTGCGTTTGTCGCATCTCATGTACGGGCTGACGACAGCGAAATGGATCTGACCAAGCTTCCGTTCGAGCAGTTGGTCAATACGGAGATCATTACCGCCAGCAAGCTTGCAAAGCAGGTGAGCGAAGCGTCGTCTGCAGTGAGCATCGTGACTGCAGCGGACATCAAGGCCTATGGCTATCGCACGCTGGATGACATTCTTCAAAGTATGCGAGGGCTTAGCGTCGCTCAGAGCACTGCTAACGGATATAGCTTTTTGGGCGGTCGTGGATTTGGCGGAGTAGGGGATTACGCCGGTCGAATCACGTTGTTGATCGACAGCCATTCGGTTAACGAAAGCGTTGGCGGGCAATCGTTTTTTGGTGCCAATGGTTTTCTTGATGTGGAGTTGATCGACCGGGTGGAATACATCCCTGGTGCCGGTTCGGCCATGTACGGTAATGGCGCCTTCTTGGGGGTCATCAATGTCATTACTAAAAAAGGCCGAGATTTCGATGGTACCCAGGTAGCCCAGGAAGACGGAAGTCATCAGTGGAACAAGAGTCGGCTGACCTACGGCAAGCAGTTGGAAAACGGACTTGATCTGCTGATTTCTGGATCGTCATACAGCAACGATGGCCGGAATGCGACCCGATACCAGATGGCCGGTGCAGAGGAGCGCCTCGAGCGGGAGCAGAATCATCGGCTATTCCTCAAGGCAAGTTATAGCGAATGGAGCCTTGAGTCGGGGTGGGTGCGTCGTCCCATTTATGCACCTATCTCAGCTGAGTACAGCTCTGACGAGAGTCGGTTCATCAGCCTGACTCATGACGCACGGCTGAATCAGAATCTTCGTCTTTCGTTACGAGGCACTTTCGGCGAGTACCTGTTCAATAACACTGGTACCGATCAGTGGGGGCCTTGGTTCGATTTTTCCCGTGGTAGATGGGGTGGTATCGACGCCAAATTCGTCGGAACTTGGTTTGACAACCATACCCTCGTTCTGGGCGTCGAACACCGGGACGATTACCAGCTGCGGATGGTGTTTGCCAATCCCCTAACCGATACCAATCGTAGAACAGAAAGCTTCTACGTTTATGACGATTACGAGTTGCGCAGCAACGTGCAACTTAACTACGGGCTCCGCTATGAGCGCCGCGATAACGGTAGCGAAATAATTAGCCCGAGAGCGGCGGTGATTTTCAAGCCCTGGTCGGCAACCGTCCTCAAATTTTCCTCGGGAGTTGCGAACCGTCAGCCCACGCCATTTGAAGAATATGTTGCGTACATTTATGCCGGGGTCAATTCTGTAAGGACGGAGCGAGTTCAGCTAAATGAATTCGTTTGGGAGCAGCGGTTGGCCCCCGCAACCCGCTTGATGGCTTCCCTATATCGCTATCGTACCGATGGCCGGACGATTCTTTTTGATTCAAGCTATGTTTCACAAAAGGTCTTCGCCCAAGGGGCGGATGTGGAAGTGGAGCATAGCTGGGATGGAGGCAGTCGGCTGAAGGCTAGCTACGCCTGGCAAGACTCCTGGAACAAGCAAGGAGTGTGGATGACGAATTCTCCACATCACCTAGCTAAGTTCAATTTCACGACTCCCGTCTGGGGTGAGAAGCTGCGGGTCGGCCTGGAGACCCAAGCGGTTAGCCGACGGCTTGAACCCACCGACCCCCAAGTTCGATTCGGTGGCTATAGCGTCACGAACCTGACCTTGACTTCCTCCCACGCAATTCAAGGATGGCAGGCAAGCTTTTCCGTACGCAACGTATTTAACCGCAGCTATAGCGACGTAGTGACCTCAGATGGTCGCAACGTCTGGCTGCAACTGAGCCGCGATTTCAAATGATGCGGCGCCTTATTTTCATCTTCGGCATTGTTCAGGTTCTCCTGCTGGGAGCCGTGCCCGGCATTGCGGCTGCCCAGTCCGCCAGTGCCGTGCCCGAGTACGCCATGAAGGCTGCGTACTTGTATAACTTTTCGCTGCTGACTTCCTGGCCAAATCAGCCCTCGGGAGCATTCAATCTTTGTGTGTTCGGCCAAGACGACTTTGGTCCCACCCTGGATGGGCTTCAAGGGAAGGTTGTGGATAGCCAGCAGATGCGAGTACTGCACATCAGCCGCGCCGAAGACGCCAAGCAGTGCCAAGTGGTGTTTATCGGTGATGTCGAGCCAAAGCGGGTGGCACGGTTGATGGCGGTCATTGAGCGCTCTCCAGTGCTGACCATCACCGACGACAAGCGTTTGCAGAATGACGCCATGATCTACCTCGCAGCGGAAAATCAGCGCTTGGTTTTTGAGGTGAATGCAGACACCTCCAAGCGAGCCAATCTGACCTTCAGTTCCAAGTTGCTTCGACTGGCGAAGCGGGTGGTCATGCAATGAAGATTGGGGAATGGTTTGCAAACCGTTCCATTCAGGCAAAGCTGGGGATCATCAACAGCTTGGTTATCCTGGCGGCGTTGCTTCCCATCGTCGGCATAACGCTTGGCTACGAGTACTTCGCGGTACGGCAAGCAATGCTTGAAGAGTTGCAGGTACAGGCCAATATCGTTCGCGATTCGTCTGCTGCTGCGATGGCCTTTCGCGATCAGCAGGCAGCGGGAGAAGTGCTGGAGACATTGCGAGCTTCTCCCAATGTTGTTCAGGCTGCCCTTGTCCTTCCTGACGGTGCCTTGTATGCGAGCTATGCCAAAGAGGGAATCGGCTTCTCGCTGGCAGCGGACAACGCTAGCGACCTCGATAGCCAACGCATCCTCAACGACTCGATCCGCATTTCGCGAACCATTCACCTGAAGAAGGCGTTTGTTGGAAACCTGGTGGTTGAGAGCAGCCTGGATGCGTTCTATGAGCGTATGGCGTTCTATTTTCTGGTCATTCTCGTGACGACGCTGGGCGGGCTGGTCTTGGCCAATCGGCTTTCGCGCTATCTCAAGACCAGTATCACGGGGCCCTTGTCCCGCCTAGTTGCATTGACCCATCACGTGTCCGTCAATCAGGACTACACACAGCTTCCTGTCATCGAAACGAAGGATGAGATCGGAGGCCTGTCGCGGGCATTCAACGAGATGCTGTCCAATATTCAAGAGCGGGACAGCCGACTGAACAAACTGGCCTATTTCGACAACGTCACCGGATTGGCAAATCGTCACTATTTCAAAGAGCGTGCCGAACAAGCCGTGGAGAACGCACTTCGCTACGACTCCCGTTGTTGTCTCATGTTCATCGACCTGGATGATTTCAAGATCGTGAACGACACCATGGGGCATCACGTTGGCGATCAATTGCTATATGAGGTAGCCCAGCGTCTGTCCCGATCATTCCGGGGCAACGATGTGGTTTGTCGAATCGGTGGCGACGAGTTCGCTGTGATTCTGGAAAATGTCAAAGATGTCAATGTCGTCGAGACCTTGGCGCAAAAGCTCATTGCCGCCTTGGTTCAGCCTCTTCATCTCCAGGGGGCTGACGTAGTCGTTGGCGCGAGCATCGGCATCGGTGTGTGCCCGGACAACGCCACCACGACTCCCGACTTGCTGAGAATCGCTGATGCGGCCATGTACCAGGCCAAGGCGTCGGGAAAGAATCAGTACCAGCGTTACACGGAGGCCATGGAGCAAAAGGTCTATCGTCAGACGCATTTGGAACACCACCTTCGCCACGCGCTGGAATTGGGTGAGTTTGAGGTGTTCTACCAACCCCAAGTCACCTTATCTGATCGACGAATCTTTTCGCTGGAAGCACTTCTGCGCTGGAAGCTTGGTGGCAAGACATTTATTGGTCCGGATGAGTTCATTCCCATTGCAGAGAACAAGGGATACATCGTTTCCATTGGGGAATGGGTGCTGAGCCAGGCTTGCCGTCAGGCTCAACAATGGCAGTCCCTTTCCCCTGGCTTGAAGATGAGCGTAAATCTGTCTGGTCGGCAATTGATGGAGCCGGATATCGTCAGCCGCATTTTCCGTATCGTGCGCGAATCCGGGCTTTCTCCGTCTTTGCTGGAAATCGAACTTACGGAGAGTTACCCGGTCGAGTATGACGAGTCGATCTTTGAGAAGCTGGAACAGCTTCGCTCGGCGGGCATCAGCATTGCGGTGGACGATTTTGGTGTCGGCTACTCATCCATGGATTGTCTGCATCGTTGCGTGACTGACACCATCAAAATCGACCGCAGCTTCATCCGGGACATTCCCGAAGACGGCAAGAGCAAGACCTTCGTCCATTCCATTGTGACCATGAGCCGCAGTCTGGGCGTCAAGCAGGTGATTGCTGAAGGCGTGGAAACGCCGGAACAGCAAAGCTTCCTTCTCAGCGTGGGCTGTCAATACGGCCAAGGGTATCTCGTCAGTCCTGCCGTGCCTGCGGCTGAAATCACCAAGCTGCTGGTTGCCCAGGAACCGTCCTCTCTCTCCGTTGCACATCGCTGAACTTCAGCGTCCATCCACGGCGCCGCTCGGCGCCTAAAGAGATACCGAGTCAGTCGTCACACCGGCGAAAGCCGGTGTCCAGGCGCTTGAAAACACTGGCTTCGGGCTCGGGCACCGCCCGCCTGTTCTGAGCTTGACGAGGGGCCGGAATGACGAACGAAGCACTAATTTTCATCTCCCTAATTGTGGTGTTTACCGCTTAGCGGCGCGTCTTTGCCGCTGTCTAGCCTCTTTCTTTTGATATTGGTCATATCTGTCGGCTTCGCACTGCACAAAAGCTCATTTGTGGTCTAGAAACGGATGATGTAGCGACCCTTTCTAAACCCATCTTTATGTCGGGGGGAATATGAGCAAAGCGAGCATCATCGGTGCCTACAACACGGAGTTCGGTGCCTTCGTCAAAAAAGACAAGGCCACCGGCTTGGTGACGGACACCAAGACCTATTACGACCTGCTGATCGAGGCCGGGCGCGGCGCTATCGCCGATGCCGGGTTGGAAGCCAAGGACATTGACGCTATCTACGTCGGGTCTTGCTCTCCAGGTTCTTTCATTAATCAGGAACATGTGGCGCCCATCGCCGCCGAAATCGATCCGGCGCTACGGTTTAAGCCCATGACTCGTTGCGAATGCGCCTGCGCTTCTTCGTCTGTGGCTCTCTACGATGCGGTATATGCGGTCGAAGCTGGCCGAGCCCGTAACGTGCTGGTGATCGGTGTGGAGAAGATGAATCTGTTACCTACGCCGCAGATGACTCATGTGCTGGCATGCAGTTCACATTGGCCAAGCGAAGGCTCCAAGGGCTGGTCCTTCCCCATGCTGTTCGCTGCATACGCGAAGGGCTATCAGGCTCACTACCAAATCCCGGATGCGGAGCTGGAACGGATGCTGTGGACCGCTGGTGCCCTTTGCTACAAGAACGGCGCCGAGAATCCTCTTGCGCACGTGCGTAACGGCCCTTCCACTGTCGAAGCGATCATGGCCCTCAATCAGTTGGACGAGCGGGGGCGTTGCAAGAACATGATGATCGCCGCCCCCTTGCGCCTCCACGATTGCTCCCTGGTCACCGACGGCGCAGCCGCTGTGGTGATTACACAAACTGCCAACGTGAGCAACAAAGCGAGGGCGGCGGAAATCGCCGGTATCGGCCATTCGGTCGAGCGCCTGCCGGAAAACGTGCGGCCCAACATGTACGACCTGATGGCCGGCAAGGACGCTGCCGCCAAGGCCTACAAGGAAGCGGGCATCACTGCCGCCGACGTGGATCTGGCCGAGGTGCACGACTGCTTCACCATCAACCAGATTCTTTCCACCGAAGCGTTGGGCCTCGCCAAGGACGGTCGCGGTGGTTACGACTATCTGGAAGGCCGCTTCACTCGCGACGACAAGGTGGCTGTCAATCTCTCCGGCGGCCTCAAATCCAAAGGCCACCCGGTCGGAGCCACGGGCGCTTCCATGCATGCCTTGATCTACAAGCAGTTGATTGGCGAACCCATCGGCGTGGCAGCCAAGAAGGCCGACATCGGCGTGGCCTTCAACGTAGGTGGATCCGCAGTGACCAACTGCGTCACCGTGCTGCGCAAGCTGTGAGCGGGAGGCCGAGATGACGACCTTTCTCTACAACGATATGGGGTTCGATCTTGAACCTGCCGGCACGGGCTGGAATATCGTGCGAGCCACAGCCAACGGTCCTGCCATCGTGGGAGCGGGCCTGTTTCCCGGTGCTTCGCCCTCCGATGCCAAGAAGCAAGCTCATGCCCTGGTGAAGACCATCTACCCGGTGGGCGTGAAAAGCGTCGGCCCGGACGTGGCGCACCCCCACAAGATCGGCGATCTGCGCATCGTTGGACCCAACGTGGCCCATCCCAACTTCATCCTCTGGGACAAGGACAGCAGCTCCTTCCCCAAGCATCCCTGAATTGGGCCAGATCAAACAAATTTTCTATTGAGGAACATTCCATGGAAATCAAAGGAAGCGTAGCTCTCGTCACCGGCGCCGGTGCCGGTATCGGTGAAGCAGTAGCCAAATACCTGTCCAAGCTAGGTGCCAAAGTAGCGGTCGTGGATGCCATGCAGAAGAATGTGGACCGGGTGGTGAAAGACATCAAGGACGCGGGTGGCGAAGCCATCGGCGTTCAGGCCGACGTGGTGAGCGAGGCCGATACCGCCCGCTTCATCCAGGCTACCGTCCAGGCGTTTGGCAAACTCAACATCGCCGTATCGTCTGCCGGCATCATCCGCGACGGCACCATGCTCAATCTCGACAAGGAAACCGGCAAGGTCTCCAAGAAGATGGGCATGGACAAGTGGCAGCCGGTGATCGACGTAGATCTGACCGGCACTTTCCTCACACTGCGCGATTGCGCCGAAGCCATGGTGAATGGCGGCTGGAATGGCTTGCTGGTGCCCATCTCTTCGGTCAACAAGATTGGCCAAGTGGGGCAGCTCAACTATTCCTCCGCCAAGGCGGCGGTGGCCATGATGCCGAAGATCATCGTTGGCGAATTCCTTCTGCGCGGCATCCGCAATGTGCGTTGCGTGGCGGTGGCTCCCGGCTACACGGCGACCCCCATGCTGACCGGCATGAATCAGGAGGCCCTGAAGGGCATTCTCAAGGACGTGCATATCGACAGGCTGATCGCGCCGGACGAAATCGCATCCCTGATTGGTCACTGCGTGGAGAACGAAGCCCTCAACGCCACGACCCTGGAAATCACCGGCGGTCTTTGCTATCCCGGCGGTATTGCCAAGTAGCGCAACAGCAGCATACGAGTGAGGACGGTTGCCCCACGGTTGGCTCAGAGTATCGAGCTAACCGTGGGGTATTTGTTTTTTGGGAATCGGTGAAGATGTCATTCCGGCGAAAGCCGGGATCCAGGACGGGCCGCAAGAATCCCTGGATTCCGGCGTTCGCCGGAATGACGAAGTTTTATGGCCGGCGACAAATCGAACGTCCTCGTAGTGTTGAGTCCATTTTTAGCAGCAACGCCAAAATCGCTGTACCTGCCTGCGATTCAGGACGGCTTCTAAAAATATTCCGGACAGCACTACCTCTTCGCCGCCCATCAACCGATGATGGTGACCACCACTTCCCGTCGGTGGTTCTGTACGCGATGTTCCCAAATGTAGATGCCCTGCCAATTGCCCAACAGCAGGCGACCGTTGTTGATGGGCACGCTGAGGGAAACGCCGCCGAGAATGCTCAGCGCGTGACCAGGAAGGTCGTCATCGCCTTCTTCCCTGTGCTCGTAAGCCCGGTCGCCGTCCGGTGCCCAGCGATGGGAGAGCAT
>DASUJA010000161.1:0-10325 GCA_036279515.1 Rhodocyclaceae bacterium | reverse complement strand
CGGCTCCACCATCGTCGCCCGCGAAAACGTGAAGGCCATGCGCAAGGACGTGCTGGCCAAGTGCTACGGCGGCGACATCACCCGGAAGAAGAAGCTGCTGGAAAAGCAGAAGGCCGGTAAGAAGCGCATGAAGCAAGTGGGCCGGGTGGAAATTCCCCAAGAAGCCTTCCTCGCCGTGCTGCGCGTAGACGACAAGTAACCAACAAGACCAACATACTCAGCCCCATCCTCATGAACTTCGCCCTGATCCTGCTCCTGCTCTGTATCGCCACCGGCATCCTTTGGGCTGCGGACACATGGTTCTTCCGCAAGCATCGCGCCCCTGGCAGCCCGGAGCCAGTATGGGTTGAATACGGTGCCAGCTTCTTCCCTGTGATCCTGACGGTGTTCTTCCTCCGCTCCTTTCTGGTTGAGCCCTACAAGATTCCCTCGGGCTCCATGATCCCCACCCTGCTGGTGGGCGACTTCATCCTGGTGAACAAGTACACCTATGGCATCCGCCTGCCTGTCATCAACAAGAAGGTGCTCGACATCAACCAGCCCCAGCGTGGCGACATCATGGTGTTCCGCTATCCTGTCGATCCCAGCCTGGACTACATCAAGCGCGTCGTTGGCCTGCCCGGCGACACGGTTTCCTACATGAACAAGCGGTTGACCATCAACGGCCAAGCGGTGCCCCTCAAGGCCGATGGCGAGTTCCTGGACAAGGACAAGCTCTACTACACGCCCCGCTACACCGAGAAGCTCGGCAACGTGGAGCATTCCATCCTGATCGACAAGGATGCGGCAGGCTTTATCACCCAGACCCACCAGTTTCCGTACCAGGATAAATGTCACTACAATGCCGACGGCGTTGTCTGCCAGGTTCCGCCGGGGCACTACTTCATGATGGGCGACAACCGCGACAATTCCGCCGACAGCCGCTATTGGGGCTTTGTCCCCGATGAAAACATCGTCGGCAGAGCCTTCTTCGTCTGGTTCAATTTCAGCGACCTGAAACGCATCGGGTCTTTCAAATAATTAGGGAAACGCGATGACTGCTCCGATGACTCGATTCCGTTCGACCAAACAGCAAGGCTTCACCCTGACCGGCCTGATCTTGGTCATGACGGTTCTTGCCATGATCGCCCTGCTCGCCGCCAAGGTGCTGCCTGAAGTTTCCGAGTACCGCGATATCGTTGGCATCAACAAAGCCATCGTCGCCGATCCCATCATGCGCTCTGCAAGCCTGTCCGAAGTAAAGACGTCCTTCAGCAAGCGGGCCGACGTGGCCTACGTGAAGTCCATTACCGCCGACGACCTGGACATCACCAAGGACGGCGATCAACTGGTGATTTCCTTCGCCTACCCCAAGAAGATTCCCCTCTTCGCCAACGTGAGCCTGCTCATCGACTTCGAGGGCAGTACTGCCAAGTGACGCCTGCAAAACTCCAGCAGTCTCTGGGCTATTCCTTCACCAAACCGGAACTGCTGACCCAGGCCCTCACCCATCGCAGCTTCGGCTCGCCCCATAACGAGCGGCTGGAGTTCCTCGGCGACAGCATCCTTAACTGCACCATCGCCGCCCAGCTTTACCAGCGCTTCCCCCAGACCAAGGAAGGCGATCTGTCCCGGCTCCGCGCCGGATTGGTCAAGCAGGAAACCCTCGCTACCGTCGCCACCGGCCTCCATCTGGGCGATGCGCTGCGCCTGGGCGAAGGTGAATTGAAGAGCGGCGGTTTCCGTCGCCCCTCCATCCTGGCCGATGCCCTGGAAGCCATCTTCGGCGCCATTTACCTGGATGCCGATTTCGATACTGCCGCACAAGTGGTGACCAAGCTCTACGCCGAACTGCTGAATGCAGTGGACCCCAAGTCCTCCGGCAAAGATGCCAAAACCGGGCTCCAGGAATTCCTTCAGAGCAAGCACTACGGCCTGCCCCGCTATCGCCTGGTTGGAACCCAAGGCGAAGACCACGCTCAAACTTTCGAGGTGGAATGCGAGGTGCCCGAAATGGCCGTCACCACCCGCGGTAGCGGCATGAGCCGCCGCATCGCCGAACAGGAAGCCGCCGGCAAGGCCCTGGAACTCGTCCTCAGCGCCGCCCAACAAAAGAAATCTGCGAAAAAGAAATGACATTCAAAACTGGTTTCCTCGCCATCGTCGGCCGCCCCAACGTGGGCAAGTCCACCCTCAATAATCGTCTCGTGGGCGCCAAGGTCAGCATCACCTCCCGCAAGGCCCAGACCACACGGCACCGCATCCACGGCATCCTCACCACCGAAGACAGCCAGTTCATCTTCGTGGATACGCCCGGCTTTCAGACCAAGCACAAGAATGCACTCAATCGTCTGATGAACCGTAGTGTCACCCAGACCCTGGCCGACGTGAGCGTGGTGCTGTTCGTCATCGAAGCAGGCCGCTGGGGCTCCGGCGAGCAAGAAATCGTCAAGCTGCTACCGGCCGATCACCCGGTGGTGCTGGTCATCAACAAGGTGGATCGCCTGGAAGACAAGGCCGCGCTGCTGCCCTTCATCGAGAAGATCAGCCAGGAATATGCCTTCCGCGACATCGTACCCATCAGCGCCGAAAAGGGCCTGGGCGTAGAAGAACTGCTGAAGACCGCAGCCCAATACCTGCCCGAAGGCGAACCCATGTTCGACGCGGACGACATCACCGACCGCTCCGAACGCTTCCTCGCCGCCGAGATGATTCGCGAAAAGCTGTTCCGCAACCTGGGCGAAGAGCTGCCCTACGGCATCGCCGTGGAAATCGAGAAGTACGAAACCGAAGGCAACCTGCGTCGCATCCACGCCGCGATCATCGTGGACAAGGCACCTCACAAAGGCATCGTCATCGGTAAAAACGGCGAGCTGCTCAAGCGCATCTCCACCGACGCCCGCAAGGACATGGAAAACCTGTTCGGCGGCAAGGTGTGGCTGGAGACCTGGGTCAAGGTGAAGAGCGGCTGGGCCGACGACGAGCGTGCGTTGAAGTCCCTGGGTTACGAATAATCTGTTTTCTCCGCCATGGCAGCGCACAAGCAACGCGTCGACAACCAGCGCGCCTACCTGCTCCACAGCTACCCCTATAGCGAAACCAGCCTGATCCTGGATACGTTCTCCCGGGATCACGGCCGTGTGCCCATGCTCGCCCGTGGTGCCCGTCGTCCCCGCGCGGCCCTGCGCGGTGTGCTGATCGGCTTCCAGCCCCTGGAGCTGGGCTGGTTCGGCGCCGGGGAAGTGAAGACCTTGGCCAAGGCCGAATGGATGGGCGGTCTGCCCCTGCTGCAAGGCCGTTGCCTGCTGCTGGGCTACTACCTGAACGAGTTGCTGATGAAGCTACTGCCTCGCGAAGATGCCCATCCTGCCTTGTTCGACGCCTATGAAGAAGCCCTCTGCGCCTTGGCCAGCGGCAGTGCCGATGCGCCGGAGCTACGCCGTTTCGAGAAGACACTGCTGCGGGAAATCGGCTACGGCCTGAGCCTGGACCAGGACGCGGAAGGCAATCCCCTGCAGGCCGACGGCCTGTATCTTTACCTGGCGGAACGCGGCCCCGTGGAAGCCCGAGGCGACGAAGGCGTACCGCCCATCGCTGGCAAGACCCTGCTCGACATGGCCGCCGACGACTACCGCGATCCCCGCACCCGCGCCGAGAGCAAGACCTTGATGCGCCAGTTGCTGTCTCACCACTTGAACGGCCACCCGCTGCAATCGCGCCGGGTGTTCGTTGAACTTCAGGAGTTGTGATGCCCCATTCCGCCACGCCAACCACGGCGCTGTCAGTCAACGTCAACAAAGTGGCGCTACTACGCAACTCGCGCCACCTGGACATCCCCAACGTGGTTCACGCCGCCACTCTCTGCCTGGAGGCTGGCGCCCAGGGCATCACCATCCACCCCCGCCCCGACGAGCGCCACATCCGCGCCGCCGACGTGTTCGAGCTGGCCGCTCTGATGAAGCAATGGCCCCAGGCCGAGTTCAACATCGAAGGCAATCCCTTCCACAACCTGATGGACTTCATCCGCCAGGTGCGCCCCCACCAATGCACCTTCGTGCCCGATAGCGAAGGCCAGTTCACCTCGGACCATGGCTGGGACTTGAAGGCCGACGCCGAGCGGGTCCGCCCCCTGATCGACGAATGCCACGCCCTCGGTGTGAGGGTCAGCCTGTTCATGGACGCGGAGCCGGATGCCATGGCCCTGGCCCGCGAAGTGGGCGCCGACCGGGTGGAGCTTTACACCGAACCTTATGCGGCTGCCCACGGCGGCCCGGATCAAGCAGCCCAAATCGCCCGCTTTGCCGCAGCCGCTAAAGCCGCCCAGGCAGCTGGCCTCAGCATCAATGCAGGCCACGACCTGAGCCGCAGCAACCTCGCCGACTTCCTCCGAGGCGTGCCCGGCGTACAAGAGGTTTCCATCGGCCATGCGCTGATCGGCGACGCACTGGAGTTCGGTTACGGCGAGACCGTGCGGCGTTATCTGCAGTGCATCCGCGACGCGGAGAACCGTCAGTGATCCACGGCATTGGCACTGACATCGCCGCTATCGCAAGGCTCGGTGACCTCTACCAACGCCACGGCGACCGTGCGCTGGAGAAGTGCCTCGCTCCGCAAGAGCAAGCAGACTGCCGCGCCAGTGCCGATCCCGCCCGCTTTCTCGCCAAGCGCTTCGCTGCAAAAGAAGCCCTCGGCAAAGCCCTGGGCACGGGCATCCGGGCACCTGTGCTGCTGCCGTCGATCGAAGTCATTCACGACGAGCTCGGCAAACCCGCCTTCCGCTTCCACGGAGAACTGGAGGCCTACGTCGCCCAACGCCAACTGCACTGCCATCTTTCCATCTCCGACGAGCGGGACACCGCCGTCGCCTTCGTCGTCATCGAAGCCCCATGAACACACCTGTCTCACAACCTCTTGGCCATCTGTTCATCGACGTCGCCGGCACCGAACTGACCGACGAAGAACGGCAACGCCTCTGTCACCCCCTGGTGGGCGGTCTGATTCTCTTTGCCCGCAACTACCAAGATCGGGAGCAGCTGACGCGCCTCTGCGCGGACGTTCATGCCCTGCGCACGCCGCGCCTGCCCATCACCATCGACCACGAAGGCGGCCGCGTGCAGCGTTGCCGCGAAGGCTTCACTGCTCTGCCCCCCATGGCCGCATTGGGAAAGCGCTACGAAGAGTCTCCCGAGGACGCCATCTACGCGGCCCGCCAAGTGGGCTTCGTGCTCGCTGCCGAACTACGTGCCTGCGGCGTGGATTTCTCCTTCACCCCCGTGCTGGACCTGGACTACGGCCGCTCCACGGTGATCGGCACCCGCGCCTTCCACAGCGATCCCGCCATCGTCGCCAAGCTGGCCGGCGCCCTGACCGAAGGCCTACGCCTCGCCGGCATGGGTGCCTGCGGCAAACACTTCCCCGGCCACGGCTACGTCGAGGCCGACTCTCATGTGGCGATCCCCGTGGATGAGCGCGACTGGAGCGAGATTCAACGCGACATGCAGCCCTACGGCCTACTCAAGCTGGACGCGGTGATGCCCGCCCACGTGATCTACCCAAAGGTGGATAGCCGCTCGGCCGGCTTCTCGCCCGTGTGGATCGGAAAACTCCGTAACGAGGTGGGCTTCGACGGCGTGATCTTCAGCGACGACTTGTCCATGCAAGGCGCCTCCGTCGTCGGCGGTATCCTGGAGCGCGCCACCGCCGCCCGCGGTGCCGGCTGCGACGCGCTGCTGGTGTGCAACGATCCCGACTCAGCGGCCACCCTACTCGACCAATGGCAACGGGACATCGACCCAGCCTCCAGCCGCCGCATCGAAGCCCTCCTACCCGCGCAACCGGCAGCCGACTGGGCAACGCTTCAGGCGGACCCGCACTACCAAACCGCCTGCGCGGTTATCGCCGAGTTAGGTTAAGAGCCACGCGTATACGCGCGGGCGTTCATCCCCGTCCCCATCGGCCGAAAACGCAGACAGGGCCTAGGTTTCCGGGGAGCGATGGCGTCAATGAAAGCGCACACGTACACACGCGAGGCCATCCTTCGCGGATGCGCCGATAAGGAAGCCCCTCACTCCAGCGAAAGCGGGAGTCCGGATTTTCGAGCAGCGATGAATCCCCTCTCTTGCGGGGATGACGCATCAGCAACCTGATCAAACCGGCAAAAAAATAAGGGCAGCCTCGGCTGCCCTTATTTTTGCTACCAAAGAACCAGCTGCTTACTTCATGCGGCTGCGGTATTCGTCGGTGCGGGTGTCGATTTCGATTTTGTCGCCGATGTCCACGAACAGGGGCACGGGCAGTTCAAAGCCGGAGCCGATCTTGGCAGGCTTCATGACCTTGCCGGAAGTGTCGCCCTTGACGGCGGGTTCGGTGTAGACCACTTCGCGCACGACGGTGGTGGGCAGTTCCACGGAGATGGCCTTGCCATCGTAGAACACCACTTCGCAGGCAAGACCATCTTCCAGGTACTTGAGTGCGTCGGCCATGTTGTCGCCTTCGACTTCGTACTGGTTGTAGTCGGCGTCCATGAAGACGTACAGGGGATCGGCGAAGTAAGAGTAGGTCACTTCCTTGCGATCCAGCTGAACCACTTCGAACTTGTCGTCAGCCTTGTAGACGGTCTCGGAGTTGGCGCCCGTCAGCAGGTTCTTGAACTTGATCTTCACAACCGCGGAGTTGCGGCCGGACTTGTTGTATTCGGCCTTTTGCACGACGAGGGGATCGGCACCCACCATCACGACATTGCCTGCGCGGACTTCTTGTGCGGTTTTCATTGCTGCTTGCCTTGGACGGAAAATTAAAACGCTAGATTTTAGCTTGATTCCAAAGAGAAAGACACAAGTTGAGCAGCTAAATCAGGATGTTCTCCGAGATCGGTTGCCCAGTCCCGCGCGTGGGCGGTAAGGGCGGGCAGCACGGCTTGCAAACTCGACCAGGCGGCGCCTGCTCCGCTCCCCGCTTCCCAGGCCCACCAGAACTCAGCCAACGCTGCGGCGTCACCCGGCGCCAGGGACTGGACATAGCGGTCAAGGAAGGCCTGGAGCTTGATGCGGTGGTGCGCTTCCTCTTGGAGATAGATGTGCCAGACAAAGGGTTTGGCCGCCCACTGGGCCCGCACGAACGAATCCTCGCCGCGCACGAAGTTGAGATCGCAGAGCCAGAGCAGACGGTCGTAATCGTCCTGGGGCAGGAAGGGCAGCACCTGAAGCGTCAAGGCGCCGCGCGCGAAACGATCACCGGGCTTGGCCTCCGCAACCTGGAGAAAGTTGCACACGTCTGGCAACAGGCGTCCCTCGGGCACCAGGCAGGTGATCGGCGTAGCGCCTTGCGCCCAGGCGGACAACAAATCGTTCACCGCCCCGTTTTCGTAACCGAAGAGGGACACCAAAAGCTCGTCGGCACGGGGCCTTGGCAGATTCAAGGCCTCCCGGAAAGCAGTGCTGTCAAAGGCTTTCCGTCGGGTCTCGTAATCCCGTTCCTTGAGCAGACCGCCGGTCTTTTCGGTGAAGCCGGGGAAAAAGAAATGCTTGGTGAGCGGCAAGGAACCGTGGGGCGACGCCATGCGATGGCAGCCTTCCACCCAAGATTCCGCCGACAGGTATTCGAGGTTGATCCAGCAGGGGCGCGGGTTGCAGGCTGCCATAGCAGCCAAGTAAGGCTGCGGCAACTCGCAGGCGAAGGCCTCCACCACCACGTCCGCCGACTCCGTTTGAGGGAAGTCTGGGGACCAGCGTCGCACATCGACGCCAGCCACCAACTGCTGATCGGCATGGATATCCGTCTCGGGACACAGCCGCGCCAAGGGCGTCAGGTCATCGATCCACAGCCGCACGGCCAAGCCATGCTCGTTCGCCAGTTGCCGGGCCAATCGCCAGCACACGCCGGCATCGCCGTAGTTGTCCACCACGACGCAGAAAATGTCCCATCGTTTTTTCATGGCCGGTATCCTATCTCAATGAACAAACGCACCTCCCCCCTGGCGCCCACCGTTTCCGAGTGCACCGCCTGCCCCCGTCTGGCCACATTCCTGGCCGACGTGAAATCCCAGTACCCCAGCTACTACTGCAAGCCCGTGCTGCCCTTCGGCGATGCCAAGGCACGACTGCTGGTTGTGGGCCTCGCCCCCGGCATGCACGGCGCCAATGCCAGCGGGCGGCCCTTCACCGGCGACTACGCGGGCATCCTGCTCTACGAAACGCTGCACAAATTCGGCTTCGGCAGCCGGCCCGTTTCCACGTCAGCGGACGACGGCCTGAAGTTGATCGACTGCCGCATCACCAACGCGGTCAAGTGTTTGCCGCCAGCGAACAAGCCCGAGACCGACGAGATCAAGACCTGCAACTACTGGCTGAAGGAGGAATTGCATCTGTCGAAGGATGTCGAAGTTTTCCTGGCCCTGGGCTTGGTTGCGCACAAGGCGATGCTGATGGCCTTGGGTCTCAAGCAGTCCGCCTTTGCCTTCGGGCACGGCGCCGTCCATGAGTTGCCGGACGGCCGTGTGCTGGTCAACAGCTACCATTGCAGCCGCTACAACACCAACACAGGCCGCCTCACCGAGGCCACTTTCCACGATGTCTTCCGCACCGTCCGCGCCCGACTCGACGCCTGATCCCGAGAACGCGGCGCCCGAGGACAAAGCAAAGCCTGAAGCCTTCGACGCCAAGCGTTTTCTTGCCACCCTGACCGAAGCGCCGGGGGTCTATCGCATGCTCGACGCGGCAGGCAACGTGCTCTACGTGGGCAAGGCGAAGAACCTCAAAAAACGGGTCAGCTCCTACTTCCTGCGCACCGGCCTGAGCCCGCGCATCGCGCTGATGGTGCAGCAAGTGGCCCAGGTGGAAACCACCGCCACCCGCTCCGAAGCGGAGGCGCTGATCCTTGAAAACACGCTGATCAAGCGGCTTACGCCCAAGTACAACATCCTCTTCCGGGACGACAAGAGCTACTCCTACATCAAGCTCTCGGGCGACGAGTTCCCCCAATTGGCCTCCCATCGCGGCGCTTTCGACAAGCGGTCCCGCTACTTCGGCCCCTTCCCCAGCGGGCTGGCCGTGCGCAATACCATCGAGCTGCTGCAAAAGACTTTCCTCCTGCGCACCTGCGAGAACGGCGTCTTTGCCCATCGCTCGCGGCCTTGCCTGATGCACCAGATCAAACGCTGCAAGGCGCCCTGCGTGGGCTTCATCAGCAAGGACGACTACGCCGCAGATGCCCGCATGGCCGAGTTGTTCCTGCGTGGGCGCCACACGGAAGTGGTGGAAAACCTGACCGAGACCATGCACAAGGAAGCGGAGCAATTGCACTTCGAGCAAGCCGCCGCCCTGCGCGATCAGATCAAATCCCTGCAAGCCGTGCTCCATCGGCAGTACGTGAGCTCCACCGGCGAGGAGGACGCGGATATCGTCGCCGTGCGCATCGAGCGGGGCGAGGTGTGCATCAACCTGGCCATGGTGCGCGGCGGTCTACACCTGGGCGATAAGGCCCTCTTCCCTCGCGGCGCCAATGCGGATGTTGACGCTGCGGAGGCCCTGGCCGCCTTCATCGCCCAGCACTATCTGGAGCATCCAGCACCGACGCGCGTCATCGTTGGTCTGGATATCGGCGAAGAATGCACCGCCGTGTTCGAGGGCAAGAAGGTGGCCGTCGCCCTGCCCCGCAACGAGCGGGAACGGGCCTGGCTCGCCATGGCGGAGCAGAACGCGGGGCTCGCCATCACAGCCCGCAGCCAGGCTAAGGCTCGCGGCAACGAGCGGCTGGAGTCCCTGCGCCAGGCGCTGGATATGGACGAAGCGCCGGCACGCATCGAATGCTTCGACATCAGCCACACCATGGGCGAAGGCACCGTCGGCTCTTGCGTGGTCTGCACCGATGGCGTCATGAACAAGGGCGAGTACCGGCGTTTCAACATCAGCGGCATCACGCCCGGCGACGATTACGCGGCTATGCGACAAGTGCTGGAGCGCCGCTACGGCAAAGTGGCGAGCGGCGAGGCACCGGCGCCGGACCTAATCCTCATCGACGGCGGCAAGGGCCAGCACCGCATGGGGCGCGAGGTGCTGGAAGAGCTGGGCCTGACTCATTTGCTCACGGTGGGCATCGCCAAAGGCGAAGAGCGCAAGCCCGGCCTGGAAACGCTGTTCGTGTGGGGACGCGACGAGCCGCTACAATTGGCGCCGGACCACGTGGGCTTCCACTTGATTCAGGAAATTCGCGACGAAGCGCACCGCTTCGCCATCACGGGCCATCGTGCCCGCCGCGCCAAAGCGCGAGGACGTTCGACACTGGAAGACGTGGCCGGCATCGGCCCCACCCGGCGGCGCAAGCTGCTGGCCCAGTTCGGCGGCTTGGAT
>DASUJA010000160.1:0-7186 GCA_036279515.1 Rhodocyclaceae bacterium | reverse complement strand
GTCTTGGAACCACCCCTTCCCATCCCGAACAGGACCGTGAAACAAGACCGCGCCAATGATATTGCCCATCCGGGTGAGAAAGTAGGTCAGCGCCAGACCCCCCCCATAACAGCGCCCTCGTACAACAGTACGGGGGCGTTTGTCTTTGCAGTACCAAATTAGCATCGACGCGATTCGCGTGCGTCCTCAGTAGTCATACTTATCAAATACCACTGCTGCCTTAATGTTTGTTTGTATTCGACGCTAATGTTTCAGTGCCCCTGCCACCGCTCACTTGATTGTGCGTTTAGTGACCGCGCTCAATCAGGTCCAGGCGCTGCAAGGGTTTGTTCAAATAGGGCAAATCACGATACCGATTGGTACAATGCAGGGTATGAAAACGACCTTTCTAGATTTCGAACAGCCGATTGCTGAACTCGAAGGCAAGATCGAACAACTGCGTTATGCGCAGGACGATTCCGCCGTTGATATTTCCGACGAGATCGGGCGCCTAGAGGCCAAGAGCCAAGCGCTGACCAAAGACATCTATGCCAAGTTGTCTTCTTGGCAAAGCGCACTTGTTTCCCGGCATCCGCAGCGTCCCTATACGCTGGATTACATCGAGCACGTCTTCAGTAATTTTGAGGAACTGCATGGGGATCGTTCTTTCGCAGACGACCACGCCATTATCGGCGGCCTTGCGCGCTTTAACGATCAACCGTGCATGGTGATCGGCCATCAAAAGGGCCGTGATACCAAGGAAAAGATTCTCCGCAATTTCGGTATGCCTCGCCCAGAGGGCTATCGCAAGGCCCTACGGCTAATGCGCCTCGCTGAAAAATTCAATTTGCCGATCTTCACCTTCGTCGATACACCGGGGGCTTATCCTGGTATCGACGCTGAAGAGCGGGGGCAATCCGAAGCCATTGGTCGTAACCTTTTCGAGATGGCTCAACTCAAGGTGCCGTTGATTACAACCGTGATCGGTGAGGGCGGCTCCGGTGGCGCACTGGCCATCGCAGTTGGCGATGCGGTGTTGATGCTCCAGTACTCCGTCTATTCCGTTATTTCCCCTGAGGGGTGCGCATCGATTCTTTGGAAGAGTGCTGAGCGCGCCAGCGATGCGGCAGAGACCATGGGTATTACTGCTGCTCGCTTAAAGTCTCTCGGCCTCGTTGACAAGGTGATCAACGAGCCCGTCGGCGGTGCCCATCGTGATCACAAGGCAATGGCCGCTGCGGTGAAGAAGGCTTTGCAAGAATCCCTGAAGCAGGTGGCTGGACTCTCTAGCGCAGAGCTCATCGAACGTCGCTTCGAGCGGCTCATGAGCTATGGCAAGTTCAAGGAACAAGCTGTCCATTGATGTAGCTGCCTTTGCCCGGCGGTTGCTGGGGAATGTGCTTGCGCATACTCCCATGGTCGCCGGGCGTTCCGTTCGCGTTTGTGTTGGCTACTCCGGGGGGCTGGACTCCACGGTTCTTCTCGTTTCCCTCTATCGTGCTTTAAAGGATTCCGATAGCCAGGTTAAGTTGTCGGCGGTCCATGTGCATCATGGACTGAGCCCGAATGCCGATGTTTGGGCAGAGCATTGTCGCCGAGTGTGCCAGGATCTGGGGGTTACATATTCCTGCGCACATGTTGAGGTAAAGCTGCAGGCAGGAGACGGGCTGGAAGCTGCGGCTCGTCGCGCTCGATACCAAGTCTATGCAGCCATTGACGCCGATCTCATCGTGCTTGGGCAACATCAGGATGATCAAGCAGAGACTGTTTTTCTCAATTTGCTTCGCGGGACGTCTGTGCTGGGGGCTGCGTCCATGCCCGCGCAACGGCAGCGCTTTGTTCGGCCAATGTTGGACGTTTCACGGACCCAGTTGTACACCTATGCGGACGCGCTCGGGCTGAACTGGATTGATGACGAAAGCAACGACAGTACGGAGTTCAGTCGCAACTATTTGCGCAAGGAGGTTCTTCCTTGCCTGAACATTCGCTTCCCCAGCGCATCTGCAAATCTTGCCCGTGCAGCTCGAAATTTCTCCGAGGCTCAGGCGCTGATGGATGACCTTGCCCTTATTGACGGCGCTGATCAGGCGCCTCTGCGACTGGAGTCACTAAAGCACCTAACCGAAGCCCGTGCGTTAAACGTCTTGGCCTATCACCTGCGTCGATTTGATGTTCGTATCGCCTCGCGTCGGTGGTTGGAAGAAGTTCTTCGCCAACTGCGGGACGCGGGCCCTGATCGCCAAATCAGGATCAGGGCTGATGGCAAACTGATTCGTCGCTATCAAGGAGCGTTAGTAATTGAGGTGCCCGAAGGCGAAACGCCCCGTGTGGTCACCTGGATACCATTGTCGGGGTCTGTCGCCTGGGGTAACGCCTTCATTGTTGCGACCCAGACTCGCGGGGAGGGACTATCTGCAGCACGTCTAGGAAAAACCTTGGAGTTTCGTCGCCGCGAAGGTTCTGACAAATTGGAACTTCGCGCTGGCCTTCGACGTCCCTTAAAAGATCTCATGCGGGAAGTTGGCATCCCCCCATGGAGGCGTCATCAACTGCCGGTACTCGTGAGTGATAGGGAACTGGTATGGGTGCCTTTTGTCGGAATCGCTGAAAAATATCGTTGTGGCCCGGAAGAAGACGGAATCTCATTAGAGTTCGACGAGGCAAGTTGGTAAAATCGCCCTTTTTTCACGATCCGGGCTAGTCCCAAGGAGAAGTCACGATGGCGATCGAACGCACCCTTTCCATTATCAAACCCGATGCAGTGGCCAAAAACGTGATCGGCAAGATCGTTAGCCGCTTTGAAGATGCCGGCCTCAAGATTGCAGCCGCTCGCCTGGTGCAACTGTCCCGCGCCGAAGCCGAAGGCTTCTACGCAGTTCACAAAGAGCGCCCCTTCTTCAAAGATCTGGTCGATTTCATGATCTCCGGCCCCGTGTTCGTGCAAGTGCTGGAAGGCGAAAATGCCATCCTCAAGAACCGTGACCTGATGGGCGCCACCGACCCCAAGAAGGCTGCTCCCGGCACCATCCGCGCTGACTTCGCTGAGTCCATCGACGCCAACGCCGTTCACGGTTCCGATGCTCCCGAAACCGCCGCTGTGGAAATTTCCTATTTCTTCCCCAGCCTGAACGTCTACGCACGTTAATTAATGTCGATCAACCTGCTTGATCTCGATGGACCCGGCCTGACGGCCTACTTCGCCTCTATCGGCGAGAAGCCGTTTCGCGCCACGCAAGTGCTGCGCTGGATCCATCGTTTCGGGCAGGATGATTTTGACGCCATGACCGACATCGCCAAGAGCCTTCGAGAGAAGCTCAAGGTTGATGCGGTCGTGGTTCCGCCTGCCATCGTTTCCGACAAGTTGTCCGACGACGGCACCCGCAAGTTCCTTATGGACGTGGGCAATGGCAACGCCATCGAGACCGTCTTCATTCCCGAAGACACTCGCGGCACCCTCTGCATTTCATCGCAAGCCGGCTGTGCCCTGGATTGCGCCTTCTGCTCTACCGGCAAGCAAGGCTTCAACCGCAACCTGACCGTGGCCGAAATCATCGGCCAACTGTGGCAGGCCAACCGCGCCCTAGGCCGTGACCCCAAGGGTGATCGCATCATCAGCAACGTGGTGATGATGGGCATGGGCGAGCCCATGGCCAACTTCGACAACGTGGTCACCGCGCTCAATTTGATGCTGGACGACAACGCCTACGGCCTTTCCCGCCGCCGGGTCACCGTGTCTACCTCCGGTGTCGTACCCAACATCGACCGCCTGAGGGATGCTTGCCCCGTGGCCTTGGCCGTCTCGCTCCACGCGCCCACCGACATCCTGCGCGACGAGCTCGTGCCGATCAATCGCAAATACCCGTTGGCGCAACTGATGGCCGCTTGCCAACGTTATCTGGATAAGGCGCCGCGAGATTTCATCACCTTTGAATACGTCATGCTGGACGGCGTGAACGACCGGGACGAAGACGCCCGGGCTCTGCTTCGACTGGTGCAGCACGTCCCCTGCAAGTTCAATCTGATTCCCTTCAATCCCTTCCCCAATTCTCCCTACTGCCGCTCGCCGTCTGAGCGTGTGCGACGCTTCGCCGACATTCTCATGGGGGCCGGCATCGTCACCACCACGCGCAAGACGCGGGGCGACGACATCGATGCTGCTTGCGGCCAATTGGCCGGGCAGGTGAAAGACAAATCCCGACGCGTCGTGACGCTCAAGGAGGCCCGCGCATGACCCGCTCCGCTTCTGTCCTCCTGTTGTTGATGGGCTTTCTTACCGGCTGCACAGGCACCAGCGTCCCCGGTAGCGTCTATAGCAGCGATCCTGCACCCCAGCCGGTATCCCAACAGGCAGTGAGCGGGCAGGTCCGCAACCGTGCCCGGACCCACACTGAACTGGGCGCAGCTTATCTGGAAGCGGGCCGCGTGGCCCCCGCGCTCGATGAAGCCCGTACCGCCATCAACGTTGATGACGGCTATCCCCTGGCTCATAACCTCCTTGCCCTGGTGTACATGGCTCTGAAGGAAAACGGCCCTGCCGAAGAGTCCTTCCAGCATGCCCTCCAATTGGCGCCTGGCGACCCGGACATCAGCAACAACTACGGATGGTTCCTTTGCGAAACCGGCCGCGCAGCGAAGGCGATGCCTTACCTGCAGACGGCCTTCCGCAATCCGCTCTATGCCTCGCCCGCCCTGGCACTTAACAACGCGGCGGTGTGTTCCACCCGGTTGGGCGATGATCGTTCTGCCGAGGGCTATCTGCAGCGCGCCATGCGTGTTGATCCGAATAATTTGCGCGGCCTGTATCTGCTGTCTGATTTGACCTATCGCCAGGGCCGCTATCAGGAAGCCAAGCTGTATCTGGCAGAACTACATCGCAAGACAGACATAACGGCAGGTTCCGCATGGTTGGGGTTGCGTATCGCACGTAAACTCGGCGACCGTGGCGAGGAAGCTCGTTATGTATCCCAATTACGACAACGATTCGCGGATTCCGCGGAAAATGAATTGCTAGCTCAGGGGCGTTACGAATGAGTGATGAGGTCCAGCTCTCTCCCGATTCGGAGGAAAACCGTTTTCCACTCGAGGAAACTCGGTCCCTGGAGTCAGTCATGCCAGGGCGCCGCTTGAAGGAAGCTCGGGAAGCCCGCAGTATTTCTGTGGCTGAAGTGGCCCACGCACTGAAGTTCGGTGTGCGCCAAGTGGAAGCCCTGGAAGCTGACGACTACAGCAACCTGCAAGGTGCCACCTTTCAGCGCGGCTTTATTCGCAGCTATGCCCGCTACTTGAAGGAAGATCCCGCACCTCTGCTGGCATTGCTCGATGTGACAGCGCCGCCGGCGGAAGCCGAGATTGTGGCTCCGTCCAATATGGGCACTGCGACTAGCGAACCCTTCCTGCAACGCAATCAACGCTGGGTACTGATGCTCCTTGCCTTGGTGGCCGCCGCCGCCGTAGGCGCCTACTGGGTGACCCAGAAGGATGGCGGTATGCCCAGCAAGGTGGAAACTGAAGCGACCACCACTCAGTCTGTCGCGTCCCCCGATGCGCAGCCCACCGTGGTGGCGCCTACTCCGGTGCCCCTGACGGCGCCGAATGCAGCGCCCGAAGGCTCAGGCGCTGCGTCGGGCACCCAGGCTCCGCTTTTCCCGCCGACACCTGCTGCGCCTGCGGCTCCGGCCGTGCCTGCCGCAGCCCCGCAGGCGGCTCCCGCTCCTGTCGCCCCGGCAGCTCCCGCGGCTGCCCGCACTCCCGCACCTACAGCGCCAGCTGCTGCTGTATCTGCTGCGCCGGTAGCTGTCGCTCCCGTTGCTGCCCCCGCACCTGCACCCAAGGTCGTCATCGACTTCGATGGCCGCTCCTGGGTTGAGATCAAGGATGCAACCCAGCGTGTCGTCTTTGTCGGTGAATACGGCGCCGGCACTCATCAAGTCGTCTATGGCAAGCCGCCTTTCCAACTGTGGATCGGCAAGACTTCCGCCGTGCGCGTCAGCTACAACGATCAGAAGGTCAATCTACAGCCCCATACACGGGATGAAGTGGCCCGTCTGACTTTGGAATAGGTCATGTCATCTTCCATCCCTCGCGGCCCGCTGCCCCGCCGCCGTTCTCATGCTGTCCGCGTCGGCAAGGCCGTTCTGGGCGGAGACCATCCGGTCCTGGTTCAGTCCATGACCAACACCGACACGGTGGACGATTTCGCCACTGCCATGCAGGTGGCCCAGTTGGCTCGTGCCGGTTCCGAGATCGTGCGGATCACCGTGAACACGCGGGAAGCCGCCGCCGCTGTGCCCAAGATTCGCGAGCGTCTCGCCGCCATGGGCCTCGATGTGCCGCTGGTCGGCGACTTCCATTTCAACGGTCACAAGCTGCTGACCGAGGTGCCCGAATGCGCCGAGGCCCTGGCCAAGCTGCGCATCAACCCCGGCAACGTGGGTAAGGGCGCCAAGCGCGACGAGCAGTTCGCGCAGCTGATCGAGATCGCCTGCAAGTACGACAAGCCCGTGCGTATCGGGGTCAATTGGGGCAGCCTGGATCAGTCCCTGCTGGCTCGCGTCATGGACGAAAACGCCAAGCGTGCCCAGCCCAAGGACGCCACGGAAATCATGCGCGAAGCCATGGTGATGTCGGCCCTGGAATCCGCCAACAAGGCTGTGGAACTGGGTCTGCCTGCCGACCACATCGTGCTCTCCTGCAAGGTGTCCGGCGTGCAGGACTTGATCGCCATCTACCGCGATCTGGCCGTGCAATGCCAATACGCCCTGCACTTGGGCCTCACCGAAGCCGGCATGGGCAGCAAGGGCATCGTGGCGTCCACCGCCGCGCTCTCCACGCTGTTGCAAGAAGGCATCGGCGACACCATCCGTATTTCGCTGACGCCCGAACCCAATGGCGACCGCACCCGCGAAGTCATCGTCGCCCAGGAAATTCTGCAGACCATGGGCCTGCGTTCCTTCACGCCCCTGGTGGCTGCCTGCCCCGGCTGCGGCCGCACTACCAGCACCTACTTCCAGGAGCTTGCGCAGGACGTGCAGCAATACGTGCGCGACCGCATGCCCGAATGGAAGCTGGCCCGCGTCGGTGTCGAGGACATGACCCTTGCCGTCATGGGCTGCGTGGTGAATGGTCCCGGCGAGAGCAAGCACGCCAACATCGGCATCTCCCTGCCCGGCACCGGCGAAGAGCCCGTGGCGCCGGTGTACGTGGATGG
>DASUJA010000159.1:0-17204 GCA_036279515.1 Rhodocyclaceae bacterium | reverse complement strand
GCGTTCAAATCGTCACGTCAGAGTCTCGAGTCATCGGAAGGGAGAAATCTTGCAATGACACGCCAGCAGCGAGAGCCCCGAGAGCTTCAAAAATTATCCCGGACAGCAGTGGGCCTTCGCCGGAATGACGAAGTTTTATGGCTGACGCCCAAATCGAATGCCGCTGTAGCGTTGAGTCCATTCGCGGTAGCAAAGCCCGAATCTGCGTACCTGCCTGCGTTTCCGTAAGGTTCTCGAAAATTATTCCAAACAGCAGTGCGCTTGCACGGGAATGAAGGAGCTACGTATTGGCAGCAAGTAGGCGGGAGGTGAGCATCGCGCCCCCCACGATCCGATGGCGGCTTGGTGTTGAGGTTCGCGATGCTCACCACCAGCCTACGACAGCCTGGGTATGAAATTCGCCATTCCCCAATTCGCGCACCCCACTCTAAGCATCTCCCGACGTACACATCCGGCATCACATCCTACAATCCGCACTTCCCTTTACGTCGGCATACCGCCCAAAGGAGTTCGCGCATCATGACGCCCACTTTCCTTTCCGCCTTTACCAGCCTGATCGGCAACGAAGGCGGCTATGTGAACAACCCCAAAGATCCCGGCGGAGAAACCATGTACGGCGTCACCGCCCGCGTCGCCCGCGCCCATGGCTACACCGGCGCCATGCGCGACCTGCCGCTGGAAACGGCACAACAGATTGCCAAGGCCGAATACTGGGACAAGTTCCGCTGCGACGACTTCGATCCGCGCATCGCCTTCGAGATATTCGACACCGCCTACAACGGCGGCTATCCGATCAAATGGCTGCAACTGGCCGTAGCCGCCAAGCCCGACGGCAAGCTCGGCCCCGCCACCGTCGCCGCAGTACAAGGCGCCGATCCCATGACCGTGATCGCCCGCTTCAACGCCTATCGCCTCAGCTACTACACCTCGCTCAAGACCTGGCCCGACTTCGGTCGCGGCTGGGCCAACCGCATCGCCCACAATCTTTTACTAGGAGCCAAATGATGGACCCGCTCACAATCGCCATGGGCATCGCCACTGTCGTGCCCGACGTACTCAAGTGGCTTGGCCACGGCAACGCCGCCCAGTCGGCAGAGAAGATCGTCGGCATCGCCCAAAAAGTCACCGGCACCGCCAACGGCGAAGATGCCTTGGCGGCAGTGAAGGACAACCCGACCCTGGCCTTGCAAATGCAACAGGAATTGGATCGCAACAAGGAGGAGCTGGTGAAGCTCTCCCAATCCGTGACCCTGGCCGAACTCAGCGCCGACACAGCGGACACGGCGCAAGTGAACGACACCATGCGCACCGAAGCCGCCGCCGAACACTGGCCCACCTACACCTGGCGCCCCTTCATCGGCTTCTGCTTCGGCATCGCACTGCTGATCTCGGTGCTGGTGGTTTCCGTTGCCTACATCTACGTCATCTTCGGGAAAGGCGACGCGGAGATGCTGAACAAACTTCCCGGTTTCCTTACATCCATGGCCGCGCTACTGGCAATACCAATGCCGGTGTTGGGGATTGCTTCGTACTTCCGGGGGAAGATGCAGGCAGATCCGAATGTGCCGACGGTGAATCGGGGGTAAACAGAAAAACTGAATGGCGCAGGTCCTGAAAATACACCTACCCCAACCGCTCTCGCTAATCCATTTGGTACTTATCTCGTCATGTTGAAGAAATCAACTTTCCTCATAGCCATAGCAACCACACATCTCCTGGGTTGCACCTCTTTCTCAACATTTTCTACTGAAAAGGCCGGCGACCTGCATAGAGACCCTGTGGCAATCGATGCTTTCTATAAGCGGTTTACTAGCGCATCGGCGTCCGACCCTACTCCCATGTACTGGCTATCAAAAAACGTTGATTCTTTGCCTGCTTTGTTTCGCTATGAGTATTCCCGTCGCCTTGAAATGTCGGGGTTGCACGAGAGGGCTCTAAATGAAGTTGCCAAAGCGCGTCTTCTACGTGATATGGACTTGGAGCACTGCGCCAATAAGAAGGCGCCTCGTGTAACGAATGTACTTTTCTTGACCGACAATATTGAAACTTGGATTCACGGCTCGGAAAGTGCCAGCAATCCCCTCTGGCTCAATGCAATCGGCGATGCGCTCGCATGGAAGAAGACGTACGCAATGAATTATTCGTCGTACTGGATTTGCGGGGCGAACAATGTGCGAGATGCGGATATGCAGGAAGTGATGAGTTCCATTCGTGCAAGCCAGGCGCGATACAAGTTTCTTAAAGAAGACTATGAGAAGATCAAAGCTGCTTCAGCCCCAAAGTAGCGCCGCTCGGTGCCAGCTGACGTAGGTTGGGGTGAGCGAAGCGATCCCCAACGCAAGATATTCCATCTCCCCATTCCGGTGCGATGTCGGTAGAGGGATGTTGGGGTTCGCGATGCTCACCCCAACCTACTTTTCTGGCTCAGTTCAAGGAAGTTGAAGTAGGAACCCAAAGGGGAAGAGTGATTCAGCAGGCGCCCCCCGCCGCTCCTCACCCCGTTTCCGGCTTTTGCCCGCTTGAGGCGAGCAAGCCATGAGACCCAAACCGACACCATCCCCCGTATCGGCAAACGGCTAGGTCAGTTGCCGCCTTTCGCTGCCAGCGCCCCCTGGTAGAGGGAAACAACCATCGCCGTTTTTTGGCTGGCATCGAGTTGGCTGCGGCCAACCCGCTCCATGTTGTCTACGCCGGCAATAGCTGCTGCCAATAGGTCGGCATCCACTGAAGAAGCACCGCTTTCCCGAGCCTTCAGCATCAAGGACGGCTTAGCCAAAGAATAGGTCAGCCCCTCCGAACGCAGCATGGCGCCTGTTCCCGTCAATAGCCAATGCAGGTCTACCCCGGTCACCGACATGGCCGCCAAGGCGCTGCTGCCCGGTTCCCGTGCGCCCATTTCATATTTCTTCCAGGTCGGGAGAGGAATGCCGCAGGCATCGGCGATTTCCGCTTGGGTTTTGCTCAGGGCCTGCCGCAGGGCCTTGAGCCGATCAGCCAAGGTTTCGGTCTTAGCCGCCATATTCGGGCTCCATGAACCACGCCCCAATGAAATACGATTGGGTATTGACAGGTACCCTTATGGGGTACATTATCGGTTTCGTCATATTCAATGCTTTTTGCATCTTCTCTTTGCCATGCAGCGAAAAGCCCACCCCAACGACATGAATCGCCACGACATCCTGGCTGCCATCCGCAAGAGGGGGTCCAACCTCCGCCAGCTATCCCTTGCCTACGGCTACAGCGCCGATGCCCTGCGCAATGCGCTCGTCCGTCCCTGGCCCAAGGCCGAAGCCCTCATCGCCGAGTTTCTCGGGCTGACGCCTCAGGCCATTTGGCCGTCCCGCTATCACGCCGATGGCAGCCCAAAAAGCGGGCGCGGCGAACGTGGGTTTGGACGGAACCGCACAAACATGGAGTCTAACCGAGACGGCACCCGATGCCGTCCTGACGGCTCACGGGAGGATGGCGAGGACCCGACACCCAACTCACGGAGGCATCGCCGTGCTTGAGTCAGCCCTATTTTTGTTGGGCGTCGTATTGGGGCTGACGGGCGAGATCGGGCTCCTTCTCGGGCTGCCCATGACGCTGATTACGGCAACGCTCGCCGCGCTGTCGTCACCCAATCGGGAACTGCTGGATGGCTTGCCTCTGGCACTGTGGTTGCTGCTGTCGCTCTTGGCGACGCTGCTTGTGAGGCTGCTTTGGAAGCTGAACTACGGCGCTAAACCCCAAGCGTCCGCTACAAAACATTCCTCCGCTGCTTCATCACCTCGCCCATGACGGTGGGCCAGCCCCATTTCGACGGGATGTGGGCGGCTGCCTTGCCCTAACTGCCTCTACCCACTCCAAATTCTCCGACTATCCTTGAAGGAAGGAACCCACCCGACCTAAGCCAATGCCATCGCCCACACCCCTTGCTCTGGAGGCCCTTTACACGGCCTGCGATCCCGCCGTTCTCGGTTTTGCGACCACCGATGAGGTGGCGGATGTGGAGGTGGCGCGAATTCATGGGCGGGCGGTGGAGGCCATGGGGCTGGGGCTGGGCATCAAGCAGCCAGGCTACAACCTGTTTCTGCTGGGGGATATCGGCAGTGGGCGGCACGCCATCGTCAAGCAATTGCTGGAGGCGGAACGGCAGAACGGGACGCCACCTGCGGACTGGTGCTACGTCAACGATTTTTCCAATGCTTCTCATTGTCCCTTGCTGAAGCTCCCCGCTGGGCGCGGGGCGAAGCTGCGGGACGACATGCAGCGCTTTGTGGATGAGCTGGCGCCCGCCATCGGCGCCGTGTTCGAGCGCGACGAGTATCGGGAGCGCATTGAATCCCTCCAGACCGAGGAAAAGCAGAGGGAGGACGATGCTCTGCACGCCTTGGGCCGCGAGGCGAAGGAGCAGTACCAAGTGCAGTTGCTGCGCACGCCCCACGGCTTTGTCTTCGCGCCCATGAAGGACGAGGAGACGCCCCTTTCCCCCGATGAGTACGAGAAGCTTCCCGAGGCGCAGCAGAAGGCCTTTGCCGAGCACATGGAGCTCCTCCATGAGCGGCTGCACAAGCTGGTCAATGAGTTTCCCCACTGGCGCCGCGAGTTGCAGAACCAGATGAAGGCCGCCGGCAGCGAGGCGCTACGCATGGCCGTGCTGCACCTGATCGACGAGCTGAAAGCCAGCTACGCCGATCTGCCCGAGGTGGTGAACTTTCTCGACGGCGTGCTCCAGGACATTCTGCAAAGCGGTGAAAAGCTGCGCGAATCGACCAAGAGCGACGAAGATGAAGAGACCACCTACTATTCCGGAAGCATTTCCATACAGCGCTATCTGGTCAATCTGCTGGTAGCCAACACACCCGGCGAGGGGCGCCCGGCGGTGGTGGAAGATCACCCCACCTTGCAAAACCTGGTGGGGCGCATCGACCATCTGGTGCACCAGGGCACGCTCATCAGCAACTTCACGCTGATCAAGGCCGGCGCCCTGCATCGAGCCAACGGCGGCTTTCTGGTGCTGGACGCCATAAAGGTGCTCACCCAGCCCTACGCCTGGGACGGCCTCAAGCGCGCGCTCAAATCTGGGCAGGTGAAGATCGAGTCCCTCTCGGAGCTCATCGGCATCAGCGGCACCCTGCAACTGGAGCCCGAGCCGGTGCCCCTGGATCTGAAGGTAGTGCTGATCGGCGAGCGCGTCATCTACTACCTGCTGTCGGAACTGGACCCGGACTTTCCCGCCCTGTTCAAGATCAACGCCGACATGGAAAGCGAGGTGGAGCGCAGCCCCGACAACACGCAGGTCTATGCCCGCCTGATCGCCACCCTGGCCCGCCGTGGCGGCTGCCGTCCGCTCACTGCGGCAGCCGTGGCGCGTGTCGTCGAACATGGCGCTCGCCTCGCCAACGACGCCGAACGGCTGACCACCTGCACCGAACCCATGGACAACCTGATGCGGGAAGCGGAGCACTTCGCCACCCACGCCCAGGCCCCGCTGATCGAGCGGGAACACATCGAAGCCGCCCTGGCCGCCCAACGCCGCCGCCACGAGCGGGTGAGGCAACGCAGCCAGGAAGAAATCCTGCGCGGCCAATGGCTGGTGGATACCACGGGCAGCCACGCGGGCCAGATCAACGGGCTGGCCGTGGTGCCTCTGGGTGACGGCACCTTCGGCCATCCGGTACGCATCACCGCCACCGTGCGCATGGGCGAAGGCGAAGTGATCGACGTGGAGCGCGAGGTGGATCTGGGCGGCCCTATCCACTCCAAGGGCGTGCTCATCCTCTCGTCCTTTCTCGCCTCCCGCTTCGGCCGCACCCTGCCCCTCTCGCTCAAGGCCAGTCTGGTGTTCGAGCAATCCTACGGCGGTGTGGAAGGCGACAGCGCCTCCCTGGCGGAACTGGCCGCCCTGCTCTCGGCCCTATCGGGCCTGCCCCTCCGCCAATCCCTCGCCGTCACCGGATCGGTCAATCAATTCGGCGTCGTGCAAGCCGTGGGCGGCATCAACGAAAAGATCGAAGGCTTCTTCGATATCTGCGACGCACGCGGACTCACCGGCGACCAGGGCGTGCTCATCCCCGCCACCAACGTCTGCCACCTGATGCTGAAAGAAGAAGTCGTCGCAGCCGCGAAGGAAGGCCGCTTTCATATCTGGCCCGTGACCGGCATCGACGACGCCATGGAAATCCTCGCCGGACTCCCCGCCGGCGCCCCCGACGACAAAGGCATAATCCGCGAAGGCACGGTCAATTTCCAAATCGCCCTGGCACTGGCCGACCTGGCCCACATGCGCCAGGACTACCTGATCGAACGCAAACGTCGCAAGAAGAAAAAGGCAGCGGCAAAGACCGCGCCGAGCAAACCGCCCGCAGTGCCGCCCACAGCGCCACCGGAAAAGGATGGGGGCGAGAAGGGATAAGGGGCGTGGTCGCTGCTGCGTGATGAGGGTCGGGAAGGGGGCCGTGCAGAGGCTGCATTCGGCCATTTACGCCCGCTCGGAATTTGCGCTGTTTGCGGCGGCCATTCGGGGAAGCCAATGCGCCTAAGACGGCAGCCGAGAAATCGCTGCTTCGCATCCATTTGGTGGGCCGAAACGCCAAGTCAACGATAGCTCCCCAGGCAACGGCCCAGTCACTCGACATGTCAGGTGTATCGGCCTGGATACAAACAGCCAAAACACCGCCCCGTCCCTCTCCCTCAACGGTTCCCCGCCACTTGCGCTACCGCCCGAACGGCTCGGCTGTTTCAGAGGCTTTACAGCTAGGCAGGACAGGAGGTCGTCGAGCCTGGACGGGAAACGGCGGTTACTCCGATTAAACAACGGCTTGGGCTTCCGTCTTCCCGGTGGCACGTGCATTGCGGATGGAGGAGCGGGGACGCCGCATGGTGCGGTGGTCACCAAATCGTCCGAACAGGAGAAAGCACATGAAGAAGACAATCTTGGCGACCGCAATTGCGCTTGCCTACGGATCAGCCCCCGTCTGGGCCGCCGCGACCAATACCGCTACCGCCGTTACCGTCAACGCTCCCCCCGCAGATTCGGCAACGCCCCCTCCCGCGAGCGCGCAGTTTGAACAGATCGCGATATCCAAATCGACCCAAGGCGGCAATCAGAGCCCGCAAGCCAGCGACAACTCTCAAGCGAATGGAAATTCGGTTGCTGAGAACGCGTACAACACCGACAACTCGGACCAGGGCAACGACAAACGTAGCGGTAGCCACTATGGCGACAACGGCCAGGCGCAGGTGCAAGGCAGTGGCAGCGCCACGAACAACGGCGACGCGACCTCGACTTTCACCAATGCGTTCAACTCCAGCAGGGCGATCGCCAAGGTCAACTTGAACGGCACGGTGACCGGGAATACCGTATCCGGCATCGGCAACAATGCCGTCAACCAGGGCAATGCGAACGGCTCGAACGGCGGAGCGGGCGGTGCCGGTGTCGGCGGCGTTGCCGTTAGCGGCGCCGGCGGCAACGGCAGCAACAGCGGCAACGGCGGTGCATCCGGCCCTGCCAATGCCAGCAATGGCAACGTCAATGCCGGTCCTGCAACTTCGGGCGCAGCCGGCAACTTGGCCAATGGCGCCAATGGCGGCAATGGCGGCTATGCCAGAAATGCAACAGGCGGTGCTGGCGGTGCTGGCGGCTTGGCCTCGAACGCCAGCGCCAACGGCGGCAATCCGTCAGCCAGCAGCGGCAGCGCCACGTCTGCCAACCTGCAAACGGCTACCGGGTCCACCGCCACCAGTACCGCAAGGGGGGGCTTGGCGGTATCGGTCGATTTGAATAGAAGCGGTGCGGCAAGCAGCACTCCGTCGGCCACGGGTGGTGGATCCGGCGCGACCCAGGCGTCCCAGGCTGGCTCGGCCACGGCCACAAATGCGTCCCTCGGTGGCTTGGCTGATTCCCTACAGGGCGGTGGAACCGGCGGTGCCAACGCAAACGGGACCGGCGGCAACGTGGGTGCGACTACCTCCACCAATACCGCAACGGGCGGCGCGGGCGGTACTGCCGTTCCGCCTGAACCGAGCGGCAACGGCGGTCTTGCCCAGAACGGTTCGTCAACGACCGGCGGATCGTCAGCGGGGGTCGGTGGTACTTCGACCTCTGGTGCCAATACGCAGGCAGCAAGCAACACCGGCGGTACCGCCACCGGCACGGCAGGGTCGAAGGCCGGAGATGCCGCTGGGATGGCAACCTCGAGCGGTGGCACGGCTTCTAATGGCACGACGAAGGCTGCAAGCGGTGCCGCGACTGGCGTCGCCACTTCTACAGGCGGGGCAGCCACCTCCGGCGCCGCCAGTTCCACCGGCGGTACCAATACGGGCACTTCCACGGCTAGCTCTGGAACCGCGACCTCGAAGGGCGGCAATGGCGGTATGGCCGTGAATGCCGGTGGCGCAGGCGCTGCTGGGGCTTCGGCGACCAACACCGCCGGAAACGGCGGGGTTGGCGGTGCCGCGACGACTGGCAATGCGGCAAGCGGCAACGCGACTGCAACGGCCTCCAACGGCAATGCACAGGGCGGTAAGAGCACGGGTGGTGCGGGAGGTACCGGCGGCAACGGCGGTGCCGGCGGACATGCCATGGCTGGTGCCGGCAACGGTGCTGCGGGTGGCGCTGGCGGCAATGGCGGCACCAACATGGTTGATGCGGGCGTGTTCAACATGTCCAACACCATGAGCTCCGTCGGCCAGTCCGCTGCGGGGATCATGACGGCCGTACAGAACAGCGGCATCAATGCGCTGGTGCAGACGGCAGTCAATGTTCAGTCCAACCTGTCGCTGGGACGCTGATCGGTGAGCCCGGTCCCGGGGTCGAGCCATCGATTCCGGGACTTTCCTGGCGAAATTCTTGAAGGGAAAGCAACGTGAAACGCATTCCTCAATCCCGTTGGTTGGCGTTGGGCGCGCTGTACATGGGCATGACTCACTGGCCACTTCCGGCCTCGGCACAAGACGAGGCACAGCCAGCCCCGTCCGGGCTGTTTGCCAATGCCACGGTCGATGCCGAAACCCTAGACACTTGGCGCGGCGGTGCCGCGCTGAATTTCTATGACCTGAAGAGCGAAGGCATGGTGAGCAATAACCAAGCGACAAATCTGAGCACCGGCAGTAACTTGATCACCGACGGTTCATTCGCTGGAGCGGCCGGTTTCTCAACCGTGGTACAGAACTCTGGGAACAATGTACTGATCCAGAATGCCACCATCATCAACCTACAGGTTCAATGATGAGACACAGAACTGGCCGGGCGCTCTGCGCCCTCTCTCTGTTCACTGCATCATGGGTTGCTGCGGCCGACACGGGCGGAGTGGCCGATGTGCCAATGCAAGCCGGTGGGGCCTTCCATGTGCCGGTTGCCAGCCTCAAGGAGACTCATTTCCAGAGGACCGTCCACCAGCAATACGACTACAGCTGCGGTTCTGCCGCGCTGGCCACGCTGCTGACATACCACTACAGCTACCCGGTCAGCGAGCAAGAGACCTTCAGCGCAATGTTCGCGCGCGGCGACCAGGCAAAAATCAAGAAGGAAGGCTTCTCACTTCTCGATATCAAGAACTACCTCGCAGCCCACAACTTTCAGGCGGATGGCTATGTGGCAGATGTCGACAAGCTCGTTGTTGCGAGAATTCCGGCCATCGCCCTAATCAAGGAACGCGGCTATCAGCATTTCATCGTGGTTAAAGGTGTGCGTAATGGACGCGTTCTGATCGGCGATCCGGCGACAGGTACAAGAGCCATGCCTGAAAGCAAATTCCGAAAGCTGTGGGTCAATCAGGTGCTGTTCGTAGTCAGGAACAAACAGGAAGTGGCTCGCTTCAATGATGATCTCGATTGGAGGGCGGCCCCGCATGCGCCCCTGGGTAGCGGCGTCTATGGAAACGGCGCCAACCTCGGGCTGGACAAGCACGGTCCGGCCGATTTCTGAAGGAACCTACAATAATGCCCGCACTAAAAGTTTCAAAAACGTTGGTTAGCGTCAGCGTTGCTCTGACCCTACAGAGTTGGGCGGGCAGTTTTGAGCTGCCGTTCTTCGGCCAGATACATCAGCTTGCCCTTGCCGGTGACGACGAGGTGACACCGCCCAGCATGTGCGTGGACACGACCCCGCCGTCTGCGTGCCTCGGTGTCCGGGACGGAGTTGTCGTCGAAGCAGTCGGCTATCCCGCGGTGGTGACTATCTATGCAGGCGGACTCGCTGAGGAGACATCGACGGCGGACACAGCGTCGCCGATGCCGGGGTCCGACCGCTTGTTGAACCCCTTGGGTCTGTCGCTCACAGCCCTTGATGCCGCGATGCTCGACGAGGTTCGTGGGGGCTTTGACATCGCGGGAAGCAATCTGCAATTTTCCTTCGGCATCGAAAGGGCGATCTATGTCAATGGCAGCCTAGTCGCCGCAACGGTCCTCAACATCAAGAACCTCCTGCCGGTAGCCGGCGCGGGAGACGCTTCGCTCCAGGCTTCGTCGCTCCAAGCTTCGTCGCCCCAAGCCTCGCTGCCCCAAGCCTCGCTGCCCCAAGCCTCGTTGCCCCAAGCCTCGTTGCCCCAAGCCTCGTCGCCTCAAGCCTCGTTGCCTCAAGCCTCGTCTCCAGCCCCATCGACAACGACCAGCGCCCTCAGCGTCATCCAGAACGGTTCTGGCAACAATGTCGTGCACGAGGGCAATCCCATCCTTGGCGGGACGATCATCCAGAACACTTTGAACAACCAGAACATCCAGGCCATCACCACCATCAACGCCAACGTAAACAGCATGCAGATATTGCGCGCGATGTCCATGCTATCCGCCATTCAAGACGGAATCCTGAACTCGTTGCGCCATTGACGACCACGGGTGACACGGTGGTCGTCAATGGCGCAGCAGGTGTGGCGCAACAGGTGGCAAGCCGCAACAGCCGCGCAGGTGCGGCGCGGCGCTAGAACGTCATTGGTAGACGCACCGACAGGGTCACATCCGGGGTATCCCGCGTGACGCCCACGCCAACTGAGACGTTGAGCGATGTCGTATTGTTGATGCGGTAAGCGTAGCCGAGCAGCAGCGTTCCCAACTCGGTGCGCACGGAATTGAGTGCATCTGTTCCATTGATCCTTGTCTTGCCCACCGATGCGTGGTCGTAGCCGATACTGAACGACGAACGATCATTGAGCGCAAGGCCGATGCCAAAGTTAAATCCCAGCACATCCCCTGGCTTGACGTCACCTATCGACAACGGACCCTGCGTCGTATTCATGGTCACGCCCGAGCGCTTGAAGTTGTATTGGTAGCTCACGCTGCCGAAGAATACGGCAGGGTCCGTCGGATAGAGAACGGTCAAGCCAGGTTGCAGGGTGTAGAAACCCGATCCTGTGGGCAATTCCTTCTGTATCTGATTGGAAACCACGCTAGGCGCCGATAGGGTGTCTGTCAGTACTTCAAAAGGATCCTTGCCGGTACGGCTCTTGAACCGTAGCGTGCCAACATAGTACGGGCTGTCCAAACCGCCGTTGTTCAATTGGTAGCGCCCGGTGACTTCGACATCGCCGATACCGCGACCCGTGCTCGAAAACAATTGATCGCTGCTGGCACCGCTATTGATGGGGCGCGACAGAACATCATCCGACCGATAGACGTATGGCAGCTTGGCTTCAAGCTCAAGGCGATTGGTGATGCCCCAGCGGCCGGTCAGGCTGCCTGTGAATGTATTGCGCTTGACTTCGACGACATTGATGAGGCCGATGGTCAATGCCGGGATGATGGTGTAGCCGACGATCGACACGCGATTGCTCGATGAGTAGCCATACTGCATAGCAGGCTCCAGCACCACCTGGCCTTTAGGCGTCAGCACGCCCGGTTGTTCAAATATCTGCGCCACCTGCTGCGGCCGTCCGTCCGTGGGCGGCGCGGTGTCCTGTGTGACGAGAGCCGTCGCTTCGGACGATGCCTGGGGCGCCACGGACGACGTCGTGCCCTTGGCAGGCCCTGGGCTTGTCGTGCCGCCATGGGGTGCATTCATCTGCTGCCGGATTTCGGTCAATTTGACTTCGGCATCCATCATCTGCAATCGGAGAGATTCCAGACGCTTGCTCTGCTCATCGATCTGTGACCGCAGAACCTGTTCCTGATCTGCCGTCAGATCTGCTCCATGCACAAGGCCACTGCACATCAGGAACAGGGCGCTGCCGCAATGGCGTCCCCAGAGTCCATGCCACCAATGCGAACTGCGCACCATCACACTCTCCGGTTAATAAGATGACGCTGCATACTGAATGGACTCTCCAAATCAGGGTATCCCCGAATACCGCTATTCCGGCTACTGGTATCAGGTATCTATTCGGCAGCGAGCAACGCCGAGCCGCGCCCGCTGGGACCGAGCGCAATATTGAGTTTGCTCATCGTTCGGTAGAGCGTGACCCTGGAGATATCCAGTTGTTGGGCGGCCTTAGTGATGTTGTTGCCATTGGCGCGCAGGCTGGCTTCGATGAGTTCGCGCTCGTATGACGCGCGGCCAACTTCAAGGGTGACGCTTGGGCGTTGCAGGACCATGTTCCCCAGCCCCAGATCATCGGCGCTAATCAGGCGGCCGTCGCTCATGATGGCCGCTCGATGAACGCGGTTGATCAATTCGCGAACATTGCCCGGCCAGTGATACGCACTTATCGCCCGTAGCGCTTCCGTGCTGAATCCGGCAACCCGGCGCCGGGGCTTGACGGACAAGATGTGTTGAAGCGCCCTTTCCGCCAACAGGCGCGCATCGCCGTGACGATCCCGTAGCGGTGGCAACTGCAACTGAATGACATTGAGCCGGTAGTACAAGTCCTGACGAAATGTGCCGGCACGGACCGCCTGCTGCAAGTCCACGTGGGACGCTGCGATGAGTCGGAAATCAACGGCAACGCTGCGCGTCGAGCCGAGACGCGTTACGGTTCGCTCCTGCAACACACGCAGCAGATTGGCCTGCAAGCTGAGGGGGAGATCGCCGATTTCATCCAGAAACAGGATGCCACCGTCGGCAGCCTCGACACTACCGATCTTCTGCTGAGCAGCACCTGTGAACGCGCCCTTCTCGTGGCCGAACAGTTCGGACTGAATCAGGCTGCCCGGAATGGCACCGCAGTTGACCGCGACGAAGGCAGCACTGGAGCGACGCGAATTTTGGTGAATGGATCTGGCCACCAGCTCCTTGCCTGTACCTGACTCGCCGCCGATGAGGATGGGGACATCCTCATCGAACACCTTTTCCATCTGGCGGAAAAAGGCCGACATGACCGGACTGGTACCGACGATGCCGAACTGGCCGGCGTGGGGTCGCTCCTTGATCAGGGCGCGGCGCAGACGAGCCTTGCCACAGGCATGGCCAATGGCTATGGTCAAGCGCCGAGGATCGATGGGCAGCGTGTGATAGTCGTGAAATTCCTCCAATAGAAAGGCCGTGAGATCCGCCGACTCGACGGATTGAGGCGAGACGACGGCGATCCACTCGGTTGTGGGGGCGCTGGCAATGAGCCGCTCGACTTCAGCCCGGATCCGGAGCGGCGCCTCATCGAAAACCACCAAGCCTACGCTGCAATGCTCCGCGAGCAGGATCTTCCTCGCGGCCGATACCGTACCGACACGGTGAATCACGAAACCAGCCGAAGCCAACTCCTGAAATTGATCCACCTGGCCTCCTTGCAGATCGAGGGCAAGCACATTGCGCATTTCTATTTCCTCTATCGAGAGTCGCTCAGACTATTGCGACCAACAACGTCGCCGGTCGCAACTCTGGCACCTCATCGTTGCCGGTAGCATTGGAAAGTCATGCGCCAGTCGGCGCGCACCATGAGACGCATGGATAGGGCGAGTTATTCGCTATCCAGTCGGCAGCCTAAGGTCGTTCGGCATAGCCAAGGCGTCCGACGAGCGTGATGTCTCAAACACCAACGTCAGCTCTGACCGATTGCTGCCTGAACGGCATTCCTCGGACGGCAGTGCTCTGTTAGCGGCCTTTAACCCTTTGCAAACATGACTGGCCACAGAGGGGCGACGCTGCTCTTCGCCGCAACGCTTTCTGGAGAGCGGCCTCCACAAAGGTGGACGCAAGAATGGCGAGGCGAAGGTAGTCATTGACGAAGGTGTTGTGTAGTTCTTCCCGCTCGGCGAGTTCAGCCGCACCCTGCCCCTCTCGCTCAAGGCCAGTTTGGTGTTCGAGCAATCCTCCGACGGCGTGGAAGGCGTGGGGGCGGCATCAACGAAAAGATCGAAGGCTTCTTCGACATCTGCGCCGCCTGCGGACTCACCGGCGACCAGGGCGTGCTCATCCCCGCCACCAACGTCTGCCACCTGATGCTGAAAGAAAAAGTCGTTGCGGCGGCGAAGGAAGGCCGCTTTCACATCTGGCCCGTGACCGGCATCGACGACGCCATGGAAATCCTCACTGGCCTCCCCGCTGGCGCCCCTGACGCCAAAGGCATGATCCGGGAAGGCACGGCCAATTTCCAAATCGCCCTGGCACTGGCCGACCTGGCCCACATGCGCCAGGACTACCTGATCGAACGCAAACGCCGCAAGAGGAAGAAGGCAGCGGCAAAGACCGCGCCGAGCAAACCGCCCGTCGTGCCGCCCGCAGCGCCACCGGGGAAGGATGGGGGTGAGAAGGGGTAGGGGGGGTGTCGACTGAGTTGATGAGGATCGGGAGGAGGCCAGCATTCGGCCAGGTGCGGAGCTTCCAGGCGGCCAATCAGATCGTTTTAGAACGTCGGCAACGGCGGAAAAACGGACTCAGGGCGAATGTCGAGCGACATCACCAAGTGCGTTCGCTATGAGTCCGGTTCTAATTGAGATCCTTCCAAGGATCTCGTGGGTCAATTCGACTTTGGGGAGCGCATCTTTGACCTGTACGCCCGGAACCGGCAGCCCATGCCTCGAACCTCTTCTCCAAAGCAGCCGCCTTGCTTTCCGACTTTTCGCCTCCAATCCCATATCGATACCAATGTGCCAACTCGCACTCCTTTCCATGCCCCATTGGAGGGGCGTCGAGCGCAACGATATCTCCAAGAACTCTTCGTGCCGCCTTGAAGTTCCTGGGAGAGTCGCAGTATGCGAATCTAGTGAATGCTGCGTAGTGGCCCCAGGAGCCCAGCACAATGGGCGCCCCATCGAGAGTCCTAATCTTCTTCCAGTCTCCATTGCTGCCCACAAGCGACTTCTGATCGAGATTGCCCTTCGAGCACGGCCCGCTGTCGGGCTCACCTGATTCCCATGCAACGGGGTTCAGCAACCTCAGCCGCCTCGCCAAAACGCTGATTGCTTCGCGTGCTGCTTTCTGCGTCTCTTCAGGTAAAAGAGCTTGACCATGACGGGTTTGCAGAGTGTTTGCGGTCAATTGAACCGCTCTCTCTAGATTCCCGTCCAGACCGGAAATCAGTTTCGACTCCGCCTCCTTTGCGTTCTTCAGGCCAAGCTTGCCGTTGCGTGCCACTTCATCCCGGTTTGGTAAGAGTTGCAGAACGGCAGGCGATTCGGAAAATGCGATAAGAAGTTCTCGGTCAAGTTCGTACGAGCGTCCTAATCCCCAGTCAGAGACTACGCGATTGCGTGTCTGGTCGCGAAATGATCCCAGCAACTTCGGCGAAAACGCCGAAATCACTACGAAGTAACCCGACATTCGCTGACTGCTGAGAATTTCTTGCACCGCATTTTCAGCCCATTGCTTGCGATCCTCTAAGGCGAGATTGTCATCAATGTAGTTCCCGAAATGGCCGGGTGAGAAATAGACATCGGCGATCTTCGCTCTGTCCTTCTCTAATATCGGGCGAACAGATTTCACGGCGTCATTCGCGATCTTGTCGATCTCTACGAGCAATCTCTTTAGGTCCTCGCTACTTAGCGAGTCTTCAGGGATCTTTGTTCTGAATTCCTCACGGGTAAACTGCAGAATCAACATTGACCGAACTGATGATTCAAGGTAAGAAATCACCAAATCCGACACGTGAAACATCTTGAAGAACTCTTCCTTGGATACGGTCATAGGTGCTGGCAGACACTCATTCAAACTGCTCTTGGGTAGGCGCATGAGCTTGGCTTCCAGTCTTGTTTGGGCTTTGTCCGGAGATGCCTTTGCACTCGGCTTCAACTGCGTCGTCACAAGAAGAATCTCGCCATTCAGGGAGAATTCGCTCGACCTCCGCTTATAGGTAATCGTGCCCGGGTCTCCCAGAGAGTATTCATCTGTGATGCGCCTAAACGGCTTGCCACACGAAGTTGTCTGAACCCTGTCATCAAAGAACGTAAAGCAATCTGGGATTCTGCGCTCATGGGTTTCGCCGTTGGCAAAATAGTCCCGCAGCTCTTCAAGTTTCCAGCAACCTAAGAGCTTGTTGTCCTCCGCGGCAGAAGAGAGCGTGGCTGCAGTTGTGACAGCGAATAGAAGGCTAAGCACAGATAACCGCATGATTGCTCCTTGATTTGGATGGATGCTGCCGAACTCTCATTATATCCCCTTGTCATTATCCATCGACACACTGGCAAAGCTTCGGTCCGCGTAATCTCTATATGGAAAGTTGCTCTGCGGATCCTCAAGCACCCTATAGGGCAAAAGCGGGACGATGACGGCTATCGCCGTGGAGCCGCCATCGCGTTTCCACTTGTCGTCAGGCAGCTTCGGGACGATCGCAGCCCTCCGAAAAAAAGGCGCAGCTCACAATGAACTGCGCCTTTTGTTTTTCGGGGCGTGTCACACCTACAACCCTAACGCCTCCCACATCCCGTCCACTCGCTGCTTCACCGCCTCGTCCATCACGATAGGCCGGCCCCATTCGCGCTGGGTTTCGCCGGGCCATTTGTTGGTGGCGTCGAGGCCCATCTTGCTGCCCAGGCCGGCGACGGGGCTGGCGAAGTCCAGGTAGTCGATGGGGGTGTGGTCCACCAGCAGCGTGTCGCGGGTGGCGTCCATTCTTGTGGTGATGGCCCAGATCACTTCTTGCCAGCTTCGCGTGTCCACTTCGTCGTCCACGACGATGATGAACTTGGTGTACATGAACTGGCGCAGGAAGCTCCAGATGCCGAACATGACGCGCTTGGCGTGGCCGGGGTACTGCTTCTTGATGCTCACCACGGCCATACGATAGGAGCAGCCTTCGGGCGGCAGGTAGAAGTCCACGATCTCGGGGAACTGCTTTTGCAGCAGGGGCACGAAGACTTCGTTCAGGGCCACGCCGAGCATGGCCGGCTCGTCGGGCGGCTTGCCGGTGTAGGTGGAGTGG
>DASUJA010000158.1:0-43983 GCA_036279515.1 Rhodocyclaceae bacterium | reverse complement strand
CCACCGTGCCGTAACTCGCCCTTCTATACCTCTGGGCGAACGGTTGAGCGGGGTGTAGGCCGCGTTCAAATCGTCACGTCAGAGTCTCGAGTCATCGGAAGGGAGATATCTTGCAATGACACGCCAGCAGCGAGAGCCCCGAGAGCTTCAAAAATTATCCCGGACAGCAGTGGGCGAAAGCCAGAATGACGAAATTTATGGCCGGCGATCAAATCGAACCTGCGTAGTTTTGAGTCTGTGCCAAGCTGCAAGGCCAGAATCGCTGTACCTACCTGCTCTTCCGGAAGGTTCTCGAAAACTATTCCGGACAGCAGTGCGCGAAAAAAACGATAGCGAGCCGTCATCCCGGCGAAAGCCGGGATCCAGGAAGCGCCGCAAGCCCCCCTGGATTCCGGCCTTCGCCGGAATGACGAAGTTTTATGGCTAGACCCCAAATCGAATACCGCCGCAGTTTTGAGTCCATTCGCAGCAGCAAAGACCTAATCGCTATACCTGCCTGCATTTTCGGAAGGTTCTCGAAAATTATTCCGGACAGCAGTGGGCTTCCGCCGGAATGACAAGCTGATGTTCATTGCCAATCGGGAGGACATTTGAATCACCTCACTCGGTCTTTTGGCGCACATTGAAACATTGGCCTCAGTCCTTGGCCGACCATCAAGCAACCTCCTGTTCGGTGCCTTTGGCCTGCTGCCGCCCTCCTACCACCACGCGATTTCTTCCGGCGCTCTTGGCTTGGTACATGGCGGCATCGGCCACGGCCAGGACTTCGGCGGCGCTCTCCGCATCGGTGGGAAAAATCGCAATGCCGATGGATAGCGTCAGTGCCCCGAGGGGACGGCCCTCATGCTGCAAGGAAAGCTGCCCCACGCCGGACAGCAGTTCCTCTGCCCGCTCGCGCAGAGTTTCCGGCGAAGCGTTGGCCATCACCAGCACGAACTCTTCGCCGCCGTAGCGACAAAGAATATCCTCGTTCCGCGCCAGGCATTCCATCTGACGCGCCACGTGCCTCAGCACCTGGTCGCCCGCCGCGTGGCCGTGGTTGTCGTTGTAGCGTTTGAAATGATCGATGTCGATCATCATGATGCCCAGAGGCTGAATGCTGCGTCGGGCGCGGCTTTCCTCCCGAGCCAGGGACTCTTCCAGATACCGCCGGTTGTAGAGCCCGGTGAGTGGATCGCGCACCACCTGGGCCTGCAATTGGCGGTTGGCCTCGTTCAAGGCCTGCTCCTGTTGCAGACGCTTGCTCACTTCCAGGCTCAGGGCATCTCGCGCCGAATCCAATTGCTCGGCCCACTCCGAGGCCTGCTGCTCCAACCAGACATTGCTCGCTTCCAACAGGGACACCCAGCGATGCAGCGCACTTGCCAGTGCGTGCAGACACGCGCACAGCACGTCGGGGTTGGCAATAGGCTCAGATGTCGGCGCCGCAAGCGCTTGCTCGATGGTCGTCGTCAGATGATCGGGATCGGCCTTGGCGCTAACGACATGACGCACACCGCAGGCCAAGGCCAGGGCGCCCGCTTCCGACGCCACGCAGGTGGGCGCATGGAACACCAGCGCCGGCTTTGGTCCATGCAGCCCCGCCACGTGCAATGCCAGGCGATAGCCCGCAGGCGCCGCCATCAAGATGTCGGCCAGGATCAGGTTGGGACGCTCCACCGCCAGCAAGGTCTGAGCATCCTCACCACTACCGACCTCGATGACACGATGGCCGTGCTGCCCCAGCAACCAGGCAAAGAAACTGCGGCTGGCGCTTTCCGCATCCACGATCAGAATGATGGCCACAGCATGACTCCGAAGCTTGCTAATGAAGCACCGAACAAGTCCGTTCGCACTGAGCCCTTCGGCGAGCGCAGGACAGGCTTGTCGAAGTGCAAGCCCGAAGTGCAAGCCCTGTTGCGCGAGGGCTTTGACAGGCTCAGCCCGAACCGAATCAACAGAATCCGCATGTCCCTAAATCTCAGCAGGAACGGCAGCAAATCCAGGCTGCTGGATGAGACCATTTTCCAAGGCAGGCTCTAGCACGCGGATCGTAGCGGCTTCCTTGGGGCTTGCGCCCTCGGCCTCCACCAGGTTGTGCAACAGGGCTGCGCTTTGGGGGCCGTGGTTGAACAGCAGGTCCACTGCCGACAAGCCCTTGATGAACGGCTCCTTGCCGCATTGGGAATACAGGGGATGGCGGAACTCCTGGAAAGCGAGGCGGATGCCCGCCTGCTCGAAGGCCTCCCGATCCAGATAGTTGCGCGAGGCGCCCATGCCGGCCAGATACACGTCAGCGCCGAGCACCTGGCACATGTTGAGAATCATCTCGGACTTCATCCCATCCAGCACTAGATCGCTGCTGCGAACCAGGGGCGTGCGGATGTCCAGCACCTCCCGCAGAAAATCGAGCATGGCCTGATTAAGGTCCACCAGATGGGTGTAGCGCCGATCGAGAATGGCCTTGAGGGAAGGCGCGTAGAGATCGAAAAACGGTGCGCGGCGATAGGCGTGGCGCAGGGTTTCATAGAGGTTGTTACCCCACCAGCGCAGATCGGTGGTGGGCGGATTGTCGATCAACTTGTCGATGACCCGCTCCTTCTGGGAGAACTGCTGCACCGGCACGGTGACGAGCTGACTGCGGCCATTGAAGCGGATCGCCGTACGGTTCTGGTAGTTTGCCCGCTCGAACTGAACGTGGTCCAGCAGCACGAACAGATCGGCTCGCATCATGCGGTCCAGATAGCCGAGCCAGGGCAGGAAATGGGGCTGGTGGGCGGAGATGATCATGAGAGGGTTCCCTTCGGACATTGCAAGGCGCATCAAGCGGATTCGGCCATGGGGCCAGATGTCATAGGCCCCATGGTCATGGGTGTTGATGGGATAGGGGCGTCAGCGAGAGGCGACGGCACGGCGGCCGTAGGGGGAGCAAGGGGCCTCGAGCGGTTGTTGAGATCGGCGTGGAGATAGATATCGACACAAGGGCGGAAGATCGCGGCGAAGGCCTCCGCATGCTGATCGCGCAGTATCGTGTCGCCATCGCTTCCCTCGGGGCCGTAGTGCTCCTCCACGCTTCGCGCCGCCAGCATCCACCGGGCCGCCAATCCCCCCGGCTGCATCCAATCGCAACTGGGCAGGAAGATCACCATGCGATCCTCGTAGGGCTCCAACTCGTAGCGGGCCAAGGCCTGCAAGGTGATCGTCTCCAAACGCGCACGGGCCAACAGCGCAGGATCGACGGCCACCAGCGCTTCCTCTCGCTGGCGCTCACGATGTTCGGCCTGGATCACGGCCAGATAGCGACGCCGATCCGCGAGGCTGCCGGTGCCAACCCCCGCCGCGTGCTTGGCGAGCCGCTGCCATTGCTCGTTGAGGCCACGACGCAGCTTGGGCAGCCGCCGGAACTGATGGGGATGGGGGCTGCCGATCAAGGCCAACAGCCCCACCGATGCGCCCAGACGCCGCAACTGCTGCGCCATCTCAAAAGCAATGGTGCCGCCAGCGCAATAGCCCACCAGGTAATAAGGCCCCTCAGGCTGGAAGGCGCGGATTTGCTCAACAAAGTACGCGGCCAGATCCTCCACCCGCGTCAGCGGTTCGCCGCGACCGTCCGCGCCCGGCGGCTGCAAGCCGTAGAAGGGCTGCTCCGGGCCGAGATGACGAACCAGCCCGCGAAAGCAGAACACGTCGCCGTTGTGGCCGCCAACGCCAAACAGCGGCGGCCTATCCGAAGCCGACCCAGAGGACATTCTGGGCGTCAGAGGTACGAGCGCCTGGAGCTGATCGGCGAGGTGTTGGGCCCCATGGAGAAACTCCAGCAATGATTCCTTCACCGCACGCAACTGCTCACGCAGTTCCGGCGTGAGGGATCCCGGGGGGCCATCGCAGTGCAGCCTATCCCCTTCGGCCCACACGCGGATGTCGCGCTGGCGCAGGGCTTCAAGAAAGGGCGCCACGTTCACAGCTCGATCTCCTCCCGCTCGCCACTGCCTGAAACCGATTGCCCTTGAGCCACCCACAGCAGTTCGTCGATCACCGTGCCCAAGCCGGCGATGGTGGGATGCTCGAACAGATTGCGCAGCAGCAGATCCACCCCAAATGCCTCCCGGATGCGGGCCACGGCGCGGATGGCCAGCAACGATTGCCCGCCCATGTCGAAGAAATCGTCTTCGATGCCCAAGGCCTCCACCTGCAGCAACTCGCGCCAGATGGCCGCCAACCGCTGCTCGGTTTCGTTCCGCGGCGCAGCCAGAGAACGAGCGCCGGAGGTTTCGCCCAGGGTCAGAGGCGGCAGCGCGCGCCGTTCGATCTTGCCGTTGGCGTTGCGGGGAAATTTTTCCAGCAGCACAAAGCCGGCGGGCAGCATGTAGGGCGGCAACGTGTCCGCCAGATGGCGACGCAGGGACATGGGCGTCAGCACCGTCCCATCGGGCGCGGGGACGGGGCGCGGATAAGCGCCCTCCGCTGCCGCCGCCCAGGGCCGCTTGGCATAGACGTAGCAAAGATCGGTGTTTTGCAGCAGCGGGTCTTGCTCCACCACCACCTGAAATCCGTGGCGCTGTAGCAGCGCGGTGATGGGCTCCAGGTTCTCTTGCCGGTCCACCTCGATCACCAGTTGGCGCAGCTTCGGCCAGTCGTCGGTCCCCAGCCCCAGCAGCACGTCCAGCTCACTCTTCTCCACGTTGATCTTGAGCAGGTCGATTTGCTCCAGGCCATGGTCGGCGATCACCTGAGACAAGGTGCGTAATTGGGCGGACACGGTGCGGGCACGCAAGCGGTCGTCGATCATGCGGCCCACTTCCGCCTCAAGGGCAGGATCGTCGCTCACCCCTGGATCCTGGTTCGCCACGTAGTTGCGCACCACCTCCTTCTCGGTGGCGGCATCCGCATAGAAGCCGGAGAGCAGGGACAGGCCCTCGAAGAAAGTCAGCTCCGCCGACTTGTTTTCGCGGGAGAGACCATGGGCGAGACATTGCACTTCGCAGTTGCCGCCCCAGGCTTCGGCGTTGGCCTGAAGGCAAGCGTAGGCAGCGGGGTTGGGCTCGAAGGAGAACAGCTTCAACTTGTTGGCGAGGCGGCAGGCAAACACGCTAAAGAGGCCGATGTTGGCGCCCGCATCCAACACGCAGTCGCCTTCGGACAAGGTGATGCCGTGGCGCAGATAGGCCTGAAGCACGAAGATTTCGTTGTAGATGTAGTCCGTCTCGTTCTTGTTGAGATGGGCCACGGGCGCACCGTCGGGCAGCAGATGAGACGCGGCGTTCCACAAAGGCTGATCGGCGCGGTGCGGCACCACGTAGGCGACCAGGGATTTCTGTCCCTCTCCATTTTCCTGGGGCACCACCAAGGCCTCCGCGACACCGGGATGCCGCGCCAGGGTCGATTCGATTTCCCCCAGCTCCACGCGATAGCCGTTGATCTTCACCTGATGATCGATGCGTCCGCAGAACTCCACGCTGCCGTCGGGCAGCCAACGGGCCAGATCGCCGCTGCGATAGAGCCGCGCTCCCGGCTCCGTGGAGAAGGGATCGGCGCGGAACTTCTCCGCCGTCAGTTCGCGTCGGAACAAGTAGCCCCGCGCCACGCCGTGGCCGCCGATGCACAGCTCGCCAAGCTCGCCCTGACGCACGGGTTCGCCTTCGGCGTCGAGCAGATAGATGCGGCAATTGGGCAGAGGCCGCCCCAGGGGTAGCGTGTCGCTCGCGGTGGACGGCAAGGGACCGCGCCCCACGTCAAAGGTCAGCACCCCCACGGTGGTTTCGGTGGGGCCATAGTGATTGAAGATTTCGCAGGCGGGCGCCAGCTTGCGCAGTCGGTCAATCCAGTCCAGGCGCGATGCCTCGCCGCCCAGCACCAGACGCCGCCGCGGCATGATGCGTTCGGGATGGCGCACGCTGTGCAACGCTGCCAGATGGGATGGCACGATCTTGAGCACGTCGATGTGCTCCTGCTCGAAATACTCCGCCAGCAGTTCGGGGTTTTCGCTGCGGGCCTGGGCAATCACGTGAAGGCAGCCGCCCGTGACCAGCGCGGGATAGAGCACCGTATTGCCCAGGTCCGCCGCCAGGGTGGACACCATGGCATGACGCATCCCCGGCTCCAGACGCAGGCGCTCAGTCACGCCCAGCACGTAATTGACGATGTTGCGATGCTCGATACAAACGCCCTTGGGCTGCCCCGTGGAGCCGCTGGTGTAGATGACGTAGGCAAGACTGCCGGGATGGGGCTGCGGATACTCGCCCTCGGCATCCGCATCGTCCAAAGCATCCCCCTGACCGTCGAGCTCGGCGCTATCGATGCAGAGCACTTGCGCATTTCCGGCGGGCAGGCTGGCGACCAGGGCAGTCTGGGTCAGCAGCAGCGGCGAATGGGCATCCTCCAGCATGAAAGCAATGCGCTCCGCGGGTAGCGCAGGATCAATCGGCAGATAGCCCGCGCCCGACTTGAGAATGGCCAGCAGGCCCACCACCATGTGGATGGACCGCTCCAGGCACAGGGCCACCGGCACATCGGGCCGAGCGCCCAGACGGCGCAACCGCCGCGCCAGATGATCGGCCCGAAGATTGGCCTCGCCGTAACTGATGCGCTCCCCCTCGAAGGCCACGGCCGGCCAATTGGGATGAATCGCCGCCTGCACCTCGAACAGTTGATGCAAGCAGAGCTCTCGTTCGGCGAACAGCGCTTCCGTCCGGTTCCACTCCACCAACATGCGATTGCGTTCCGCCTCGGTCAGGGGATGTGATGTAGTACTGCCTTGGTTTTCTATCCAGCTCATTGTTTTCTCCGGGCTTGGTACAGGGCTGCTTCTGCCCTCATGCTGTCTCAAAAATTCGGCCACTCATCAAACAAGGTCCCCTCTCCCCTCGTGGGAGAGGGGCAGGGTGAGGGGCGGTTTTCTTGCTGCGAGCTTCCCCCTCACCCCAGCCTTCTCCCACAAGGGGAGAGGGAGTCCTCAAAGCGACCACGCGATCACTTCCTTCATGATTTCGTTGGTGCCCGCGTAGATGCGCTGCACGCGAGCGTCGCGCCATTGGCGGGCGATGGCGTATTCGTTCATGTAGCCGTAGCCGCCGTGGAGTTGCACGCACTCATCGACGATGCGCCACTGGGTTTCCGTCAACCACAGCTTCGCCATGGCACTGGTGGCCTCGTCGAGATGTCCGGCGATGAAACGCTGGATGCAGTGATCCACGAACACGCGTCCGATCTGCGCCTCGGTCTTGCACTCGGCCAACTTGAAACGCGTGTTCTGAAACTCAAGCAGCGACTTGCCGAAAGCCATGCGCTCCTTGACGTAGCGGATGGTGTTTTCCAGCGCGGCCTCGGTCGCAGCGATGGCCCCAATCGAAACAATGAGGCGCTCGTAGGGCAACTGCTCCATCATCTGGCCGAAGCCTTGGCCCTCCGCACCGCCCAGAAGATTTTCGGCAGGCACTTCCACTTCGTTGAAGAAGAGTTCGCAGGTGTCCTGGCCGTGCATGCCCACCTTGTCCAAGGCTGGGCCCATGCTGTAGCCGGGCAAGTCGCGGGTCTCCACCATGATGAGGGAGATGCCCTTCATGCCCGAGACGCGGGCATCGGTTTTGACGGCGAGGCAAATCAGGCTCCCATGGAAGCCGTTGGTGACGAAGGTTTTCGCACCGTTGATGACGTAGCGGTCGCCGCTGCGGCGAGCGGTGGTACGGATGCTCTGCAAGTCCGATCCGGCACCCGGCTCGGTCATGGCGATGGCAGCCACCAACTCACCCCTGGCCAGTGCAGGTACCCATCGGCGCGTCTGCTCGTCCGTGCCGTAGGCGGTGAGATAGCGGGCGACCACGGCCTGGATGCCGACGCCGAAATGCACGCCGGCACGGGCCAATTCCTCATGCACCACGGCCTGGTGGGCAAAGGTGCCGCCACCACCGCCGTAGTCTTCCGCCACGTCCGGCAACAGCATGCCGATGCGGCCTGCCGCAAGCCACGCGTCCAGCCCCGGCCGCCGCTGGCTACGCCACTGGGCCTGCTGAGGCAGAAATTCGTTTTTGATGAACTGGCGAACGGTACGGCGAAACAACTGCACGCCTTCGTCGGCCCAGGGCGATTGATGCTCGGACATTGACATCTCCTCAGTAAGTGGCCGGCTCGGCCACAACCAGGGCCGCTACCAGTCCAACCACCGGACCGATGCTGTAGAGCCGCCAGCCGCAACGGTCGCCCGCCGTGGCGCCCACACGAAGGATGCAAGCCGGCTCCCGGGGCGCCAGAGCAACGTCAAAGTCGGCAAGCGGACGACTCAGCCCCTCTCCCAGGGCTTTAAGGAAAGCTTCCTTGCGCGTCCATCCGTAAAAGAATCCCAAGGGCCGCTCGGCGGCCAACAAGCTTTGATAAGCGCAAACCTCCCGACTGGAGAAGAAGCCGGCAGCCAAGTTGTCCGCATCGTCCATCAGGCGCACGGCTTCCAAGTCCACGCCGACAGGCGTGTGTCGGGCAAACGCGGCCAAGGCCGTTTCCCCGCAGCGAGAAAGATTGAACTGCCATCCGCTTTTTGCTTGATGACCATCCAACTGGGGCTTGCCATGCTTGCCGTAGGCGAGCATCACTTGGGTCGGTTTCACCTCCAGCCGCTCCGCCAGCATCTGCCGCAAACGCGCACGTCCCACCACATAGCGCCGCCGGTCCGCATCGCGATGAATGCGCACGGCCCGTTGCCGCTCGGCCATGGAAAGGCAGGGATAGAGGCTCGCCACCCCCCCCGGTGTCAGATCGAGCGGGATCGCGACGACGTTCGCCACCTCGGCACTCACCACTGTCTGGGCCGCGGCTTGCAGCAAGGCGACGCGATGATCGGCGGGCCATGCGTCAGGCCGGAGCGACTGGATCACTGACGATGAAGAATGGGTATGTCCGAACATGATGGCGAGGAAAAGAAGAATGCAGCGGGATGCAGGTGGATGGGAGAACGAGGCACTCGCCCCATTGCGCAAGCCGACTATACGAAGTCGAAATGCATCCCCTCCGCTGCACATCAGCGTCCTCGCGTAGTCCGTTAGAACGCCGGAAAGGCTCGCCCCGTGCCGATCTTCACGGAGACACAGAATCCCTTTGAGGGCCGATAGATCGAAAGAACCTCGCCGCACGCACAGCCGCCGCTGCCACGCTTAATACGCCGCCGCTAGTTTTGCGGCCACGGGATCGGCACTCATCGCCACCTATCCCCTGTCGCGGCGAAGTTGCCGCAATAACAACTCGGAATCCCTTGTGGATTCGTCCTTACGGAGTCACAGCCATGTCCAAGGAATCGAATACCGTCCTCGTCCTGGGAGCGCACCCGGACGACATTGAAATCGGCATGGCGGGCACCATCTGCCGATTGGTGGCCAACGGCAACGAGGTCATTTCCTGCATCGCCGCCATCCCCAACAACCGCGAACAGCGCATACACGAAGCCCGCGAAGCCGCAAATATCCTGGGCATCAAGGAGGTGGTGGTGCTCCCCGTCGAAACCGATCACCTCGGCTACAACCGCCAAACCATCGGCGCCATCGACAAGGTCATCAAGTCCTATCGCCCCCATTCGGTATTCACCCACTGGATCGAGGATTCCCATCAGGACCACGTGAACGTGACCCGCTGCGTGGTGGCCGCCACCCGCAAGAACGAGTTCAACGTTTACATGTACGAACAGACGATCCCCGGCGGCATCACCCCCGCCGCCTTCCGCGCCCAATATCTGATCGACGTTTCCAACTTCGTGGACAAGAAGATGGAAGCCATCCGCGCTCATCGCAGCCAGATGGAACACAACGGCGATTGGTGGTCAGAGGGCATCCGCGGCCGCGCCATGTATCGCGGCTACCAGATCCAGGCCAAGTACGCGGAAGCCTTCGAGGTGGTCAAGATCAACGGCGACACCAATCTCTTCAGCGGCAGCGAGGGGAAAATCGCCCGCACCCCTACTGCGGCACTCCAGGATGAGCTGGCCCTGGAGTCGTGACGGCAGTGGAGAGTGGAGAGTCGTGAGTAGGCGCTTCGTTGCTGCCAGCGTTACCCCTCACCCTGTCCCCGCTCCGCGCCCCACGGTTGGCGTCGCACAGCCCATAGCCCGTAGGTTGGGGGGGGCGAAACGAACCCCAACGCCATGCTGGGGTGGAAACGTTGGGGTTCGCTATACTCGCCCAAACCTAATTGCTGCCATTCGCCTTATCGCTGCCATGGGCTCGCTCGCCGACATCGACATCCAGACACTTATCGCTGCCCACGCTTTCATGAAAGCGCTGGAAGGTCGTTACGACATGGCCGGCGCCATCCTCTTCGGCAGCCGAGCACGTAAGGATCATCACCCCGATAGCGATGCCGACGTGGCGGTGCTGCTTCATGGCAGCCCCGGAAAATTCGTGGCAACGAAACTCGACATGGCCGACGTGGCCTATGACGTACTTCTGGAAACTGGCATCCGCATCCAAGCCCTCCCAATATGGGAAGAGGAATGGAACCACCCGGAGCAATACTCCAATCCCCGCTTGCTTGAAAACATTGAACGGGAAGGCGTTCGTCTATGAACGCCATGGACTTGATGTTCAAGGCACATAGAGCGGTGGCATCGGCAAAGGTGTTGCTCGACGCTGGCGACGCAGACGGTGCCTGCAACAGGGCTTATTACGCCATGTTCGATGCGGCGAGGTTTGCCTTGCTGGCATCCGGCGCTCAGGGCGAAGCGGAAGTTTCCCGGACCGACAGCGGACTCATCTCTGCCTTCAGCTTGCATCTGGTCAAAACGGGGCAGGTATCGGTCGAGCTAGGCAAGTCGCTCAACAAGGTTCAGGAGCTGCGTCTGATCGCCGACTACAAAGGCGACCCGATAGAAAATGAAGATGCCGCCTGGGCAGTGACCCAGGCCCAGGTATTCGTTGAGGCAATGCAGGCGTTCAATAAAACGTAGCCCGTCGGTTAGGGTGAGCACCGCAAGCCCCAACACCATGCTGACGGCAGTCGAAAGTCGAGAGTGGAGAGTCGTGAGTGGGCGCTTCGTTGCTGCCAGCGTTACCCCTCACCCTGTCCCTCTCCCGCAAGGGGCGAGGGAACCTTCTGCAACCGACTACGGAATGCGACGGGGGCGCGGAGCGGGGACAGGGTGAGGGGGGGCTGTTCTTGCTGCCAATACCAGTGGAAACGTTGGGGTTCGCCTCGCTCACCTCCAACCCACTTGTTGCTACTAGATTTCCTTTCATGCGAATGCCGTTGCCGTAGCTCAGTCTCAGCTACATTTCTTCCGGCGATACGGCCCTCTTTCTTTCGCTCTCCGCACGGCTGCTATCTGCCACGTCTCCGCTCCGCAGTCTGGTCGCCTTCCCCCTCCACAAGCACTCATACGCCGCCAGCAGTTTCGGCGCTTCGTATTTCCACTCCAGCTCCTGCATTACGCGCTTGCGGCCTAGTTCGCCCATGGCGGTTCTGACTTCGGCGCTATCGAGCAGCATCTCTATCTTCGTTGCCAAATCCTCCGGATCGTTAGGCTTAGCGTAGAGCGAAGCGCCCTGCGCCGAGTAGCGGCCTTCGGTCAAATCGAACTGGACGATGGGTTTGCCCAGGGCCATGTATTCCATGATCTTGTTCATGGTGGACTTGTCGTTCATCTCGTTGGCCACGTCCGGATTCACGCACACGTCGGCGGTGTTGAGCATGGCGAGCATTTCCGCATCCGATACGCGGCCGGTGAAGGTGATGTATTCCTCGATGCCCAATACCTGGGCCATGGCGATCATGTCCTCCAGGGACGTGCCGCCACCCACCAGTCCAAACTGAATGTCGCGCCGCCCCCGTACGCGGATCAGGCGATAGGCGGCGCGCAGAAGGTAGTCGATGCCCTCCTGGCGCCCCATCACACCCACGTAGCCCACCAGATAGCGACGCCCCTTTTTCAGACGCGGATCGGGCGGCAGGATCTTCAGCCGCTCAAGGCTCGGGCCGCTACGCACCACGAACACCTTGTCCGGCGCCATGCCGCCTCGCTCGATGGCCGTGCGCCGATAGGATTCGTTGGTGGCGATGGAGATGTCCGCCGTGCGGAAGGTCCAGCGTTCCAGCTTCAACAGCAGGCGATAGAAGAAGTCCCGCCGCTCGAACTTGGCTTCGTAGAGTTCCGGACTCAGATCGTGATGATCGAAGACAAACTTCTTGCCCAAGAGTTTGAAGAATCCGCCGATGAGAAAAAACAGGTCGGGCGGATTGCAGGCGTGGATCACGTCGAAGCCCTTGCCGAAAAATACTCGCCAGCACAGGCCAAATGTGTGCGTCATGGCCACCGTGTACTCGACGACGTAGCCCCTTGCGCCTGACGCTTCGACGGGCAGCTTGTAGCGATGAATTTCGATGTCGTCGATCACTTCGTGGCGGCTCTCATATCCCTTTCCCGTGGGGCAGATGATGGACACCACGTAACCCGCATCGCGCAGGGTCGTCGCCTCCTGCCACACGCGGCGGTCGAAGGGGCTGGGAAGGTTTTCAACGAGGATAAGCACCCGGCGCGTGCATATCCGAGAGTCTCGACTCGTCACCAGCAAATCCCCTCATACACGCCATAAGTACTCCGGGCCTCGGAGATGCGCACGAAGTCCACGACGGTCTGACCGTCCTTCAAGCGTCCGGGCACGGTGCGAAATTCCGGCGCGGCGTTGCCGATGACGATGGTGTCCGCGTGATCCAGCACCTCGTCCATGTGGGAAACCATCAGCCGCGAGATATGGGGAATGTGATTGAGGATGTAATCCCGATTGGCGCCGCGAATGCTGGCAATGCTCACGTTGCGGTCGTAGATGCGCAGGTCGAAACCCTTGCCCATCAGGCGCTCGGACAGTTCCACCATGGGCGACTCGCGCAGGTCGTCGGTGCCGGCCTTGAAGCTGAAGCCGAGCACGCCTACTTTCTTTTTTCCCTTCTCGATCACCGCCTGCACGCCCCGTTCAAGCTGGGCCAGATTGCTGGGAAGGATGGAATTCAAAATGGGCAGTGACAAATCCATGCTCTTGGCCTTGTAGAGCACGGCGCGCAAATCCTTGGGCAGGCAGGAGCCGCCGAAGGCGAAGCCGGGCTTCAGGTAATAGGGCGAGAGGTTGAGCTTGGTGTCCTGGCAAAAGATATCCATGACCCGGTGGCCGTCCACACCCAGCCCCTTGGCAAAGTTACCGATCTCGTTGGCGAAGCCCACCTTCAAGGCATGCCAGCAGTTATCCGCGTACTTCACCATCTCCGCCGTCTCCACGTCGGTACGGATCACCGGCCCCGGCACGTGGGCGTAGAGGCCTGCCAGCACGTCGCCGCTCATTTGCGACAACTCGCCGATCACGGTCTTGGGCGGATGGTAGTAGTCGTGGACCGCCGTGCCTTCGCGCAGAAACTCGGGATTGATGCAAAGGCCGAAATCGGCCCCAGCGTGGCCGCCGGAGAAGGATTCCAGAGTGGGGATCACCGCTTCACGCATGCTCCCCGGCAGCATGGTGGAACGCATCACCACCACAGGGGCGCCGGCATGGTCACGTAGGGCCATGCCGATCTGTTCGCAGACCCGGCGCACATAGCGCAGATCGATGTTGCCATTGCCCTGGCTCGGCGTGCCAACGCAGACGAAGACCAGATCGGCCTTGAGCACCGCGCTCACCACGTCGGTCGTGGCGCTCAGACGACCCGCCGCCACCTGCTCACGAATGATCTCGCCGATGTCCTGCTCGATGATGGGCGTCTTGCCGGCGTTGACCAGATCCACCTTGGTCTGCTCGGGGTCGACACCGATCACTTCATGTCCATCACGGGCCAGGCAACCCGCTGAAATAGCCCCTACGTACCCCAGCCCCAGAACACTGATTTTCATTCGAGCATCTCCCTGTCAAGACGGCAGCATGTGGCTGCAAAACGTCAGGATGCGGTAGTCGGTCGACGAAATAGGTGATTGACGGATGGCCCACTTGGCGCTGCCACGGCTGACTGGATGCAATGATCAAGGCTGCACTTGGAATTCAAGTCGAAAGCGGCGAATCACCGAAGCATCGCCCTCCCAGTGCCGCCAATGCTTCAACCGCAACTCGCCGGCGCCCGGCTTGCGGCCACGGAAGATGAACACGGCAAGGCCGCCGGAACCCACAGCGGCAGACGGATAGACCGCATCCTGCGCAACGACTTCGATCACGTCGCCGTCCACATGGTCTATGGCCCACCGGAAGCCGGTGCTCGCGTTTTCGGGCAGGGCCACTCGGACCTCCTCGCCCACGCGAACGATCACCACATGGCCGTCGTCCTGTTCACTAAGCATGTGGGAAGACGCCTCGTGACTTGGACTGGCGATGCCGGCGTAAGCGACGGCACCCCAAGCGCACAGCGCGCTCAACACGCTCAACGCGAGGGCCGCGGCCCATCCGCCCCCTGCCCTCACACCGTCACGCCGTAGGCCTCGGTGTAGAAGCCGGCCTGGATATAGGCTTCGCTGGCGTAGGCGTAGCCCTGGTCGCCCCAGCCGGTGCCCCAGCTGTTGCGGATGATGAAGCGTTTGTCCGCCGTATAGCCCACCACACAAACGGCGTGGCCGCCGCGCACGGTGCCGGGCTGGTAGGCGTCCAACTTGCCTTGGGTGGCGGTGGCGTTGTCCCAAGTGGCATCGACCATGAGGCCGGTGAGAATGGGGCCGTGGCCCGCCAGCCAGACGCGCCAATCCTGCAAGCTCTTGGAGAGATTGAAATAGGAGGCGATACGCCGGGTAGCCGCTGTGGCAAAGAAGGTGTTTTCGTCATCGGCGTACATGGTGGTCGCCAAGTGGAACGGCAACAGCGCCTCGGGCACTGCGCCGTAGTTGCGCAGTATCTCCAACGCCGCCTTGAGGCTGGTGCCCGCCGTTTCGATGAAGGTCTCGGGCCGACTGACGAACTCGTCCGTCTCCTTCGATGCCATCCAGGTGTAGCGGGGCGAGAGCAATTCGTTAGGCGAGAGCCTGCCCGCCTTCACCATGTGATAGCGGGCCACGCTGTCGGTGGAAGCCCATCCCACGCAAGAGCCCGTTGCCTCCTGATTGCCGATGGCCCACCAGGGTTCGCGCAGATCCACGCTGGGCGGCGGCGATGGCCGGGCGGCAACAGCATTGGCCGCCAGGGCGTGGCCTATGTTCCAGTCCTTCTCCGTGCCTCGGGAAGGATGCAGGTTACAAATGCGGTGGCCCTCAGGCCTGGATGAGGAAGTCGTCATGGCAGGACTCCAAAAAACACGAAAGCTCCGATGGCGGAGCCGTAGCGCCAACTTAAGGTCGCCCGCCGCGCCTCGCCAATACTTGTATCCCCGTAACGGCGCTACCCATAAACACGACAATTGCAGACGAATACTTGCTTAGCGGCTTGCCCCTGCTAAGAACATAGACAAGACAGACCAATTCCCGTCAGATCAACTGCCGCACCACCCGGGGATACCAAGCAAAGTCTGTTAATCTTTCCTGGTTCCCCGTCAATGAAAATATCCACATGGCAAAGCCAACCAAGGCGACGGCAGAGCCCAGTCCCGCCGGTCAAATCCGGCAGCACACGAACCCAAGCAGAGTCACGGAAAGCCACTTTCCCATCGTCGCCATAGGCGCCTCGGCTGGCGGCATGGAGGCTGTCGAGCAATTCCTGAGGCAGGTACCCGCCAAGAGCGGCATGGCCTTTGTCCTGATCCACCACATGGCCCGCGATCAGAAGGACTTGATGCCCGAAATCCTGCAACGGTCCACTGCCATGCGCGTACTCCAGGCCAACGACCGGATGCGGGTCAAGCCCGAACACGTCTACGTGATTCCGCCAGACAAGGACATGTCGATCCGCCACGGCGTCCTTCATCTCACGGAAGCCTCAACACCGCATGGCCTGCGCCTGCCCGTGGACGTGTTCTTTCGTTCCCTGGCCGAGGATCGGCAGCAATTGGCAATCGGCGTTGTGCTCTCGGGCATGGGTTCCGACGGTACCCAGGGCCTGCGCGAAATCAAGGAGAACGCCGGACTGACCCTGGCCCAGGATCCCGCCGATGCCAAGTTCGACGGCATGCCGCGCAGCGCCATCGATACTGGGGTCGCCGACATCGTCGCCACTGCGGCTGAACTGCCGGACCGCATCTTGAAATTTCTCCTGCATGCGGCCCTGGTCACTCGCACTGAAGCGGATGCGGATGCAGAGGCCGAAGCCCATAGCGCCCTGGATAAAGTGGTGCTGTTGCTGCGGGTGCAGACCAGCCACGACTTTTCCCTGTACAAGAAGAGCACGCTCTACCGCCGCATCGAACGGCGCATGGCCATCCACCAGATCGACCGCATCTCCAGCTACGTGAACTTCCTGCGCGAAAAGCCCCAGGAGGTGGACCTGCTGTTCAAGGAGCTGCTGATCGGCGTCACCAGTTTTTTCCGCGACACGGCGGCCTGGGATCTGCTGCGCGACGAAGCCCTGCCCGCCCTGTTCGCCGCCGCCCCCGAGGGACGCGGCCTGCGTGCCTGGGTGGCCGGCTGCTCCACCGGCGAGGAAGCCTATTCCCTGGCCATTCTCTTCAAGGAAGCCCTGGCGAAATATCCGCCCGCGGAGCACTTCTCGCTCCAGATCTACGCCACCGATCTCGATCCCAACGCCATCGACAAGGCCCGCCAGGGCACCTATCCGGCCAGCATCGCAGGCGCTGTATCCGAAGAACGACTGAACCGCTATTTCGTCGCCAACGAAAACAGCTACACCATCAGCAAGGAAATCCGCGAGATGGTGGTCTTCGCGACCCAGAACGTCATCATGGATCCGCCGTTCACCAAGCTCGACATCCTCTGCTGCCGCAATCTGCTGATCTACCTCGGCCCCGAGCTGCAAAAGAAACTGCTTCCCCTGTTCCATTACGGACTCAATCCGGGCGGCATCCTGTTTCTGGGTAGCGCCGAAAGCGTGGGCAATTTTTCCAACCTATTCGCACCGATAGATGCCAAGCTGCGCATCTACCGCCGCACAGAAATAAACCAAAGGGCAGCCGACGTGGAATTCCCAACTCGACTTTTCTACGCGAACCAAGGCAACGACGAACACAAGACACCCCACGGCGGCGCCAGCTTTCAATCCCAAGCCGACCAGTTGCTGCTGCGTAACTATTCGCCGGCGGCTGTCTTCGTCAATGGCAACGGCGACATCGTCTACATCAATGGCCGCACAGGGAAATACCTGGAACCGGCTGCGGGCAAAGCCAACTGGAACATCTACGCCATGGCCCGCGAGGGCTTGCGCCATGAGCTGGCCGGCGCCATGCACCGCGCCCAACAGCAGAAAACAGCTATCACGACCAGCGGCCTCAAGCTGGAGGAAAACGGCACCACCCACTACCTCAATCTGGTGGTGGAACCCATCACCGAGCCCGAGGCCCTGGCCGGTATGTACGTGGTGGTCTTCCACGACCTGCCACCACCGTCAAACGGCAGCCGGGTACGCCGCAGTAGCGTTCGCACCGATCTGGCCGAACTCGAATTGGAAGTCCGCAGTCTGCGCGAGCAGTTGCAGACGGCGCGGGAAGAGATGCAGAGTTCCGAGGAGGAACTCAAGTCCGCCAATGAAGAATTGCAATCCACCAACGAGGAGTTGCAATCCACCAACGAAGAGCTCACCACCTCCAAGGAGGAGATGCAGTCCCTCAACGAGGAGCTGCAGACGGTCAATGCCGAGCTGACGTCCAAGGTCGAAGACCTGTCGCGCTACAGCAACGACATGAAGAACCTGCTCAACAGCACCGACATCGCCATCGTCTTTCTCGACAACTCGCTGCACGTGCGCCGTTTCACCAACTCGGCCACCCGCATCATCAAGCTGATCCCGGGCGACGTGGGCCGGCCCTTGTCCGACATCGTCAGCGACCTGGACTATCCGAGCCTGGCCCACGATTGCCAGGAGGTACTGCGCACTCTGGTTTTTTGCGAAACCGAAGTTCCTTCCCATGACGATCGCTGGTTCCTGGTGCGGATCATGCCGTACCGCACCGCCGAGAACGTCATCGACGGCGTGGTCATCACCTTCATCGACGTCACCAAGACCAAGACCCTGGAGGCTCAGTTACGTGCGGCCCTGGACCGCAGCGACGGCGGAGCGCCAAAAAAATGACGGATCGCAAACACGTGCCGACCGCGGTAGCCATCGCTGCCGACTACGCCCGTGCCTTGCACGAACTCCAGGTTCATCAGATCGAACTGGAAACCCAAAACGAGGAACTGCGCCGGGTACAGGCCGAAGCCGAGGCTGCCAGGGCGCGCTATCAGGATCTCTACGAATTCGCCCCGGTGGGCTACTTCACCCTCACCCCTCAGGGCCGCATCCTTCAGGTCAATCGCGCCGGAGCCGATCTGGCAGGCCGGCCCCAGTCGCAACTGGTTGATCAACGCCTTTCCAACCTTGTCGTGACCGACGAGCGGCACCAATGCGAACGCTTCCTCCGCAACCTTGCCCAGGCCCATGGCAAGGAAACCTGCGAGCTGACTTGGCAGCGGGCCGATGGTGGCACCGTGGCGGTCCGCCTCGAAGGCATCCAGGCTGAAATCGACCATGAGTTCCTGGTGGTAGCCCAGGACATCGGCCCCCATAAACGGGCCGAACACATGCTGAGGGAAGCCACGGCGGCGGCAGAGCAAGCCAACCGCGCCAAGTCGACCTTTCTGACCAACATGAGCCACGAGATTCGCACGCCCCTGCACATCATCGTCGGCCTCAGCCAATTGCTCGCACGGGACGTGGCCGATCCGAACGAGCGGCAGCGAGTCACCCAGCTCTGCGCCAATGCCGAACACCTGCTGGCCCTGGTCAACAACGTACTCGACCTTTCCCGCATCGAAGCCGAACGGCTGGTTCTGGACCGCAACGACTTTCGTCTTGGCGACATGGTGGAACGAGTGATCAACGTCATCGCCGCCCCCGCCCAAACCAAGGGCCTGGCCCTGCACTCGACCCTGGCCCCAGGATTGGAAGACGCCCGCGTGCAAGGCGATACCCTTCGTCTGACGCAAATCCTCATCAATCTGGGCAGCAATGCCGTCAAGTTCACCGAGGTGGGCGAAATACGCATCGCCGTGGAATGCGTGGATCAAAGCGAAGCCCGCTTGCGCCTGCGTTTCTCGGTCAAGGACACGGGCATCGGCATTGCCGCCGCCGACCAGGCCCGCTTGTTCGACACCTTCACCCAAGTGGATAGCACCCCCACCCGTGTTCACAGCGGCAGCGGCCTCGGCCTCGCCATCAGCCGACGCCTGGTGGAACTGATGGGCGGCCACATCGCGCTTCAAAGCAGCCCTGGTAAGGGCAGCACCTTCGGCTTTGAACTCGACCTACCGCGTGCAGCCGCCCCGAAGCCAGCTGTGAACGCCTGCAAGGAAGCCTTTTTCGCTGCCGCCGCCAATCTGCAAGGCCGGCGTGTGCTGCTCGCCGAGGATCACCTTTTGAGCCAGGAAATCCTGCTGGATATGCTGGAAGAACTGGGCTGCGTCGCAGACGTAGCCCGAGACGGCGCCGAGGCCCTGGAACTCGCACGCGCCGGCGACTACGACTTGGTACTGATGGACATGCAGATGCCCAAGCTGGACGGCCCTACCGCCGCCCGCGCCATACTCGCCTTGCCGCATCACCGCGACACACCCATCGTCGCCCTCACCGCCAACGTATTTTTTGAAGACCGTCAAACCTGCCTCAACGCCGGCATGAAGGACCACCTGGGCAAGCCAGTGACAACCGCCGCCCTTGCCGCCACCCTTGCGAAATGGCTGCCCGGCATCGCCGTGCCCGGCGGCCAAGACCGCCGGAATACGGCTGCGAATACGCCCCTGGGCCGAGCGCTGGCGGCGATCCCCCAACTGGATGCCGACTCCGTGTTTCGCCGCGAGACGGATGGGCTCGCCGAATATTGCCAACTACTGCGCCGCTACCTGGACACCCACGGCGACGACATGGCTCGCCTGGAAGCGCACCTGTCCGCCAACGAAAGAGACGCCGCCCGCGTCATCGTCCACAACCTCAAGGGCATCTCCGGCCTGATGGGCGCTGCCAGCATCGAAGCCCACGCGACCGACTTGCATGAAGCCCTGCGCGCGGACAACGACGGTGCCGCACTCGCGCCACTGATCACCCGCTGCGCCACCGAGCTGCAAAACCTAGCCTTGGCTATGGCGAATCTGCCGGAGCAGATGGCTTAACGCGCCACGCCGTCACCCAAGGCCGCAAGCACCGGACCTTGCCGCCGCTTCGGCAAACAAAGGCCGCCGCGCCACGTCGCGCCCCAACACCACACGCACGGCGACCGTGGAACGCAGCCGCTCCGAAGCCACCAAACGCGAGGGCCGTGCCATGAGTTCGTTGAGGGACCGGGCCTGCCGCTCGTAGCCGGGGCGGTACTGAATCTCCGTCTGCATCTGGGGGCCTCAGGTTGGTCAGCCCCTCAGGGTACGTGGCCCTTGCGCTGCCGGGCCAGGGTGGCGCGGCGCGACGTAGCGGGCTGGTGTGCGTCGAGCAGATAGAGGGGGCGCCGCTTGCTCTCGTTGAACAGGCGTCCCAGATATTCGCCAATGACGCCAAGGCAGATGAGCTGCACGCCACCGAGGAACAGCACCACCGACATGAGCGATGGATAGCCGTCCACGGGATTGCCCTCGATCAAGGCATCCGCCATCACCTGCGCCACGCAGGCGAAGGCAACGAAGGACACGATGAGCCCCAGGACCGTGGCGACCTTGAGGGGCGCGGTGGTGAAGGAGGTGATGCCGTCCACGGCAAGGTTCCACCGTTTGCCATAGTCAAACTTGCTGCGCCCGGCCAAGCGGGGATGACGGTGATAGGGCACGGCGATCTGGCGAAAGCCGATCCAGGAGAACAAGCCCTTCATGTAGCGGTGCTGTTCCTTGAGTTGCTTCAGGGCATCCACGGCGCGGCGACTGAAGATGCGGAAGTTGCCCGCACCCATGGGCAAGGCCACGGGGCTTGCCCCGGAGCTGGACCAGTGAATCAAGCGATAAAACAGGTGGGCACCGAGCCGGCGTAGCAAGTCCTCGCCTGGGCTGCTGATGCACTGGGCGTAGGCCACGTCGTAGCCCTCGCGCCAGCGGTCCAGGAGTTCGGGAATCAGCTCCGGCGGATCTTGCAAATCCGCATCCATCACCACCACGGCATTGCCGGTGGCGTGATCGAGCCCCGCGGAGAGGGCCGCCTCCTTGCCGAAGTTGCGGCTGAGGGCAACGATGGCAACGCGGCCATCGCTCTCCTTCAAGCCTTTGAGCACGGCCACCGTGTTGTCGCGGCTACCGTCGTCCACGAACAGGAACTCCGCATCCACACCGAGGGAATCGGCCACTGCCGCAAGCCGCGCATAGAGGGAGGGCAGCACGGCAGCCTCGTTGAACACGGGCACCACCACCGAGAGCGAAACCCGATGTCGGTGCCCGCCGCCGGGCAACTCACGCAGGGGCGTGGGCGCCTCCGCATGGGCAAGGTTCAACGGAATCGCGGCCTCATGGGCCCTGGCTTCCCGGCCTGACATACCAAGCGAGGCGAGTTCTTCCATGATCGGTTTCCCCGTAAAGGACACCCAATCAGCCTATCCATAACGGGCATGCACCACATGAGAGCAAGCGCCCGATTTGACAGGACAAATGTCATAGGGAAGAAGCGCTCTCCCGGCGAAGGCGCACTGCTGTCCGGGAATAAATATCGAGACGGTGAAACCGAAGTGACGTCGTCATCCCGGCGAACGCCGGGATCCAGGAAAGGCCGCAAGAACCCCTGGATTCCGGCTTCCGCCGGAATGACGAAGTTTTATGGCTGGCGCCCAAATCGAACGCCATCGCCGTTTCGAGTCTGTTCCATACATAAAAGGCCGTAGGTTGGGGTGAGCACCGCGAACCCCAACACCACGTCGAGGCGGAAACGTTGGGGTTCGCGGTGCTCACCCCAACCTACTTTCTACTCGTCACTCCTGCCGCCGCGCCCCTAGAACGCCGCCATCGCCTCATGCGTCGTGGCATAGAGGTAGAGCGCCAGACGCCCATCCACCTGGAGTTTGCTGTAGATGGTGGTGAGGTGATTGCGCAGGGTGTGTTCACTCATGTGCAACTTGTCGGCGATGACCTTGTTGCGCGCGCCCTTCTCCTGCACCAGCACCGCCAACACCTGCCGCTCCTTGAGCGTGAGTTGAGCCAGCCGCTCCGACTCGGGATCGGCGCCGCGTCCGCGAGAAAGGATACCCATGACCCGCCCGATGGTGGCCCGGTCCAGCCACACCTCGCCACGATGCACCTTGTCGATGGCGGAGAGAATCACCTCCGCCGGTTCATGCTTCAACACCACGCCCCGCGCTCCGCGCAGCACGGCCTGCTGATGCAACGCATTGTCGCGAGACCCGGTAAACACCAGCACCTGCGCCTGGGAGCGAGCCACCAATTCCGGCAGGCAATCGAGTCCGCTCTCGCCGCCCAGATCCAGATCGAGCACCACCACGTCAGGCCTTGCAGCGTCGATGCGTGCCATCAATTCAGCCCGATGGGTCGCCATGCCTACCACCTGCATACGCGGCGCGGCACTCTCCACCAAGCGCTCCAAACCCAAAAGGATGACGCGGTGGTCATCGACCAAAAATACTTTGATGGTGTCGGCAGCAATGCCGTAGCAGCTATCGGAATCCATGCCGCCAGCTTATGCGGCCTGGGGAACGGAAGATGGGGAGAGATGTGTCGCCTGTCTAGTTCCTACAGATCAGGAAGAGCGCAGGAAATGTTGCGAGGAGCCTGCCGAATGGTGAAACCGGAGCGTTTGCCCTGGAACGAACACCGTCACCAAAATCTTTACTGAATTTTTATGCCCCACCCCCGCATTTTTTCCAAAACTTTGAGATGGCATTTCCTACGATACCCATGTCACTAGGTTTCATTGGAGCGCATTCATGGATCTGATCTATCTCGCGGGTTTCGGCCTGCTCTTCGCCCTCATGGCGAGCTTTGCCTTCGGCTGTCGCCGGCTGGGAGGCGGGCAATGACCTGGCTCTACGTTCTTAGCGGTCTCGTCGCCACCGGGCTGCTGGTTTATCTGGTTGCCGCCCTGCTCAACCCGGAGGACTTTTCATGAGCAACCATGCCTGGCTGCTGCTCGCCCTCTACCTGGGCTTGATGCTGGTCTGCGTCAAACCTCTGGGCATCTACATGGCCCACGTGATGGAAGGCCGCTATCGGGTGTTCAACCTGATCGAGCGGCCCCTCTATCGCCTCTGCGGCGTGAAGCCCGAAGAGGAAATGGGCTGGCTGTCTTACACCCTCGCCATCCTGATCTTCAACCTGATCGGCTTCGTCGTCGTCTATGCCTTGCAGCGACTGCAACTGGCGCTGCCCTTGAATCCCCAAGCCCTGTCCAACGTGAGCCCGGATTCCGCCTTCAACACGGCCATCAGCTTTGCCACCAACACCAACTGGCAAGGCTACGGCGGCGAATCCACCATGAGCTACCTGACCCAGATGCTGGGCCTCTCGGTGCAGAACTTCCTATCCGCCGCCACCGGCATCGCCGTGGTGATTGCCATGATTCGCGGCTTCGCTCGCCACACGGCTTCCACCGTGGGCAATGCCTGGGTGGATCTGACCCGCTGCACCCTCTACATCCTGCTGCCGCTCTCGATAGTGCTGGCCGTGTTCCTCGTGGGCCAAGGCGTGGTGCAGAACTTCGACAGCTACCAGGACGCGACCACCGTCGAAGTGACCAAGTACGACAACCCCAAGCTGGATGCCGCCGGTCAGCCCATCAAGGACGACAAGGGCAATCCGGTCACTGAGCCCGCCGAAACCCAAACCCAGAGCCTGCCCATGGGGCCGGCAGCGTCCCAGATCGCCATCAAGCAACTGGGCACCAACGGCGGCGGCTTCTTCAACGTCAATTCCGCCCACCCCTACGAGAACCCGACGCCCCTCGCCAACTTCGTCGAGATGCTGTCCATCCTGCTGATCCCCGCCGCCCTTTGCTACACCTTCGGCCACATGGTGGGCGACCGGCGCCAGGGCTGGGCCGTGCTGGCGGCCATGACCGTGCTGTTCGTGGCCCTCACCATCCCCGCCATGATGGCGGAGCAGCAGGGAAATCCGCTGCTGGCGAAGCTGGGCGCTCAGTTGCCCGTGGAGCAGTCGCTCGGCAACATGGAAGGCAAGGAAACCCGCTTCGGCCCTGCGGAATCGGCCCTCTGGGCTTCGGCCACCACGGCGGCTTCCAACGGCTCGGTCAATGCCATGCACGATTCCTTCACACCCATCGGCGGACTGGTGGCCCTGGTGAACATCCAGCTCGGCGAAGTGGTATTCGGCGGCGTCGGCTCCGGTCTCTACGGCATGTTGGTGTTCGCCATCCTGGCGGTATTCATCGCCGGGCTGATGATCGGTCGCACGCCGGAATATCTGGGCAAGAAGATCGAGTCCTACGAAATGAAAATGGTGTCTCTCGCCATCCTCATCGTGCCGCTGCTGGTGCTGGTAGGCACCACCGTGGGCGTGATGACGGATGCAGGCAAGGCGGGCATCGCCAACCCCGGCGCCCACGGCTTCTCGGAAATCCTCTACGCCTTCTCGTCGGCGGCCAACAACAACGGCAGCGCCTTCGGCGGCCTCTCGGCCAACACGCCCTTCTACAACGTGTTGCTCGGCATCGCCATGTGGATCGGACGCTTCGGCGTGATCGTGCCGGTGATGGCCATGGCCGGATCCCTTGCGGCGAAAAAACGCATCGCCCCCGGCGCCGGCACCCTGCCCACCCACGGCCCATTGTTCGTGGTGCTGCTGATGGGTGCGGTGCTGCTGGTGGGCCTGCTGAACTACGTGCCGGCGCTTGCCCTCGGGCCGATCATCGAACAGCTGATGCTTGCCGCTCAATAAGCCTGGGGAACACTCATGACTCGTAAAACCTTCACTCTGTTCGACCCCGCGCTGGCCCTGCCGGCGATGGGCGACGCATTCAAGAAACTCAACCCCGCCGTGCAGTGGCGCAACCCGGTGATGTTCGTCGTCTATGTGGGCAGCATCCTCACCACCGTGCTCTGGGTGCAGGCCCTGGGCGGCAAGGGCGAAACCTCGCCTGGCTTCATCCTGGCGGTGGCGCTCTGGCTCTGGTTCACCGTGCTCTTCGCCAACTTCGCCGAAGCCCTGGCGGAAGGCCGCAGCAAGGCCCAGGCCGCATCCCTGCGCGGACTGAAGAAGGAAACCTGGGCAAAGAAGCTGCGGGAACCGAAGCACGGTTCCGAATCGCACACGGTGCCCGCCACCGACCTGCGCAAGGGCGACGTGGTGCTGATCGAAGCTGGCGACGTGATCGCCGCCGACGGCGAAGTGATCGAAGGCGTGGCCTCGGTGGACGAGTCCGCCATTACCGGCGAATCGGCGCCGGTGATCCGCGAAGCGGGCGGCGACTTTTCCGCCGTCACAGGCGGCACCCGCGTGCTCTCGGATTGGATCGTGGTGCGGGTGACGGTGAACCCCGGCGAGACTTTCGTGGACCGCATGATCGCCATGGTGGAATCGGCCAAGCGCAAGAAGACGCCCAACGAGATCGCCCTCACCATCCTGCTGGTGGCGCTCACCATCGTCTTCCTCGGCGTCATCGTCACCCTGCTGCCCTTCTCCCTCTTCAGCGTCACCACCGCCGGCGTCGGCACGCCCATCACCATCACCGTGCTCATCGCCCTGCTGGTGTGCCTGATCCCCACCACCATCGCCGGCCTGCTTTCGGCCATCGGCGTGGCGGGCATGAGCCGCATGATGCAAGCCAACGTGATCGCCACCTCGGGCCGCGCAGTGGAAGCGGCGGGCGACGTGGATGTGCTGCTGCTGGACAAGACCGGCACCATCACCCTGGGCAATCGTCAGGCCTCCGTCTTCCTCCCCGCCGACCACGTGACCGAAGCGGAGCTGGCCGATGCGGCGCAGCTCGCCTCCCTCGCCGACGAAACGCCGGAAGGCCGCAGCATCGTGGTGCTGGCCAAGCAGCGCTTCCAGATTCGTGAGCGGGACATTCACGGCCTCGAAGCCCAGTTCGTGCATTTCTCGGCCCAGACCCGCATGAGCGGCGTGGATATGCCTGGACGCGAAATTCGCAAAGGCGCCGCCGATGCGGTGCGGAAGTATGTGGAATCCCAAGGGGGCAGCTTCCCCGCCACCGTGGCCCAGAAGGTGGACGAAGTGGCCCGGCGCGGCAGCACGCCCCTGGTGGTGGCCGAGAAGGAAGACGGCAAGGCCCGCGTGCTGGGCGTCATCGAGCTCAAGGACATCGTCAAGGGCGGCATCAAGGAACGCTTTGCCGAGCTGCGTCGCATGGGCATCAAGACCGTGATGGTGACGGGGGACAACCGCGTGACCGCCGCCGCCATCGCCGCCGAGGCGGGCGTGGATGACTTTCTCGCCGAAGCCACGCCGGAAGCCAAGCTGGCCCTGATCCGCCAGTACCAGGCCGAAGGCCGCCTGGTGGCCATGACCGGCGACGGTACCAACGACGCCCCCGCGCTGGCCCAAGCCGACGTGGCGGTGGCCATGAACACCGGCACCCAAGCCGCCAAGGAGGCAGGCAACATGGTGGATCTGGACTCCAATCCCACCAAGTTGATCGAGGTGGTGGAGACCGGCAAGCAGATGCTGATGACGCGAGGTTCGCTGACCACCTTCAGCATCGCCAACGACATCGCCAAGTATTTCGCCATCATCCCGGCGGCCTTCGTCACCACCTATCCCCAGTTGGGCGCCCTCAACGTCATGGGACTGGCGAGCCCGTCGTCGGCCATTCTGTCGGCGGTGATCTTCAACGCACTGATCATCGTCTTCCTGATTCCCCTGGCGCTAAAGGGCGTCAAGTACCGCCCCCTGGGTGCCGCGACCCTGCTGCGCCAGAACCTGGCCATCTACGGCCTGGGCGGCATCGTGGTGCCCTTCATCGGCATCAAGCTGATCGACGTGCTGATTGCTGCGACGGGATTGGCGTGAGGATCATGATGAACAAATCGGCTGCGCCATTCGGCCTGAGCGTTGCCCCCGTAGCCAGGATGCAGCGCAGCGGAAGCCAGGGCCGTCAGGAACACGCTCGAGTGCCTGGTAGCAATGCAGGCTGGTATTGCGATTCAGGATTTTCACTGGGAAGCGGACTCGAGACTAAGGTGGTGTGGAATTTGATCGCTTGCCGAAAAATTTCGTCATTCCGGCGAACGCCGGAATCCAGGGGTTCTTGCGGCCTTTCCTGGATCCCGGCGTTCGCCGGGATGACGACGTTACTTCGTTTTCGCAGTTGCGACAGATATCCCAGGCTTTCCACGGGAATGACAACCAAACATCGCTCCCTGCCACGTTAGGAGAAACACCATGAAACTGATTCGCCCCGCTCTCGTGCTCTTCCTGCTACTCACGGCCATCACCGGCGTCGCTTATCCGCTGATCGTCACCGGCATCGCCAAGGTCGTCTTCCCGCAACAGGCAGCCGGCAGCCTAATCGTAAAGGACGGCAAGCCGGTTGGCTCTGCCCTGATCGGTCAGAACTTCAGCGACGCCAAGTATTTCTGGGGCCGCCCCTCGGCCACTTCGCCCCAGCCCTACAACGCTGCGGCGTCCTCCGGCTCTAATCTTGGCCCGCTCAATCCCGCGTTGGTGGATGCGGTGAAGGCACGCATCGAAGCCCTTAAGGCCGCCGATCCGGGCAACGCCAAGCCGGTGCCGACGGATCTGGTCACCGCCTCCGCCAGCGGCCTCGATCCCCACATCAGCCCCGCCGCCGCCCAATACCAAGCAGGGCGTGTCGCCCGCGCCCGCAAGCTCCAGGCGACCGATGTGGATGCCCTCGTCCAGCGTCATACCGAAGGCCGCCAGTGGGGCGTGTTCGGCGAGCCTCGGGTCAATGTGCTTGAACTGAATCTCGCCCTCGATGCGCTCAAGTAATTCGGGCAAGGGCCTCGGCCCTTGGCAGCAAAAGCTTCATCGTCGCCCCACGACTGCCCATCAGTCGGTAGCATTGCCACGCCATGCCGCCCATGCGGCGTGGCTACCTACACGGAGATGATGAACCTTGCTAGTGAACTGCGTCGCCTACGAAAACGGATCACGCCTTGCCGATCTGTCGGTGGAGGAAATCAGCGACTACCTGCAACGCCCCAACTGCTTCGTCTGGGTCGCCCTGCGCGATGCGACGACGGCAGAGTTGGATCAGATGAAGGAAGAATTCGATCTCCACGAGCTGGCGGTGGAGGATGCTCGCCACGGCCACCAGCGGCCCAAGATCGAGGAATACGGCGCATCGGTGTTTGCCGTCATGCACCTGCTGGAACCGGCGGGCGACGAGTTCGGCCTGGGCGAGGTGAACGTTTTCGTGGGCCGCAACTACGTGCTCTCGGTACGCAACCGCAGCCAACAACATTTCCTCGGCGTGCGCGAGCGCTGCGAGCGGGAACCCCATCTGCTCCAGCAGGGTTCGGGCTTCGTCTTCTATGCGCTGATGGACGCGGTGGTGGATCGCTACTTTCCCATCATCGATCGGCTCGAATCGGAGCTGGAGGAAATCGAGGAACACATCTTCGACAAGGGCGCCGCCCGCATCAACATCGAGCGGCTCTATGAACTCAAGCGGAAGACCATGGTGCTGAAGCACGCGGTGGCGCCCCTGATGGAAGTGGCCGGAAAGCTCTCGGGCGGCCGAGGCCCGGCAGTGTGCGTCGAAAGCCGGGACTACTTCCGCGACGTTTATGACCATCTGACGCGCATCAACAGTTCCACCGACAACATCCGCGACACCATCGGCACGGCCATTCAAGTGAACCTTTCCATGGTCACCATCGAAGATAACGAGGTGAGCAAGCGACTGGCGGCCTGGGCCGGTATCTTCGCCGTTGCCACCGCCTTTGCCGGCATCTGGGGCATGAACTTCAAACGCATGCCGGAACTGGAATGGGACTACGGCTATCCCTTCGCCCTGGCCGCCATCTCGGTGGCCTGCACGGCGCTGTATTTCCGTTTCAGACGGGCGGGCTGGTTGTGATTAAGCTCAGTCGAGAGTTGAGAGTTGAGAATCTGGGCAATCGCATGAATGCTCGTAATCACCCAAAACGTAGCTCCGTCATTCCCGCGAAAGCGCACTGCTGTCCGGGATGTAATTTGCATCCTTGCAGAAATGCAGGCAGACACTGTGATTTGGGCGATGTAGTTGCAAGCGAACTTAAAACTACGATGGCGTTCGATTTGAGCGCTAAACGTCAAACTTCGTCATTCCGGCGAAAGCCGGAATCCAGGGGTTCTTGCGGCCCTTCCTGGATCCCGGCTTTCGCCGGGATGACGACTTTACTTCGTCTTCACCCTCGCGATATTTATCCCAGACAGCAGTGCGCGAAAGCGGGAATCCAGCTGTTTTCCTACGTAGCACGGCCCTTGGATCCCCCCCCGTTCATGCGATTGCCCTGAGTGGAGAGCCCAACGTCCAGAGAAATTCACGGCTCCGCTTTCAACTCTCGACTCTCCTCTCTCGACTCACGACCTCCCCAATGACTGACGACCGCCCCGATCCCGACCTGCTTCTCGCCCGTCTCCAGGACGAGGAGGCCCGAGCCCAGCGCGGCAAGCTGAAGATTTTCTTCGGTGCATCCGCCGGGGTGGGCAAGACCTACGCCATGTTGAGTGCCGCGCACCAGCAGGTGCTGCAAGGGGTGGACGTGGCCATCGGCGTGGTGGAAACCCATGGCCGCGCCGAGACGGAAGCCCTGGTGGTGGGCATGGAGCGCCTGCCCCTGAAGGACATCCACTATCGGGATCGGACGCTCAAGGAATTCGATCTGGATGGCGCCCTGGCGCGCAAGCCGACCCTGATCCTGATGGACGAGCTGGCCCATTCCAACGTGGCCGGCTCGCGCCATCACAAACGCTGGCAGGACGTGGAAGAGCTGCTGGCAGCGGGCATCAACGTCTATTCCACGGTGAACGTGCAGCACCTGGAAAGCCTCAACGACGTGGTGAGCGGCATCACCGGCATTCGCGTTTGGGAGACGGTGCCGGACAAGGCCTTCGACGCCGCCGACGAAGTGGTGCTGGTGGACCTGCCGCCGGACGAGCTGCTGCAACGACTCAAGGAAGGCAAGGTCTATCTGCCCCAACAGGCGGAGCGGGCCATCCGCAATTTTTTCCGCAAGGGCAATCTGATCGCCCTGCGGGAACTGGCCCTGCGCCGCACCGCCGACCGGGTGGACGAGCAGATGCTTCAATACCGGCGGGACCAGTTCGTCTCTTCCGTGTGGCAGACCCGCGATTCGCTGCTGGCCTGCATCGGCCCCGGCATGGGCGCGGAAAAGATCGTGCGTACCGCCGCCCGCATCGCCGGGCGGCTGGAGACGCCCTGGCATGTGATCTATGTCGAAACGCCCGAGTTGCAACGGCTCTCGGACAGCGCTCGCCACCGCATCCTGCACAGCCTCAAGCTGGCCCAGGACATGGGCGCCCAGACCGCAGCCCTTTCGGGCCGTGACGTGATCGACACCACCATCAAATACGCACGGGATCACAACCTGGCGAAGATCATCGTGGGCCGCGACCACCCGCGTCCTTGGCGGCCCTTCTACCGATCCTTCTCCGACCGCATCGGTCATCGGGCGCCGGACCTGGACGTGATCCAGGTGGCGCGCAACGAGGCCGAGGTTCGCCGCGTCCATGCCGATGAACAGGTGCTGCGCGAAACCTTCCAGACCCAGTGGCCCACCTATGCCAAAGCCGCCGTCGGCTGCGGACTGGCGGGCCTGATCGCCGCTCCGCTCTATTCGTTGATCGATCTGGCCAACATCGTCATGGTTTTCCTGCTCGCCGTGGTGCTGGTGGGCGTGCGCTACGGGCGCGGGCCGGCGGTGTTTGCCTCGTTCATCTCGGTGGGCATTTTCGATTTCTTCTACGTGCCGCCCCGCTTCACCTTCGCCGTGGCCGACGTGCAGTATCTGGTCACGTTCTTCATCATGTTGGTGGTGGGCCTCATCACTGGCCAGCTCACCGCCGGCTTCAAGTACCAAGCCCACGTGGCGACCCGGCGCGAACAGCGGGTGCGCGCCCTCTACGAGATGTCCCGGGATTTGGGCGCGGCCCTGATGCCGGAGCAGATCGCCGAAATCGGCGAGCGCTTTCTCCACACCGAACTGAACGCGAAGGCCGCCTTCATCCTGGCCGACGACAACGATGTTCTTCAGCCACCGCTCCCCTCGGCGCAAGGATCGCCGGTGGTGGATCAGGGCATCGCCCAATGGGCCTTCGACCACGGCGAGCCCGCCGGCCAGGGCACCGACACCCTCGCTGCCAGCCCCATCCTCTACCTGCCCCTGCGGGCGCCCATGCGTCTGCGCGGCGTGCTCGCCCTGGAGCAACGCGATCCCGACCGGCTGCTGATCCCGGAACAGCGGCGCCTGCTGGACACCTTTGCCTCCCTCATCGCCATTGCCCTGGAGCGGGTGCATTACGTGGAAGTGGCGCGCAACACCACGGTGCAGATGGAATCCGAGCGCTTGCGCAACTCCCTGCTGGCGGCCATCTCCCACGACCTGCGCACGCCGCTCTCGGTGCTGGTGGGCCTCGCCGACGCCCTCTTCCTCACCAAGCCCGGCCCCACCGACGCCCAGGCCGAGATCGCCCATTCCCTGCGGGAAGAAGCCCTGCGCATCAACGCCCAGGTAAACAACCTGCTCGATATGGCGCGGCTTCAGGCGGGCCGCGTGGAATTGAATCTGCAATGGCAGCCCCTGGACGAAGTCGTCGGCAGTGCCCTGAAAGCCATGGACATCCCCCTGGCGCAACATCGGGTGCGCGTGTCCCTCCCCGATGACTTGCCCTTGGTGAATATCGACTCGGTGCTGCTCGAACGGGTCTTCTGCAATCTGTTGGAGAATGCCGCCAAGTACACGCCCGACGGCAGCATGGTGGACATCGGCGCGCGAGCCACCGCCAACCGAATGGAGATTTGGGTCGAGGACAACGGCCCCGGTCTGCCCCAAGGCCGAGAGGAAACCATGTTCAAGAAATTCGAGCGGGGCCAATCCGAGAGCGCCACACCGGGCGTGGGGCTGGGCCTCACCATCTGCCGCGCCATCGTTCAGGCCCACGGCGGCGAAATCCACGCGGAGAACCGGCCCCAGGGCGGCGCCCGCTTCGTTTTCACCCTACCCAAGGGCGAACCGCCCGCCATCGCAGGGGACGAGGCGCTGGACACGGGAGCAGCTGCCTGATGCCCGCGCCCACGGTCATCGTCGTGGAGGATGAAGCCCGCCTGCGGCACTTCATCCGTCTGGCCCTGGAGGCGGAGCAGTGCGAAGTCTTCGAGGCCGACTCAGTGAAGCGCGGCCTGATCGAAGCGGGCACCCGGCGCCCCGACATGGTGGTGCTGGACCTGGGCCTGCCCGACGCCGACGGCATCACCCTGATCCGCGAACTGCGCACCTGGTCCGAGATTCCCATCATCGTGCTCTCGGCCCGCAACGCCGAGAGCGACAAGGTGGCAGCCCTGGATGCCGGCGCCGACGACTATCTGACCAAGCCCTTCGGCGCCGCAGAACTGACGGCGCGAGTGCGCGCCCATCTACGCCGCCACTACCGCAGCGGCAGCAAGGCGCCCACCACCTTCGAGTTCGGCAACATCCGCGTGGACCTGGGGCGACGGGTCGTGGAAAAGAACGGCGAGACGATCCGTCTGACGCCCATCGAGTTCAAGCTTCTCGCCTACCTGATCGCCAACCCGGACTGTGTGCTCACCCACCGCCAACTACTCAACTCCGTGTGGGGACCAAACCACACCGAAGACAGCCACTACGTGCGGGTCTACATGGGCCACGTGCGCAAGAAGATCGAAGACGATCCGACCCGGCCCAGGCACATCGTTACCGAATCCGGCGTGGGTTATCGCTTTACCCCTTAGCGCTCTACTCCTTCGGGAAGCGCCCATCAGTCCGCAGCAGCCGTCACCGTTCGGGCTGAGCCTGTCGAAGCCCATGTGCCACGGAGTCGCACTGCGGGCGCCCGTCGAAGGGCCTGTCCTGACCTCGTAGCCGGCAAACCTGCGACATTCCGTCGCAGGCTTGTAGGGAATTGGCATCAATACAATCCCCGCACCCAAAATCACCCCAGACACAGCCCATGAAAACCGCCCGCCTCGCCCTTGGCGCCGCCCTCTGCACCCTCAGCGCCACTGCCTTCGCCTGCGCCAGCTGCGGCTGTACTTTGAGTTCCGACTGGGAAAGCCAAGGCTTCACGACTCAGCCCGGCCTCAAGCTGGATGTGCGCTACGACTACCTGAACCAGAACCAGCTACGCCACAACACCGGCACCATTTCCTCCGCCGCCGCGAGCCAGCTCACCAACAGCAACGGCAATCCGCTGGAAGTAGAGAAGTACACCCGCAACAACTACCTGACCGTCGGCTTCGATTACACCTTCAATGCCGATTGGGGCGTAAACGTGCAGCTGCCCTACATCATGCGCAGCCACAGCACCTTAGGCGTTGGCTCCGACGGCACGACGCCTGTGGGCGACGGCGGCTCTTACAATTCGCAAACCTCGAACCTGGGCGACGTGAAAGTCATTGGCCGCTTCCAGGGCTTCACGGAACAACACAACGTCGGCGTCATGGCGGGCCTCAAGCTGCCCACCGGCAGCCACACGCTCACGGGCACGTCCACCGATCCCAATAGTCCCGGCGCTTCGGCCATCATCGACCGGGGCCTGCAACCGGGCACCGGCACCACGGACCTGATCCTGGGCGTCTACACCTTCGACGCCATCAACAAGAACTGGGATTACTTCGCCCAGGCCACCGTGCAAACCGCGCTGGGCTCAAAGGATCAATACAAACCAGGCACCGGCTACAACGCAAACGTCGGCGTGCGTTACGTGGGGTTGGAAAGCGTGGTGCCGCAGATTCAGATCAACGCCCGCTACGTGGAGCACGACATGGGTGCCAACGCCGACCAAATCAGCACCGGCGGCACGCTGGTCTATCTCAGCCCTGGCGTGGTGGTGCCGGTGAGCGAGAAGGCATCCGTCTATGGCTTCGTGCAGTTGCCCATCTACCAGAACGTTCGCGGCGTACAGCTCACGCCCCACTACACCGCATCGCTCGGCGTGCGCGTGGCGTTCTAGGGAAACAGCGAATAGCCCCCCCCCCCCTCTAAAGCGCAGTGTTGTAGGGGATGGATGGATACCCAAAATCGAAGTGATGCCGTCATCACGGCGGAAGCCCACTGCTGTCCGGAATATCTATGGCCCTGGCTTGCAGGAGCAGTCCAAGTCGGCGATTACCAAATTTAGTTGGGTCTGGGACTCGATTTTTCGGTGAAGGTCGAGGTGGGTACGAGTGGCGCCTCGCTCCACCGTTCGTCCTGAGCGTAGGCGCAGCCGAAGTCGAAGGATGAGTGAACGCACCGTGTGCCAAAGCTCATCCTTCGACTTCACGCCTTCGGCGCTACGCTCAGGACGAACGGTGGTGGAGATTTTGGGCATGGCGCTGCGATACATGTCACTGCCTCCCGCCGAGATGAAGGGACGGCTGCCAATTATCAGCGTCACAAATTTATTCCCGAGAGCAGCGGGCGAACATCGGGATCCAGGAATGGCCGCAAAAAATCGCCCCCCCCACCCCCGAACGAACTTCCTCCGAAGCGCCTTCACGGGAATGACGCTACACCGACCGACTCCCTCTTTCCCTACGGCGTTGCGAGGGCGGGAAGTTTCAGCAAGGGCGTGACCTCCCGCTCCAGTGAAGGCAGATCGATCTTGGGCTCCCCTTCGCTGCCGTCCTTACGCAGCACGCCATTGCGGTCGATGATGAAAGTCATGGGCAGGCGCCAGACGCGGCCCAAGGCTTTGAGCTTGCTCAAGCGACCAAGGCCCAGGGCGTAGCTGTAATCCTTCATCACCTCTCGCGCTTTGCTCTCATCGCCGGCCTCGTCCATGCTCACGGCAATGACCCGCAGGCCTTCGCCTTTATGGCGCTGGTAGTAGGTTTCGAGCGCAGGCATCTCGTCGCGACAGAACGTACACCACGTCGCCCAGAGATTCACCACAAGCACTTCGCCCTTGGCATCGTCCGGCTTGAAGACTTTGCCATCGGCCAATTTGACCGAAAAGTCAGGCACGGGCTTACCGACCTCAAGGGCATGGGCAGCAGGAAGTCCGAGGACGAAAGCCGCAGCCAGCGCGAGCTTTAGAAGTTTGAAACGATGCATGGGCAGAGCTTCGCAAAACGTTGGGGAGATGACGGTACGGCGGGCTGCATTGTCGCCTGAAAATGTTTTACCCCAACGCCGGCGTATTTCATCTGGAACGCATTCGTTACTAAGGTGCACCGGCCATTGGACGGCATGGTATATCGCGTCGACGGTGGTGCCCTCAGGATTGCTCAAACCCGCTTCCACTACTGAGATGCCCAACCAACGGAGCGGCAATTCCACTAATCGTCACATACGGTGTTCGCCACCTCCATCGATGGCGCGACAATCTGACCGCCACGATAGACCAACGTATCGGCACGCAATTTCGACAATGCCAAATCATTGCGCCCGTGATCCTGCCATGCCTTGTTGATCGCCCCCTGCCCCCCTGCGGCACCTTCCTGAAGCACCTTTTCGACTATCCGCATGTCTGCCAATGTGTCTTGCTGGTTCCATACTCTCAAAACATCGGAACGGAGTGCTGCGTTATTGTTCAGTAAGTTCTCAACATCGCCCGACTTCGCGTAATCGGGGCCCACGTTAACTTGGTATTCGCGTGTGGTCTCATTAAACGTCCTCGTCATAGTGAAACTGCTTTTGGGATCGATACCAGCCTGTTCCAGACAGTTAGCGAAGGCTTGTTCAACCGCAGGACGATCCTCAGCCGCAGCAGTGCGCAGAGCATCCATTCGATAAAGGCTACCCTGCGTTGGGCCGAAGCCCGCATAGTGCCTTTCTACGAAGTCACCTCTTTGCGTCGTCTCTTCCCCGTTCTTCTGGACGTCAGCGTTCAACAATGAGAGTGAATAGCCGCTTAACGAAACCTGGTAGGACTCTGTCCGTTCCCCTGTCTGCTGGTTCTTTGTTTCATAAAACTTCATCCCCCGTGCCTCGGCCTGCCCCCGTGTCAATGTCAGAGACCCTTGGACTAGGTTGGCTCCTGAAACTCCCGTAACGCTCATCAAATATCTCCCTTTTGCTAGCCGGCGATTAGTCGAATAGGTCAGGCTGATTGCCCAGACAAACGACATGCACTATTCATGCCGGCATCAGGACATTTGGGCAGCTGAAACCGAGACAAAGCCCCTTTCGAGAAGATGGCGCCCGTGAAAGAGTTGGTCGACTCCCAGGGTCGATTGCACCGTGGACGATTCCAGTGTCCTCTGAATGAGACCCTGGTCCCAGTGCGCTACCTGCTGTACGCGGCGGCGGTATTAGCCGGCAGAAATTGCCGGAAGAGCCGAGAGCAAGAACGTGCTATTTTCACGATGACGAAGTCGACCGGCAGTTGTTCAAGAAATGGGGGCCAGAACACGTGGCGGCGATACTCACGAGACGATCTATCGCCGCATCCTTAGCGACAAGAAAGCCGACGGTAAGCTCTAGCCGCCATTTGGCTTCTCGAAGTGAATGACATACGCCAAGCTGTGGCCAAAGAACGTTAGCTCACGAAGGCCAGCTGAAATTGCTAAGCGCGTGACAGTACTTCTGGACTGGAAGTGCGGATCAAAAATGACCTCAACGATCGCGAGAAAGCCGCCGGGCTTAAGAGCGTTGAATATTTCAGCAAGAGCGACGGCGGGATTGGGAATCTCCCCAAGGACGGTAACCAACACCGCGCGATCAAAATGATTGACGGGGAGCTTGCCATCACCGAGAGCAGCAGCGACAAACTTCACGTTTGCGTGGCCAGCAGCCTCCGTCTTGGCTTTGGCTCGGGCCAGCATTCCCGGCTGGATGTCCAACGCAACAACATGGCCGGTCGGTCCAACCTTCTTGGCCAAGGGAACTGTCAGACGCCCGGGGCCGCAGCCCGCGTCAAGCACCGCCATGCCGGGCGAGAGCGCAAGAGTCTCGACGATGAACGCTGCCCGGTTCGTCTTCGTGAATGGGTTGTCTATTTCTACGAGCCAATGCAGCCAGACCGGACAGGGGAGACTTTGGCGACGGGAAACAAGGCGCCACGTAATCGCCACAAGAACTGTCGCGACGACAGCCAGAAAAATTATGAATAGTGCAGTCATGAACGTCGGCTGTTGGCGGCTAACGAAGCTGTGGAAAAATTTTTTTCATAGCCCCGAACTGTGCCGTGAACCAAATTGAATATCAACAGACACAAGACTGTTTTCCATTCGGATATTGCCATGGCTCGCCACAAGCGCATCGACAATAGCCCGCGTTTCCTCCCTATCGCCCTGAGATGGCAACTCCTCCCCGGCACCTTTGACCTTTCCGTGGGTTGGCCGGTGGACCATCAATTCGACCTCTCCAGCTTCGATAGCAGCTATCACCGATCAAGCCAGTACCCGTGCCTACCGGCCGGCAATATTGCTCAAGGTCATCCCTTTGGCCTACCGCCAAGGTGCCGTCAGTTCCCGACCTTAAGGATATGGGCAGAGCTTCGCAAAACGTTGGGGAGATGACGGTACGGCGGGCTGCATTGTCGCCTGAAAATGTTTTAACCCAACGCTGGCAGCAGGCCTGCCTTTAAATCCAGCGGCGAGTTCGACTCATATAAGCCAGGAAGGCCGAACCGAACTTTTCAGACAGGATTCTTTCTTCCGGAATGATCTGAAAACGAGTGACGTAAGCGGCAAACAAAATCGGACCGATCCCCTCGACCCAGGAGCCCAACCGTATCGTGTATGCAATGAGGAGCAGCAGTAGGCTCAGATACATGGGATTACGGGTGATCCGAAAAATGCCACTCGTAACAAGCGCCGACGCCTGTGACGGATCAAGCGGATTGATCGTGGTCTTCGCGAACCAAAAGCTGACGAAAGCCGAGAGCGCAATGAGTGCGCTCAGCTCAGCGAACTTGACGCCGATGGTTTCAAGCAGCGGCGAAGCGTCGATCTGTATGTGGGCAGAGAGCGCGTAGAACTTCATGACGCCGCCAAGAATGGCCGCCACCACGGGAGCGGGGATTTTTGTTTCTAGTGACTTCATATGAGTCCCAGGCTTACGTTGGAAAAACCGACCACTGGAGCGCGCCATGTGCGGCGACCACTTCAAGCATCCGTGACCTGCACTTTATTTTCTGCACACCACGCCAGCAATGCCTCTTTCGTGGCATCCGCCTCGAACTGATACCACCGTTCAACGGCATCGTGCGATTCCAGAAAATCCCTGTAACGGGCATATGCCCCTTTACGCCGGAAGATTTCACTTACCTCAGAAAGTAGCGCGGGAAATGCTTCTTCCGTGAAACGCAAGGCCAGACGCACGCCCAAATCAAGATCGCGCTTTCCAGGGAGAAGAAGATACCGATCCGAATCCTCAATGTCGCTCGGCAATTCTTCCTCGGGCTCAAGGAAATCCGAGACGAAGTAGAACTTTCCGGTATCCAGGGAGAGGTACGCAGAAAGCTCCTCGCCGGCAGCGCCAAATTCAAAGGCCTCGGACAATTCGGAGTAAGGGATGGAAATCATGTCTATCGCAACTTCTTCTGTAAGGGAAGCGCCGATCAAGTGTTCACCGTTCGGACTCTGCCTACCGAATCCCTTGTGCTACAAGGATTTCACTTCGACAAGCCTATCCTGAGCTCGCTGACGGGCTCAGCGCGAACGGGCTTATTCGGTGCTTCCGTAATGAATTTTAGGCACCTGTGCGACTTTCCGCGCAGGTCCGATGAAGTTGGGATTGTGAATGAAAGCGGTCAGTCTGAATTGAAAATCGAACGCTCTCTGACTCCTTAGTTCAAACTCACGTTCAAGAAGTCAGTGCATTACATCAGCTCAAACGGCGACAGCACACCGCACAACCTTTTCCGCTCATCTTCAACAAGCCATAGTCTGGGAGTTGGAGAGTCCTGTCGATCAACGAGAAGCTCGCGTACTTCCTGCTTCAAGCCCACGATAGTGGCGTCGACGAGTTCGAGCCCGTGAGCAGCCGCATGCTCGATGGTTGCTGAGAGCAGATTTTTCCATTCGCCACCGCTGAACATGTAGTGTGCCATCGCTCCTTCGGACAGCAGCTTCCATGCCCCCAGGTACACCGGTAGGAACGAGAATGAGTGCATGAGCATCAGTTGGCGAGCATGGGCAACTGGCTGCCATTTCTCAACCGTAACAGGTGACCTGACCATAAAGTCTTCCACGAGGTGGCGCGGCCACAGCGTCTCCTTCATTAGTGCTTCCTCCAAGCCGATACAAAGCGCTATCGCAGCGGCCGTTGCGTGCCGTGCATAGACACCCGTGTGCATTGCGTCGTTTCTTGCCGACCTCACCAGATCAAACAGGGAATCGAACTTGCCAAACAGCCCGGCGCTGATCTGAGACATCTCGGTAAGAACAACTGATTCTCGTGAAAGGTCGCGGAGTGGTGATTCGTACTTTCCGAGATCCGCCTTTTGCCCCAAAAGGCGGAGTCCCAGTGCTTCAAGCGCATAGCAAACTGAATGAAAGCCTTCTGCATCGGCTAATGCCGCGTATCTGGCCGCCCGGAGTTGGTCTCGATGGTAGATGCGTTCGTCCCAATCAAGTGTCGGTGGATAGCTGGGATGAGACATACATAGGTGGGGTTCGCGAAGCGAAACGAAATACGTTTATCCGCCGCTGAGACCAACGAGATTTGTCGAAGTAGGTCATAGCCGCGGATAGCCCTCGTTGGACTGAACCGCCGGAGTAGCGGCAGCTACAGGGATAGTAAGCGAGCACTAGCGGGATTCATCTGTTTGGCATCATGCCGATGGACAGCGCGAAGAACCTGAGGGGTTCGATGACGTAGAGCACCTTGCCATCCTTCGCCGCCGGGCACGCCATAGCCTGCGAATGGTGCACGACGCTATGGGCCGCAGACTACTGCGGCAGCGCCAGGGCCGGGCTATGTGGGTGGCGCTATTGGCACGTGATCGAGGCGGTAGCGAAACTGGCGACCAGCTGCGCGGTGGGCGCCAGTCTTGCCAGGAGCGCGATCTGATCGCTCTCTCCCGGCACGGACACGGATGTATCCAGGCCCAGGGGTTCACCATGTCATTCCGCCGCTTGGTCATGCAAAGACAGCCGTGGGACGCTCCCACCCCTCATCCCGTCCCCACGGTTGGCTTTGCACAGCCAACCGGCTACGGCGACGCAAAGCACGCTTTACGAAACCCCGCCTTCGCCCCACAAGGGGAGAGAGAGCCCAAAGGCAACCGCTGCGCGACGACATCGGCAGTCCCTCAACACTGAATCTCACTTCGCAGCACGCTCCGCCCCGAGAGGCGCCCACGGCAGACGATGGTGTGCGTGGGGCGTTTCTGGTCGAAGCGGCGGGAGATCCAGCCGGCTACGGGCGACACGCTGCCGCGATAGATCTGGATTCCCAAGCCCGCGCCCAGCGCGGGGCGCAGCTGGATGCTGCGGCCTCGGCGGCTGATGGTGTAGCTGCGGTCCTCGGCGTCCACCTGGCAATCCTCGGCGCAGTGGAAGAACAGATCCACGTCGTGCACACCGCGCATGTCCAGTTGATCCTCGATGATGATGCGACGCGCTCGCTTGTCCAACCGAATGCGGCGACGATGGATCACCGGATCGCTGAGGCGTCGATAGCCGTCGTGCCAGCCCTCGAACAAATCCTCCCGCGCGGTGCTGTGCCAGATGCGGCAACCGGATCGGGCCTGGGCGAGCCAGAGGAAGTTGCCGCCTTGGCGCGATTGATCGAGGCCGTCCACCCGAATCGTGTTGTGGGCGCTGGTGCCGCGGAAGTAGCGGCGCCATCCGGGATTGGTGTGATAGGCGTAGGTGCCGGGATCCACCAAGAACTCAAAGCCGCCCACCGAGAGCGTGAAGGACAAGGCATCCGCGTGGCCGTGGGCGGCGATGCTCTGGTAGCCCAGAGGCCCCGCGTCGGCGATGAGGCGAATTTCCTCCGCGCTCTCGAAATCGCTGCCGAGGATGTAGTAGCCGCCTTCTGGAAATTCACGCCGAGGCGGCAGGCCTTCGGGTTTTTCCTTCAGCGCGTCGAACAGGTTGCGCGCCTGGGAGCCGAGCAGCCACAGGGTTTTGTCGTCCAGTGCGGCGGCCTTGGCCTTGAAGTCGCCGCGACGGAACAGCACGGCGCCCGTGGCGAGCAGGGAGCGATAGGGGCAGAAGCTGGCGGTCGGCACCAGGAAGGCAGCGCGGCCATCGTCGGCATCGCCGATCATGGGCACGTGGCCGCCCACATCCATGATGGAGGCGAGGTAGGTCATCATCACTTCTATGCGCTTCACGTAGGCAGCGCTAAAGGGTGGCGGCGTGGTGTCCCGTGGCCCGCCCACTTGGGCCTTGGCGGCGAGGAAGGGCAGCAGCAGCAAGTCCAGTTCAAACTGCTGATAGCACACGGCATGCTCGCGGTTAACGCCGTCGCTACTGTTCTGAGCCAAGGCTTCCCGTTCCAGGATGGCTTGCGCCGTGCCGCGCCAGCGGGCCGATGCGGGCCACAGGGGCCATGTCACGGCAGCCATGTAGAGGCCCGCCGCTTCGCCGATCAGGTGATTGTTGGCGGAGGAATGCCGCGAGAAAAATCCGCGCACGAAATGGCAATGGCGATAGATGGATTCCAGCCACTTGCCTTGCAACTCCGCGCCTCGCGCATCGGCGAACAAGGGGGATTGAGCACCGCCAAGGAGCTGCCAGGTCATGGACCAGTTAATGAGCCGCAATGCTGCTTCCAATGCGCTCGACCAGTTGGGGCCGACGCCGTAGGGGCAATCGGCGAACCAGCTTTGCAAATGTTCCTCGATGGTGTCGAAGTATTTGCGGCGGCCCGTCAGCGCATAAGCCTGGGCCAGCGTCACCAGATGGCTATGGCGATTCAGTTCCCACAGGTACTTGATGTCACCCACCCGGCGCGGGTCGCGGTAGTCCAAGGTCTTGCCGAAGACGGCGGGCGCCTCGGTACCGGAGCGCGGGTCGCGGTTCCAGCGGGGCGAGGTGCCCAGATCAAGCCCCTTCAGCGCGAACACATCGAAGTGCCCAACGCACAGGCGATCCGCCGCTGCCAGATAGGGTGTCGGCACCACGTCTGCCACCTGCAACCAGGGCGAAGGCGCGGCGGTCATTTCCGGCTCGGGCACTGCGACATTCAGCCATTGCGCCAGGGGCTGCTGTCGGCTCAAGCTCTCGGCCTGAACCAGGGCAACGCGCCCGACGCGATGGAGAATTTCTGCCGGCCCCATGCAGCGCAGACGATTGAGGCGCCAAGCCATGCGAGCGGCGAAAGTTTCCTCCGACGGCTGGGAAGGAATCAGTGCGGCGCGTACTGCCGGTGCCAGATTTCCAGATTCAACAATGTCCATAGCAGTTTCTCGTGGTTATGACGGCCTTCCATGTGCTCGGCCAGGAGCCGGTCGAGGACCGACGGTTCGTAGTAGTCGCGGGTGATGGAGCGGGTGCCTTTCAGGTGATCCAGGAGAAATCCGCGCAGCTCGCCTCGGAACCACTCGTTCACGGGCACGCGGAAACCGACCTTGGGCCGGGTGAGGATGGCCTTGGGCAGAATGCGTTGCCCTGCCTGCCGCAGCAGCCACTTGGTGCGCAGGCCGCGCACTCGGTAGCGGTCAGGCAGGCTGGAAACGTAAGCGCCCAGTTCGTGATCGAGGAAGGGCACCCGCGCTTCGATGGAGGCGGCCATGCTCATGCGGTCGCCCCGCTCCAGCAGGTTGTCCGGCAACCAACTGGTCTGATCGAAATAGAGCAGGCGACGCAGGCGGCTGTTGTCTTCCGCCGAATCGAAAGGCGGCGCCGCATTGCCCAAACCCAGCGGAGGCGCGTAGGCATAGCCGTTGATAGGCAGCCGTGCCAGACGCCGCCGCTCATCGTTGCTCAAGGCGCCAAACCAGCGCACGTAACGCTCGCACCTATCGTCGATGTTGAAGTTGGCGATGAGGGTTTTCACGCGGCGGAAGCGATAGGGCAAGGCAGCGGCCAGCGGCGCCACCAGTCCCTCGCGCACGGCCGAGGGCAGCCACTGATAGCCCGGCGTAAAGCGCTCCCACACGTGCTTGGGGTAGCCGCCGAGAATTTCGTCGCTGCCCTCCCCCGTCAGCACCATCTTCACGCTGCGCGACGCCTCCTTCGCCAGCAGATGAATGGCGATGTCGGAAGGCTCGGAGACAGGCGCATCGCGAAAGCCCACCAGAGGCGGCAAGGCGTCCATGATGTCGCGGGGCGTCACATGCAGGGCGTGGTGCTCCGTGCCGAACTCGCTCGCCACCTGGGCAGCGAAGGGCAACTCGCTGTAACCCTTGTCGGCGAAGCCCACGGAATAGGTACGCACAAAATCGCAATGGCGCGTCATCAACGCCACGATCATGGAGGAATCCAGCCCGCCGGAAAGAAAGGCGCCGAAGGGCACGTCGCTCACCATCTGGGATGCCACCGCAGAATCGAGACGGGTGAGAAAGCCGCCCACCGGATCATCGTTCTCGCGCCGGGTGTCGCGGGCGTCTCGATCCGGCGGCACCCAATAGCGCACCTGCTGCAAGCGGCCCGAGGACCAGATGCCATAGGTACCGGGCAACAGCTTGCGAATGCCCCGCAACAGCGTGCGCGGCCCCGGCACGTAGCGGTAGGCCAAGTAATCCCAAACAGCTTCGGGATCGACGATGGAAGACGACAACGGCAGCTTGAGCAGGGCCTTGATCTCGGAAGCGAAGAACAGCCCCCCCGCCTCCTGCCGCAGATAGAGCGGCTTTTCGCCGTAGCGGTCGCGGGCCAGGTAGAGCTGCTGACGACGCGCGTCCCACACGGCAAAAGCAAACATGCCGCGCAACTGATGCACCACATCCTCGCCCCAATGCTGGTAGGCACGCAGCAGCACTTCCGTATCCGAATCCCGCTCGAAGGC
>DASUJA010000157.1:0-4357 GCA_036279515.1 Rhodocyclaceae bacterium | reverse complement strand
AGGCGAGGCCTTCGCGCATGTCATCGCCGGTGATTTCGACCTTGGCCTTTTTGGCGATTTCGTTTTCTTCGATGTACTTGTTGATGACGCGCGTCATTGCCGCACGCAGGCCGGTGAGGTGGGTACCGCCATCGGACTGGGGAATGTTGTTGGTGAAGCACAGCACCTGTTCCTGGTAGCTGTCGTTCCACTGCATGGCGACTTCGACGGTGAGTTCGACGTTCTGCACTTGGCCGGTGGTGACCAGGGTGGTGCCTTCGGCGTAGAAGACGTTGGGATGCAGAACAGTCTTGCTGCGGTTGATGTATTCGACGAAACCTTTGACGCCGCCGGAGAAGGCGAAGTCTTCTTCCTTGCCGTTGCGTTGATCGATGAGTTTGATCTTGACGCCGTTGTTGAGGAAGGAGAGTTCGCGCAGACGCTTGGCGAGGATCTCGTAGTGGAATTCGATGGTGCCGAAGATTTCGTCGTCGGCGAGGAAGTGGACTTCGGTGCCGTGATTTTGGGTTTCACCGATGACTTCCATGGGGCTGGTTTCGATGCCGTTCACCAGCTCGATGCGGCGATTGACGGCATGGCCTTTGTTGAATTCGAGGAAGTGCTTCCTGCCGTCACGGCGAATAGTGAGACGCAGGAACTTGGACAGGGCGTTGACGCAAGAGACGCCGACGCCGTGCAGACCGCCGGAGACCTTGTAGGAGTTCTGGTTGAACTTGCCACCGGCATGGAGCACGCACATGACGATTTCGGCAGCGGAACGCTTGGGTTCGTGCTTGTCGTCCATCTTCACGCCGACGGGAATACCGCGACCGTTGTCGGAGACGGAGATGGAGTTGTCGGCGTGGATGGTGACGACGATGTCGTCGCAGTAGCCGGCGAGGGCTTCGTCGATGGCGTTGTCGACGACTTCAAAGACCATGTGGTGCAGACCCGTGCCATCGGAGGTGTCGCCGATATACATGCCGGGACGCTTGCGCACGGCTTCCAGGCCTTCCAGTTGCTGGATGGAGGATTCGTCGTAGCCGCCGTTGGCAGGGTTTTGCTCAGTCATGGTGTTTGAAGTGCGTGAGGAGTTAGGAGTGAGGAGTTAGGAGTAAAAGCCAAGGGGCAAGCGGCAAGGGTTTAACCCCTCACTCCTCACCCCTTACGCCTCACTAAATTCGCATGGGCATGACGACGTACTTGAAGTGCTCGTTGTCCGGCAGGGTGAACAAGGCGCTGGAGTTGGCGTCGGCCAGGCGAGTCTCGATGATGTCGGCGCTGACGTTGTTGAGCACGTCGAGCAGGTAGGTGACGTTGAAGCCCACATCCAGGGAATCGCCGGTGTAGTCGAGTTCGATTTCTTCCTGGGCGTCTTCCTGCTCGGCGTTGCTGGAAATGATCTTCAAGCTGCCGTTGGAAAGCACAAGGCGAACGCCACGGAATTTTTCGTTGGTGAGAATAGCGGCTCGTTGCAGGGACTGATGCAACACCGTCGAGGGAATGCGCAAGACCTTGGTGTGGTTCTGGGGAATCACGCGCTCGTAGTCGGGGAACTTGCCGTCGATGAGCTTGGAGATGAACTCGATGTCACCGAAGCGGAACTGGACTTGGGTGGGGGAGATGATGATTTCCAGAGGCTCGTCGTTGTCGCCCAACTGACGGGAGAGTTCGAGCACGGTCTTGCGCGGAAGGATGACTTCCATGCGCTCTTGGTGATCAGCCAGCGGTTCGCTGGCGTAGGCGAGGCGATGGCCGTCAGTGGCGACGACACGCATCTCGTTGCCCTGGACCACGAGCAGCAGGCCGTTGAGGTAGTAGCGGATGTCCTGCTGAGCCATGGAGTACTGAACCAGACCGAGGAGACGCTTGAACTGGCCTTGGGACAAGGTGAGCTTGGTTTGCTGACCGTCCAGGGCAGACATGCGGGGGAAATCTTCCGCCGGCAGGGTTTGTAGGTTGAAGCGGCTCTTGCCTGCCTTGAGCTGGAGACGGCGGTCTTCAAAGTCCAGGCTGACCTCAGCGGACTCGGGCAGGGAGCGCAGGATGTCCTGGAGCTTGCGGGCAGCGACGGTCAGGGATGCCTTTTCGGAGCCAACGGCTTGGGTTCCGGTCTTGATCTGGATCTCGATATCGGTGGCAAGGAGGGTGAGCCTCTCGCCGTCTTTTTCCATCAGCACGTTGGAGAGAATGGGCAAGGTGTGACGCTTCTCGACGATGCCGCTAACCGATTGCAAGGGAGCCAGAATCTGGTCGCGGGGTCCTTTGAATAGAAGCATCTTTAAATTCTCCTTTAATAACTAGTGACGGCCAGTTCTTGTGGATAAGCTGAAAAACGTTTTTTGTTCAGTTACTTAGTTAAGTTCAAAGGCTATTGATAAACCATGTATGGCGCTGTGGGCAGTTGTGGATAGTTTTGTGAAAAGCCAAAAAAAGGGCTGTTATCCACAAACAATCCAAAGCTTTTACCGGGGTTATACATGGCGCTTTTCACGGTAATTAGCCCTTGATGGTCTGCAAGAGTACGTGCAGATCGTTGTTGAGTTGCGCATCGCGGGCGCGGTAATCGACGATGGTGCGGCAGGCATGAAGCACGGTGGTGTGATCGCGGCCACCGAATGCGTCGCCGATCTCAGGGAGGCTGTGGGCGGTCAGTTCGCGGCACAGCCACATGGCCACCTGGCGCGGACGAGCAATGGCCCGGGTGCGCTTGGGCGAGTACATCTCAGCCACTTTGATCTTGTAGTAGTCGGCGACGGTCTTCTGGATCAACTCGAGGGTGATCTGGCGGTTGGTGGCGCCGATGACATCCTTGAGGGCCTCTTTGGCCACGTCGATACTGATGTCCTTGCCGTGGAAGCGGGCGAAGGCCAGGACTCGGTTTAGAGCGCCTTCCAGCTCACGCACGTTGGAGCGCAGGTTCTTTGCGATGAGGAAGGCCACGTCGTCGCTAACGTCGATGTTGGAGGCCTCGGCTTTCTTCTTGACGATGGCGACCCGCATTTCCAGTTCAGGCGGTTCGATCTGGACGGTGAGGCCCCAGTCGAAGCGGGAGATCAGCCGGTTTTCCAGGCCCTGGATATCCTTTGGATAGGTGTCGCAGGTAATGATGATTTGCTTCTTGGCTTCAACGAGGGCGTTGAAGGCGTAGAAGAACTGTTCCTGGGTGCTGTTCTTACCGCTGAAGAACTGGATGTCGTCGATTAGCAGGAGATCCAGGGTGCGGTAGTAGCGCTTGAAAGCATCGAAGGCTTTGTTCTGATAAGCCTTCACCACGTCGGAGACGAAATCCTCGGCGTGCAGATAACGGACCTGTGCCTTGGGATTGGCGGCCATCACCGAGTTGCCGATGGCGTGGATTAAGTGGGTCTTGCCTAGACCGACGCCGCCATAGACGAACAGGGGGTTGTAGGAAACGCCGGGGTTCATGGCGACCTGTTGAGCAGCAGCGCGGGCCAGATCGTTGGCGCGGCCGGTCACCAGGGTGTCGAAGGTGAAGGCCGGGTTGAGGCGAGTCTTCTCAAAGTTGGCGCTATTGGGCGGCATCAATGCTTCGAGAGGAGCGAAGTTGGGAACGGAAGAAGCGGAAGTCTGTGCGTTGTTGGGCGCAGTGTCTTCGATAGCTTCTTCTTGTTGATGTGCCGGCTTGTCGTTCAGGCCAAGGGATACATCTACGGCATCGCCATAGAACTCACGGCCTAGTGCTTCGATCTGGTCGAAATAACGTTCGCGGACCCATTGCAATACGAATCGGTTGGGCGCCAAGAGTCGCACGCGACGGGGGGAGTCGCCTTCGTCTTCCACGCGCAAAGCCTTGATCCACGTATTGAACTGCTGAGCCGAAAGCTCCTGTTCAAACTGGCTCAGGCAGGCAGACCAAAATTCACTCATGTATTGCAGAAGTCCTGAATACCCGGGAGGGGTGCTAAGTGTTGAAGGCGGTGGGACTGGTGGGGCGATCAGTTCGCGATTCCCGGGCGATGCAAATGGGGCGAGAGTTGTTTATCCCCAAGACTGGCAGTCGCGTGTTCCAAATCCAGCGGCAGCTATTCTAGCCGGTTGACGGGGAGTTATCCACAGGCTCAATCCTTCTTTCTATGTATTTCCTTTGCAGAAGGGAAGGTAGTTGTTTTAACTTCAGCCGTTGACAGAGAGCCGCGAAAAATATCTAATCGCGGGTTTCACTTGGCCGGGGGATTCCTCCATGAAACGTACTTATCAACCTTCCGTCGTGCGTCGCAAGCGCACTCACGGTTTCCTCGTTCGTCAACGTACCCGTGGTGGCCGTGCTGTTATTCGCGCACGCCGCGCCAAGGGCCGTCATCGTCTGAGCGTCTGACACCCGATCCTGTCATCGCGGTGACGGAGTCTGCGTGCT
>DASUJA010000156.1:0-38492 GCA_036279515.1 Rhodocyclaceae bacterium | reverse complement strand
CACCGGCCATGCCCAGGGCAAGGACGGCTAGGACAATCCCTCTCGATAGGAATGTGAAACTGGAAACCGAATGCAATGCCATCTCCCGAGTCGCACCAGCGAATGCGCTTTGCGAAGGGGGCTGCTTTTAGCAGGGAGATGAGGACGTGATCTCTGTAGGATGTTGATTACATATTCGTAAGTATTGGATGGGTGTTCCGTATCCATGGGCCTTGCCGGGGCGTGGGATATGACTTTGGGAATAGTGAGAAACCTTGATGTCGGCGTGAATTTCGTCACGCCTTTAATGGGCTACGGCGTCCGCCGTGCCATGCACCAGATCGTCGATAGTGTCGATGCCGTCCTGATATTGGGCCATGCAGCGATGCTGCATGAATTCCGCCAAGACGGCCCCGTGTTTGTCCGCGAAGGTTTGGTAGTTGCGCACGGCATAGCGGTCGCGGAATTGGGCGTGCTGCAGCACGGAAAGCGAGCCGCCCCGAGGGCCGCCGTGCTTGACGAAGGTGTCGGCCCGGACGACGAGGCTCATTCCAGAATCCTCCAGCCGCTTGTTCAGGTCCCGATCCTCGTAGTTGCCGTAGCGGAACGCCGGATCGAAATAGTCCAGGCGTTCCAGGTCCGTCTTGCGGAACGATTGGCAGAAGCCCACCACGTCGTAAAAAGGTACGGGGATCAGTCGCCCGCCCAGGCGTTCCTGCAGGCGCCGGTCGAAGTCCCCGATGCGCGCCAGTTCGGACGGTGAGTAGTCGATCAGTTGGGGAAACCGCCGCGTGCGCTGGAAGCTGAAGGCATAGTCGGTAACGGGGGCCACGGTGCCAATGGCCACGTCCTCCAACAGCGGCGCGGTCAGCCGGGCCACGGCGCCGACCGGCAGGAACACGTCGTCGTTGGTCATGAGAATGAGCGTGCCCTCGGCGCGGCGCATCAGCCGGTTGTAGCTTTCGGCAAAGCCCAGGTTCTCGTCGTTCTCCAGCATGACCACGTCGCCAAAGCACGGCGCCAAACGCTGCCGCCAGCGGGCCGTCATGCACCGTGTCTCCTCGCGCAGCGGCGAAGCGTCGTCCAGTAGCAGGAGCTGCACGTGGGCGCCGCCGTTGCCCAGCAGGCTAGGCAGGAACAGGCGGTCCACCGCCTCCAGTGCTTCCTGGCTGGCGTTGTACATGGAGGCGACGATGCTGATGGATTCCACGGGCTTCATGAGACACACAAGGGAGACACACAAGGGAGACACACAAGGCGCGCGATGGTAGGAGGCATCCGATGAAAGCGTCAAGACTAAGAGCCTATTTCAGTAGGGATCGCGTGCCGCGCCGGTAACTGGCGGGATGCAGTGCAAGGCGCACGGCGCGCAATGCAGTGATCTGCATAAGCGACGTGCAACGCCGCAATGCGCCCGCCCCACCGCAGCCTTCGGCTGCGGTGCCACAACTGAGAGGGGTTGGGCAAAGCTTTGCCCAACCCGGCCCTTCGGGTTGAGGCCAGGAGCGGCGTCTGCGGCGTTGCAGCGCTTGCCCGTAGCTGACTACGGGCTGCGCACCGCGCCTTGCATCCATCCGCTCCTGGCCTCAACGCGGCGCACGAGCCCTACTGAAATAGGCTCTTCAACTCGCCTCGGTTGCCATGGCGCGAGAATGTGAATATGGTGCACGCCCCGTCGCAATGGCGCTCCGAATTCACTTCTCCTTGGGAAAAACCCACTTGAAGATTCTCCATGTCATGCAAGACGTTTCCGGCGGCTTGCCGGCCTACGTGCGCAATCTGGCCAAGGGGTTGTCGGCGGCGGGCGTGGAGAATCGGATATTGGCGGTTCGACCAGAGCCTCGCGGAATAGCCTCGGCACCCCATATCGAGGAATCGGAAATGGGCGGTATTCCAGGGTATCGCCTGTCCGCCTCCGCCGGAGACCTGACTGACCCCCGCTATCTCTGCGCCCATCCAGACATGGAGGCGTCCTTCGCGGACTTGCTCCGCGCAGCGAAGCCGAACGTCGTGCACTTTCATTCCCTCTGCGGCGTCCCTGCTTCCCTCGTGCAACTGGCCCACGTGCTCGGTTTCGCCGTGGTGCTGACCCTGCACGACGTGTGCGCCCTGTGCCGACCCTATCGTTTTTTCCTCCGCGACGACGGCAGCGAATGTGCCGGCCCCTTGAACGGCCATGCCTGCGTCTCCTGCAATCCAGACCAGAAAGCCGCTTGGCTACTGGAACGATTTCGTTATGGGCGGGAGGTGGTCAACAACTGCTGCGATGAAGTGGTCGCCGTCTCCGAGTACGTCCGGGAAACCCACGCCCTCTACGGCTACCGCAAGGACATCCGCATCCTGCGGCACGGCACGGCGCTCACGCTACGCGCAACGCCCCGACGCATCGCGGAGACGCCGCGCCTGCTGTTCGTGGGCGGCCTCCGGCCTCAGAAGGGATTGCACGTGCTGCTGGAAGCGCTGCGCCAGGTGCCGCCCGAGTACTACACCCTGAGCGTCTACGGCGGCGGCAGCCGGCATCAGTTCGAGTCGGTGATCCGGCCTCGATTCCCATCCATCTCAATGGAATATCTGGACAGCTACACACCAGAAGACGCGGCGGCGGTGTTCGACGACCACGATCTGCTGATCGTCCCCGCCCTGGGTGCGGAAGCTGCGGGCCTCGTGCTCCAGGAAGCCCGCGCCCGCTGTCTGCCGGTGATCTGCTCCGATGCGGGCGGCCTGCCCGAGTATGTGATCGGGGGCGAGAACGGCTGGCTCCATCCGCGCGGCGATGTGGAGATACTGGCTCACCTGCTACGGGAGCGGCTCGCCAATCCCGGCCTGCTGCAAGGGATGGCGGACGGTTTGTTCCAGGCTCCGGCACGACGCTTCGCCGATGTGGCCGAGGACTACCGTGCGATCTACGCCAACCTAGCCGACCTGAAAAAGCCCAGGCTGCGCCCACCTGCGCCGAACACTGCCAGCGCCTCGAATCGCGGCGTCATGGAATTCTCGCCAGCGAATCACGTGCGTACGCACATGGGAAAAATCGTCGCTGAATTCCATCGCCGGCGCTTGGGTCAAACGTGGGTGTTCGGTACCGGCACCGTGGCCGACCTGGTGGCGCCACATCTTGAAATGGCGGGCATTCGCGTGCTCGGCCACTTCGACAACGACCCTGCCCGGCAGGGCACCATGCGCCTGGGATGCCCGATTCTGGCGCCCATGGCGGCGGACGGAAATGCCATAATCCTGGCCGCCTCCAGCCACGCCCAGATCCTTCCTCAACTGCATCGACTGGGCTTCGCGGCAGACGACATTTTTCTCGCCTATCCCTGACGCGCTCCCTCTTCCACAACGGGCGCCGGAAACGTCATTCATTTCGCGTCCATGCACAGCTACTGGAACCTTCTGATCGCCCCGCTGTTTCAAGCGCTGCGCCCCGCCCGTGTAGTGGAGATCGGCGCCCTGGACGGCGGCAACACGCGCAACATCCTGACCGCCATGCCCGATGACGGCATGCTGCACGTGATCGACCCCTGCCCCGGCGCCGACGTGGCCGCCATGAATTCGGAACGACTGCAGCTGCATCGCGGCCTCAGCCTCGACGTGCTGCCCACGCTGTCCTCTTTCGACCTGGGCATCGTGGACGGCGACCACAACTGGTACACCGTGCGCAACGAGCTGCGCCTGATCGACGAACTCCACGCTGGGCGGGCGGACGAGTTCCCCTTGTTGATCTTCCACGACACCGGCTGGCCCTATGGACGCCGTGACAATTACTTCGATCCGTCCGCCATTCCCGCGTCCTTTCGCCATCCTCACGCCGCCGCCGGCATGATCCCCAACCAGCGGGAACTATCCGCCTGGGCCGGGCTCAACCCGACCATCCAGAACGCGGCCATGGAAGGCGGCGAGCGCAACGGCGTGCTCACCGCCATCGAGGATTTCATCGCCGACAGCGGACGGGAATTCATCTTCCGCACCCTGCCCATCAATTTCGGCTACGGCTTTCTTCTCAGCGCGGAGCGAGCCCGCCGTCAGCCCGAGGTATTGGCGGCCCTGGACGGGCTGTTCTCCGCCGACAATCTTCTGCGCCTGCTGACCCAACTCGAAACGAACAAGGTCGAACTGCATGCCCAGCACCATGCACTTTCCAACCGACTGCTCAGCCTGCGCCAGCGCAAGGAGCGGGCGCCGTGGCAACGGGTCGGCTCGAAGGAGAAGGCTTCCATCTCGCCGATCAAGCTCTCGGTGATCGTCGTGGTGCACGACATGGGACGCGAAGCCCCCCGCTGTCTCCACGCCTTGAGCCGCGACTACCAGCGTGGCATCGAGGATCTGGACTACGAGGTGATCGTGGTGGACAACGGCTCCCGCGCCCCCCTGGGCAAAGACTTGGTGGAGGCCTTCGGCAATCACTTCAGTTACCACTATCTGGATGACGCCGGCGCCTCACCCGCCGCGGCCCTCAATTTCGGCGCGTCGAAAGCCCGAGGCGAGTTCCTCTGCCTGATGGTGGACGGCGCCCACATCCTGACGCCGGGTGTTCTGCATTACGCGGCGCGGGCCTTCGAGCAATTCGCCGAGCCGCTGGTCGCCGTGCGCTACTGGTATCTCGGCCCCGGCCAGCAGCCAGTCACCTGCCAGCAGGGTTACAACGCAACGCAAGAGGACGTGCTGCTCGCGCAAGCCCAATGGCCCGACAACGGCTACGGCCTGTTCCTCATCGGCGAGGAAATCGGCGACCAGCGCAATGCCTGGCTACGCGCCCTGTTCGAGAGCAATTGCCTGTTCCTGCGCAAACACGTGTTCAACGCCATCGGCGGCGCCGACGAACGCTTCGACCTGCCCGGCGGCGGTTTTCTCAACGCGGACATCTACCGGGAGGCCGCCGAGTACGGGGAGACCCAGACCGTGGTGCTGCTGGGGGAGGCCACCTTCCACCAGGTGCACGGCGGCACCACCACCAACGCCGCGCCGGAAGATGCGCAGCGTCTCATCGATCGATACCGGCGCCAATACCGGGAGATCCGGGGCGAGGACCACGCCCTGCCCCGCACCCGCATCGAATACCTCGGCCACCTGCCCCTGGAGGCCCGACAAGCGGGCCGACTGGTGGAACCACTGCGGGCCCGCTTCACCCCGCCCGCCAAACAGGCGGATTGAAGGCGCCATGCACGCATCCGCCTTTGAGCATGGCCGGCTGTTCTTCGACACCTACGTCCGCCGCCTGGGCCCGGTGGACGTGATCGACGTGGGCGCCATGGACGTGAACGGTTCCCTCCGCGACTGCGCTCCTGAAAGCGTGCGCTATCTGGGCCTGGACGTGGCCCCCGGCAAGGGCGTGGATCGGGTGCTCGACGATCCCTATCTTTTTCCCCTGCCCGATGCGTCCGTAGACGTGGCGGTCAGTTCCTCCTGCTTCGAGCACGTGCCCATGTACTGGCTGACGTTTCTCGAAATCCTGCGGGTACTCAAGGACGGCGGCCTCTTCTATCTCAACGTGCCATCCCGCTTCGTCTATCACGCCTTTCCCGTGGATTGCCATCGCTTCATGCCCGACAGCGGCCCCGCCCTGGCCGCCTGGGGGCGGCGTTCCGGCATGGACGTGACCGTGCTCGAGCATTACAGCGTGGACAACCTCGATCCCGTGGCCGGCCCCATCTGCGATTACGTGTGCGTCTTCCTCAAGAACGAAGGTGCCGTAACGGCGCATCCCGAGCGGCTGCTACACCGGGTGCGGGGGGCGAGCCATGCCCGCCTGTATCCAGACCTCGACACCTTTCTCGCCGCGCCATGACGCCCCCCCTGCCCCATGCTGTTGACGCGCCGGTTGCCGTGGCGTCCCCCATCGTGGCCGAGGACGTGGCCGGCATCCTGGCATTCCCGCTGCCCTGGCACCGACTGGCCGGAAAGCACGTGCTGATCACCGGCGCCGCCGGCATGATCGGCGGCTACCTGCTGGAAACCCTGGCGGCGCTCGAGGGCGCGACGGGCCAAGGCCCCGCCCGCATCCACGCGCTGGCCCGCGACGGCGCAAAACTGGCGGCGCGGCACCCAGCGCTGTGCGCACGGGAGGACGTGGATTTCCTGATCCAGAACGTGGACGCCCCCATCACCAGCCTGGCACGGCTGGACTACGTCATCCATGCCGCCAGCCCCGCCAGTCCCAAGCGCTACCTGGCTGATCCGGTGGGCACCATTCAAGCCAACGTGACGGGCACCCACCATCTGCTGGAGTTGGCGAAGGCCCACGGCGCACGCCTGCTCTACCTGAGCAGCGGCACGGTTTACGGTAGTGCGGACGGCCAGAACGATGCCATGGACGAGCACTGCTTCGGGCCCTACGATCCCCTCGATGCCCGCGCCTGCTACACGGAGAGCAAGCGCGTGGCGGAAACCCTGTGCGCCAGCTATGGCCGGCAGCACGGCGTGGAGACTGTAATCGCACGGCTCTCCCATACCTACGGCCCCGGCGCCGATCTGGATGACGGGCGCGTGTTCAGCGATTTCGTCGGCCATGCGGTTGCCGGCCAGCCCATCACCCTGCTCGGCAGCGGGGAGGAAGGCCGCGCCTTCCTCTACCTGGCCGATGCCGTTCAGGCGCTGCTGCTGCTCCTGCTGGAAGGCGAGGCCGGCGAGGCCTACAACCTGGGCGCCGAGAACGAGATGACCATGCTGGAACTGGCCACTCTCGTGGCCGAGTTGGCGGGAGGTCCGGCCTATCCCATCGCCCGACAAGCCGCAAACGCTTCTCTGCCGCCGGCGCCGCGCAAGGCCGGCCATTTCGACATCGGCAAGTTGAAGGCCCTCGGCTGGCAACCCACCACGCCGCCCGCCGCCGGCTTCCGGCGCATGCTGGACCATTACCTATCCCTCGGTCGGTGAGTATGGAACCGACGGACCAGCGGGCGTGCCCGGTCTGCCAGTGCAACGACCGCGCGCGTCTGCATCGCCAAACCTTCGTCCGCCCAGGCTTGCCCAGCCCCGTCCACTACGACGTGGTGGCCTGTCGACGCTGCGGCTGCGTATATGCGACGGACCTGCCCGACGGCACCGGCAGCGCCGACTACTACGCCGACGCCAGCCACCATCTGCATGGGGACGGACCGCCGGCGGGGCTGACGGAAATCCACGAGCAGTTCGTCGACCACATCCTCCGCCATGCGCCGGAACCGCAACAGGAGGCGGCGATTCTCGATCTGGGTGCGGGAGGCGGCCATTTCCTCCATCGCTTGCAGCGTCGCGGCTTCACCGACCTGACTGGCCTTGATGCCTCGCGGGACGCGAATCTCCTGGCGGCGCGGCGCTACGGCTTGCCAGTCCACGCCGTGGACGCGGAGGATTTCGCGCCGACCCGTGCCTACCGGCTGATCTGCCTATGCGGCGTGCTGGAGCATCTGGTCGAACCTCGCCGCATCCTGGAAGCGGCAGCCCGCTGGCTGGCCCCCGACGGCCTGCTCTTCGTCGCCGTGCCGGATGCGGCCCGGTTCAGCGATGGACAACGGCTGGAACCCTTCCAGGAGTTCGCCCTGGAGCACGTCAATTTCTTTGCGCAAGGCAGCCTGGACAATCTGTTGAGCCGCTGCGGCTTTGCGCCCGTATCTCGGGACAGCGCCTACAACCCGTTCTATGACAGCTTCACTCTGATGGGTTTGTACCGTAAGGCGGAGCTGACGCCCTCGGTCCGCGCTGACGACTCGGCCAAGGCTTCAGTGGCCGCCTACGTGGCTCGCTCCCGTCGGCGCCTTGCGGCCGTTAACGACCTGCTGGACGCCCACGCCGACGCCGATGCGCCCCTGGTGGTGTGGGGCGTCGGCGAGCTGACCATGCGACTCTTGGCCACCACCCGCCTCGGCCAGGCCAACATCGCGGGGTTCGTGGACAGCCATCCTCGCTTTCATGGCCGCACGCTGCAGGGCGCACCGATCCACGGACCCGGGTGGCTGACAGGTCGGAAAGACGCGGCGGTGTGGATCATGAGCTACGTCCACGGAAACGAGATCCGTACCCAGGCGAGCAGGCTGGGCATCCCGTCCCATCGGCTCATCACGCTCCCCACCGAGTGATGACCGCTTATTCCGTTTGGAAGAGACTGGCCTGAACGAGCCGGAAGACCTCCGAATGAACGCCGTAGCGGGACATGAAGAGGTTATGCATCTCTCCGCTGCGCAGGTGGGGAAAAGCCCACGCCTTTTCCAGTTCTGCGCCCCGCGTAGAAGAGTCCCGTTGCGAAACCGCTTCGCAATGGGCCTGGGTTCGCTGCACGAAGGTCTCGATCATGTCGAGATAAATGCGGTGGAACCGTTTTCCCATGCGCAGATATTTCGGCATTTGCTCCTTGGCCCGCGCCAGATGGTCGGGCTGCTCCTCCAGCGCCACGCCCGGCGTATCGAGTAGATCGCCGCTCATCGTTTTCCAGTCGCAATAGCTGGAGGAAACGAGGATGACCGGGCAGCCGCAACGCAGGGATTCTTCGATGATGGCCGATTGCTCGTAGCAATAGAGGGCTTCCGAACGGCGCAGGATGGCGGCCAATTCCTGGCGCGTCAGCACATTCTCCGGCCCCAGGCTCGTTCCGTTCGCGATGAGGGAAGGCGCCACCTTGCCGCCGAAGGCGGCGTATTTGTTGGCGTAATAGCAAACACCCCGGCGCTGCCCATCGTCCGGGTTGTCGTCGTTGTGGAAGACGGTCGGATCGATGACGGGCACGGTGAGCCTAACGGCCCGTGAGCGCAGGTTTTCCGAAACAATCCAGTCCATGTAGTAGAAGAGCAGGTCGTCTGCGTCGAAATCCCGTGGGCCGCCAAAATGGCCCGGCTGGTTTAGCAACCAGCGCGCCACCACCGGGATGCCAATGGGATTACCCTCCACCATTTCCGGATAGAGCGCAATCGGGATGCGACCGCTCAGCCAATGCAGCGCCAGGGTGTTAGCGTCGAGACGTGGCGCCCGGAGTTGCGGCGTGGTGAGCCTGGAATCGGCCATGTAGGCCTCGTAACCCAGGCAATTGAGCGTATGGCACAACACGTAAAGGGCCCGGATGCCCGCCGACGCATCCTTATAGTCGGGTGCGAAGATGTAATAGGGCTGGGAGGCAATGGAAAAAAAATTGAAGTCTTCTGGGGCGGATAGCATGCTTTTGTTATGAGTGCTTAGGGCATGATGAATGCCGTGACCTTTGATTGCGTCGGCATTCTAGGCCCTGTTCTCGGTTCGCCGGCAGCTAGTTGGTACGTTGGAACCAATCGGCTGCGTGAATGACGTCCGACATTCCTTGCCTAAGCCTAGCCGGCAATTCGCCGCCCAGAGGGGTAAAGACGATCAGATGTCCGTGCAAGACGTTGTCATTCAACGCTTCGGGACTGACGATGGCGTGCCGCCCGTAGCGCTGCCCCTGCAGAGAGGGATTCATGTCGACGACGTACCCGATCCGGGCCTCCAGATGAGGGTACAGCAGTTTCCCCAGCAGTCCGGCCCCCCAGAGCACGATCGGCTTGTCGGAAAAGTTGGTCTTCTGGACCAGAGACAACAGGCGTTCCAGTATCTGGTTGCCCGTGGAGGCAGTAGCCGCCTCCCCGATGCGGACTTCGATTCTCTCGGCCAGTCGGGCGGCAAAGGCGTAGGCATCGTCCACCGATGTTGCAGGAGCACAGAGCGTTTCCTTCTGCAATTGCTCGAGGGGAGCGCGCAGGGGGTGGCCGGCCACGAAGATCGGCTGAAGGAATTCGACCAGGGCGTGACTTCGGAATTCGTGGCCTAGGCCGAACGTGGAATAGTGCCGCGCCTTCTCGCGGACGCCGGCCAGCACGCCTTCCTGGATGCGGTTGCGCACCGAATCCCCGGACGCACCGGCCGCCAGGATCGGCACCCATTCGGGACCATCGCCATAGCCCAGGCAAGTGCCTTCGGTGGAGGGGCAGATGCCTTCGACCACTTCCCGCGCCTGTTGGAACAGTTTCTCCAAGGGGGAAGCGCGCAGCGAATCGAAAGCGTAACCGTCGTGGACGACCAAGCTCCCCATGGGCAATTCGCGGGTGAAGGCCAGGAGGGCGCAATGGACTTCGGGAAACTCCGGGTGGTCTCCGACCGCCTCCAACAAGTTCTTCCCGATCCGGTAACGCCAGCCCACGTCCACCAGCAGCACCTTTCCCGCCCCGAGAAAACCCGTCCGGCCCAGATAGCCGAGCAGCCGTTTGCGCTTGTCGTCCAGGTCTTGGGCGAGGGCGCTTCGTAAAGGGCGCGAGGTGGCAAGGCAAGTCTTGAAGCGCGCCTGGGTGTCCAAGTCCGCCGTACGGAAGTCGTCCTCGGAAAATCCATCCGCCAGCATCAGCTCGCGATAGGTGTCCGTATCGAGACCGAGGGACTGGAACAGGGATAGAAGCGCGCTGTGGCCGGCCACCAGGGTGGAATAGCGCAAGGCCTCGTCCAAGGTGTCGTCGTCTCGGGGGCAGGCGGTGCTGGCCCGGCTCAAATGGACGTAGTCGCATCTGGCCTGAATTTCATCGGCATGTTCCGGATCGACCTGGGCGACGAATTCCGTGAACGTCTTGTGCAGCAGATGACCATCCCGCGCCACGAACAGTATCCGTTCGTAGTCGAAGCGGCGATGGAGTTCCAGCACACGAAGGGCGAACAGGCCCAGCAGCGGAGCGAAATGTTCCTGCCCCAGCCGGAAGGCGGGATCCGGGTCGGCCTCCGACTCGGCTTGCAGATAACGGGGCGAACCCATCGTGGTCGCCAGCTCGTAGGCCCGTGCGGTTGCCAGAGCTCGGCGCTTCACGGAAGCGTGCTGCAACAGGACGGCACCCATGCCGGCGGCCCGGGCCGAGACATAATCGGCCATGGGGTCGTCCCCCACGTGAATGCACGCTTCCGCCGAGATGCCTGCCTGCTCCAGCACGTGGGAGAACAGGGTACCGGAGCGTTTGTTCCGCCCTGCCTCGCCGGACGCGTGGATCTCTTGGAAATAGTCGGCAAGCCCGGCGGCCGAAAGGATCTGGCGCAGAGACTCGTCGTCGTGGGGCGTGTCGGACACGGCGATCAGTCGGTAATCCGCCGCCAGCTTTGCAAGGAACTCCGCCGCGCCGGCCACCGCACGGCAATGGCGCAGTTCGAGCGCGAGGTAATCGCCGTGGACGACGGCGGACAACGCCGCCTGCCGGTCAGATGACCAGTCCGGCATCAGGTGGGAGACGACTTGCCCAATCACGTTCCGCAGCCGATATTCGCCTGATCTGCCCTCTGCATGGGCGAGCGCGACGGCATCCTGGATGGCACGAGCGTAGACCGCCTGCACTTCCATAATGCCAACGGTCTTCCCGAGCCGATCCAACCGTCCGCACAACGTTGCCACCCACTGGTTTCCGATGACGGGCAAGCCCTCCACGTCTCGCTCGACAAGGGTGTTGAACACGTCGCAAAGCACAATGACCCGGCTCGCCTCGGCCACCTTCGATAAAGCCTCGGCAAAACCGGAAACGGCCTCGGGATGGGGCTCCCAAACGGGATTGCGAAGCGTCGGCGCACGCCAGTTCAGCAGAGAGCCGACCGCGAGAAACTGATCGGCGGAGTCCGGGACGGAAAAGCTTGTCATGGGGCGGCAAACGCGCAAGGGGGAAACGACACGAGCGTAAACGAGGTCGGACTGCACAGCCCGCCGTAAAAACGGAAAGCGCGGAGGGTACCGGAAAGCAGGCGGTCCTTGCATGCCCCCCCGAAGGGTCGGACATCCGTCAGGACAGCAACATGTCCACCGCGGCGGGAAAATCGTCAACGATGCACGCCGGCTGGATTTCGGGATGGCGCTCATCCGTAGCCCGGAACTTTCCGGTGCGCACCAACACGCTGGGAATCCCCACCGATTGGGCGCCGGCGATGTCGTCCACCAGATCGTCGCCGATCAACACCGCGTCCTGGGGCGCCACGCCCATATCCGCCAGGGCCGTTTCGAAGAAGGGCCGTGCGGGCTTGCCCACGATCTCTGCTTTCACGCCCGCACAGTATTCAAGCCCCACCACGTAGGCACCCATGTCCAGGGCCAAGCCGTCGCCATCCATGTAGTAGCGGTTCCGCGCCATGGCGATCAAAGGCAGGCCGCCCATGAGCCAGCGAAAGGCGGTGTTGAGGGCGTCGTAGGTGAAGTACGGGCCGGCATCGCCCAGCACCACTACATCGGGATCGGTATGGCTGGGGCCGATTTCCTCGGCGATGGCGGGATGAACCAGGTAGTGAGGTTTGAGACCGCGCATTTCCACCAGCTTGCGCGTCGCCAGCACAGCGGTCTGCACCTCGCCCGCATGAATGTCGAAACCCATGGCGTTGAGCTTGCCAATGATGGTGCTACTCGGCGAGCGGGTGGTGTTGGTGAGAAAGCGCAAAGGCAGCCCAGAACAGCGCAGACGCTGCAGGGCATCCACGGCACCGGGCACAACCTGATCGCCGGTGTGGAGCACGCCGGCGAGGTCGATCAACACTGCTTTGGCCTTAAGAGTCATGGATGCACTCTAGAACACGTGGCTGAAAAGAAAACGGCGCAGAGGTTCTGCGCCGTTTGGATCAGGAGCCTAGGGACTCAGTGGCCTTACTCCTCGATCACCGCAGAGGTATAGACCTCTTGCACGTCGTCCAGGGCTTCCAGCACGTCGAGCAGCTTCTGCATCCGCTCGCCGTCTTCGCCGGCCAGGGGTGTTTCGTTGAGGGGCTGTTGCAGCACCTCCGCGAACACCGACTGAAAACCAGCAGCTTCCAGGGCTTCCTTGACGGGGGAAAGATCATTGGGCCCGGTAGTCACCTCGATGGAGCCATCGTCGTGGGTCGCCACGTCTTCGGCGCCGGCTTCGATGGCGGCATCCATCAGTTTGGATTCGTCGGTGCCGGGAGCGAAGATCATTTGGCCGCAGTGCTTGAACTGGAAGGCCACGGAGCCTTCGGCGCCCATGTTGCCGCCGTACTTGTTGAAGGCATGACGCACTTCGGCCACGGTGCGGATCTTGTTGTCGGTCAGACAATCCACCATCACGGCGGCGCCACCGATGCCGTAGCCTTCGTAGCGGATTTCTTCGTAAGTCACACCTTCGAGCTGGCCGGTGCCGCGCTTGATGGCGTTTTCGATGTTGTCCTTGGGCATCGATTCGGCCTTGGCCTTTTCGATGGCGAGACGCAGACGCGGATTGGCGCTGACGTCGCCGCCGCCCATCTTGGCGGCCACGGTGATTTCCTTAATCAGCTTAGTAAAAACCTTACCGCGCTTGGCATCCTGCCGACCCTTGCGGTGCTGAATATTGGCCCATTTGGAGTGTCCGGCCATGGCGATCCTCTGCTTAAAAAGTGTGCATTGCGAAAAAGGACGGCAATTTTAACACTCACCCTCCATTCGCTTAATTCTGGCCCGTCGCCGGAAGCCGCACTCACGGTAGCATACGCACCTCATACATATAAGCCATAGCCCAGGGGAGCGCACGGGAATGAGGTTGGCGTCATATTTAGCCCTGCTACTGGCAGTTGCCGGGGCAGGCACTGTACAGGCAGAAGACCTGACCCGATTGTCATTGGAGGATCTGCTCAGCGTGGACGTGGAGGGTGCATCCCGCTACGCCCAACCGATCTCCGAAGCCCCTGCGACGGCCACCCTCATCGGCGCCGACGACATCCGCCGTTACGGCTACACCCAGTTTTCCGAAGCCTTGCGCATGGCGCGGGGCGTTTACACCAGCTACGACCGCACCTATACCTATCTCGGTGTGCGCGGCTTCAGCCGTCCTGGCGACTACAACTCCCGCATTCTGATGCTGGTGGATGGCGCTCGCAGCAACGACACGGTGTACGACCAGGCCATGGTCGGCAATGAAGCGCCCATCGCGTTGGATTGGGTGAAGCGCATCGAGTTCGTGCCTGGCCCCGCATCCGCGCTCTATGGCGGCAATGCCCTGTTCGGGGTTGCCAACGCCGTGCTTTGGTCCGGGGCCGATCTCAACGGTAGCCGCATCAGCGCGGAAACCGGCAGCGCCGGGACTCGCGGTATCAACGTGTTGTCCGGTCGCCAACTTGAGGATGGCGCCGACTGGGTGGCCGGCGTGTCGGCCCGAAAGAGCGACGGCGGGGATCTCTACTATCCGGAGTTCGTCGCCCAAGGCGTTCCCGACGGAAAGGCCCGCGGTCTCGACGGCGAGGAGTACTTCAAGGCTTTCGCCAAATACAGCAAGCAGGGTTGGCGTTTTTTGGCGACCTATTCCAACCGCTACAAGGATGTGCCCACGGCTTACTACAACACGGTCCCCAATGCCCGTGGTACTAACACCCGAGACGAACACCTCCATCTCGATCTAACGAACTCCACCGCACTCTCGCAGAACTGGAGTCAGCTGGCCCATATGCAGTTGGGTGCTTATACCTATCGAGCGGATTACGTGACCGGCACGTCGCTCAATCGCGACTACACCCTGAACACGTGGTGGGATGCCGAATATCAATTGACCTATACGGGCTTCGACGCACACAAGCTGCTCTTCGGCGGCGAAGTGCGCCATAGCCCCCACATGGATCAATACAACTTTGACGTAAGCCCCTCCGCCAGTTGGCTCAATGACCAGCGCAGCAGCACGGCCACCGGCCTCTACCTCCAGGACGAATGGCGCATCTCGTCGCGCTGGCTAGCAAATGTGGGGGGGCGACTGGACCATGTTTCCGATGGGGGCACATTAGGCTCTCCGCGCTTAGCCTTGATCTATCAACCACAGACGGAAACGACCGCCAAGTTCATCTATGGCCGCGCCTTCCGGGCGCCCAATGCCTACGAACGCTTTTATACGATTGCAAACCTCTACCAAGGCAACGCCAACCTTAAACCGGAGCGCATCGAAACCCGTGAGATTTCGGTAGACCATGCACTGACATCGGCAACGCGGGTAGGCATCAGTCACTATCGATACACCATCAACAACCTGATCGACCAGACCGTCGATAACGCCGGTGTGTACCAGTACGTCAATCAGAACGACATACGAGCCCATGGTTGGGAGCTGGAAGCGGAATCCCTGATCGGCCTAGGCTGGCGAGTACGTGGCAGCGTGGCCTGGCAACAGGTTGAACAAGATGGCGGCGAGCCAATCAACTCTCCCCATCGTTTAGGAAAGCTCTTCGTCGACGGCCCCATTTTCGACGGCTGGACCGGCGCCATTGAACTCCAGGCCATGAGCCGACGGCAAGCCATGGTGGGCTCTCTCGGCGGCAATGCCGTGGCGCGCATGGCCCTGCGTCAATCCCGCCAAGGCCCCTACGGTCAATGGAGCCTGGTGATCAACAACTTGGCTAATCGCAACTACGCCGATCCGGCCAGCCTCGGCTACCTACAAAACGTCCTACCCCAGGATGGGCGCCAGTGGTTGATCCGTTGGGAATACGCCCTTTGATTCAACGTCTCGTTTTCTGGACAGCCGGGCTGCTGCTCGCCTCGCTTCTACCCGCCCATTCCCAGGCGGCAGAACGTGTCGAGGCTGAATCCGGCGTGAAAGCAGCCCTGGTGTACAACCTGCTGCTATTCGTTCAGTGGCCCGAGGACAAGCTCCCGTCCGATGGAAGTCTGCGCCTCTGCATTCTGGCGTCCCCTGCCATGGAAGATGCATTCGACAAGCTTGCGGGGAAACCCATACACAATCGCCCCCTCTCGATACGTCACATCACCTCTGCAGGAGAAGAATCCCGTCAGTGCCAAGCGGTCTGGGTAGAAGAGGGACGTAGCAACGCCCTCAATCGTCTAGCCTTGGCCGCCAGAGGCAACGGCATCCTGGTACTGAGCGAAGGCTCTACAGCCCTTTCTCTTGGTGCCATGATCGGCGTTTCCAATGAAGGGGGCCGCATGGTCTTCACTGTGGATAACGGGGCGGCAAAGGAGGCGCGACTGACAGTCAGCTCAAAGCTTCTTCGACTTGCTCGCGGCGTAGTAGACAAAACTCATGAATGAGCTCCTCAAGCAGGATTACCGTAGCGAGCGCCGCCTGATCACTCTGGCGATCTTTGCCACGCTGACGGTCGCCTTCTTGTTGCTGGTTCTCCAGCACTGGATTTCCAGCCGCAACGAACTGGTAGAACAAACCCAATTGCAGGCGGCCATGATCGGTGCCGGCGCCAGCGCTGCATTGACCTTCAACGACCCAGCCACAGGCGAAGAAGTCCTACAGTCCTCCATGCATTCGCCCCTATTGCTGGAAGTCGCCCTTTATCGCCCCCAGGGGCAACGGCTCGCAAGCTTGGGACGCAATGGAGACACGAAAAAATTTGGGGTCCAAGCGCCGAAGATGGGCAAGTCCTTCGGCGTTCACGATTTCACGCTTGTCACACCCGTGCCCCTCCAGGACGGCAAGGACGGACGAGTTGCTTTGAGAGTGAGCCTTTCCGACCTGCATTACGACTTGCTCCGTTTCATTTCGGGACTTGCTGCCATTGGCGTTCTGTCAGGGCTGATCTATCTGGCCACAAGTCACCGACTGCGTCGCCGCATGGAGGACGCCGAATCAGCCTTCCGCCATCTGGCGCTCCATGACCGAGTCACGGGACTTTCCAATCGCTACGCTTTTGAACTGGCCCTGGATCAGACCGTAAGGCGCCATGAGCGCTCGGGAGGTGGTTCCGCACTGCTTTTCCTGGACCTGGACGGATTCAAAAAAGTTAACGATCTGTATGGTCACCACACCGGAGATGAACTGCTTACCGCTATCGCAATGCGGTTGAGCAAAAGCATGCGTGATGCAGATGTGGTCGCCCGGCTAGGAGGCGACGAATTCGGCATCATCGTGATGGACTGCGACGACCCCGATGCGGTGGGACGACTAACAGAGCAGCTTCTGGCAAAGGTAGCCGAACCCTATACGGCTGCAGGACGCACAATGGAGATCGGGCTATCCATCGGCATTGCCATGATTCCCCAGGACGGCGCTACGGGCGAAGAACTCCTCCGCCACGCGGATATGGCCATGTATCAGGTCAAGGCCAATGGCAAGAACAAGGCGGAGTTTTTCTCCGAACGCATGGGAAATTCGGTGCGGGCAAACCTGGATCTGGAGGCGGATCTACGCCCCGCCATCCCCGCCGGCCAACTCTACGTGGAATACCAGCCCCAGGTCTGCGCCAAAACCCGTGCCATCATCGGCATGGAAGCACTGGTCCGCTGGCGACACCCGGCTCGCGGCTTTGTCTCGCCGGGCGAATTCATCCCCATTGCAGAAGAATCCGACCTCATCATCGCCGTCGGCAATTGGGTATTGCATCAGGTGTGCAAGGACATTGCCGATTGGCGCGACCAGGGACTGATGGTTCCGCCGGTGGCCTATAACGTGTCCGCCCGCCAGTTCGCCCGAGGCCGGGTTGCCGAGGAAGTCATCCAGGCGCTACGCATGCACAACCTGCCCGAATCCGCGCTCGAGGTGGAGCTAACCGAGAGCGTGGTGATGGAGCAGCCCGACGACCCCACCACCCCCCTGTCGGCCCTGCGTGCCTCGGGCTTACGCATCGCCATCGACGATTTCGGCACGGGCTACTCCTCCCTCTCCTACCTCAAACGCTTGCCGGTGGACAAGCTCAAGGTGGATCGCAGCTTCATCGCCGACCTGCCCGACGACGTGGAAGACCGCGCCATTACCGGCGCCATCATCAGCCTTGCCAAGGCACTCGGTTTGCGCGTAGTCGCAGAAGGCGTGGAAACCGAACCCCAGGCCGAGTTGCTCTTGAACTTGGGCTGCGACATTTTCCAGGGCTATCTGACCGGGCGCCCCATGGGTGCGGACAAGCTCGCCGCATTGTTGCCACAAGCCCCAATAGCAGCCTTAGAGGCTATTTCAACTGTCTGAACTGCACGGTCGATTCACCGATCCGCCTCGCTAGAATCGTCCCGTCGCTTTTACGCCCATTGCCATGACCCAGCCGCTGCCCATCGCCCGCACTATCTCCACTGCTGGCGCAACCGAACTCTGCCTGTTGCCCGCCCTCGCCAACCGCCACGGACTCATCGCCGGCGCCACGGGCACCGGCAAGACCGTCACCCTGCAACGTCTCGCCGAACAGTTCTCCCGAGCTGGCGTGCCCGTGTTCATGGCCGATGTAAAAGGCGACCTATCGGGCTTGGGCGCAGCGGGCCTTTCATCCGAAAAGCTGAAGGCGCGGCTCGCAGAACTGAACATCGATGACTGGCAGGCCGCCGCCTGCCCCGCCGTGTTCTGGGACATTTACGGGGAGCAAGGCCATCCGGTGCGCGCCACCGTGTCCGACATGGGACCGCTGCTGCTGGGCCGTCTGCTCAACTTGAACGACACCCAGGAAGGCGTGTTGCAACTGGTGTTTAAGATCGCCGACGACCAAGGCCTGCTGCTGCTCGACCTGAAGGATCTGCGCGCCATGGTGCAGCATGTGGGTGAGCACGCCAGCGAGTTCAAGACCGAATACGGCAACGTCTCCGCCGCCAGCATCGGCGCCATCCAGCGCGGCTTGTTAACGCTGGAACAGCAAGGGGGTGAACACTTCTTCGGCGAGCCCATGCTGGACATCAACGATCTGATGCAGACCGATGCGCAAGGTCATGGCGTCATCAATATCCTGGCCGGCGAAAAGCTGATGAACTCGCCGCGCCTCTACTCCACCTTCCTGCTCTGGCTACTGGCGGAACTGTTCGAGCAATTGCCGGAAACCGGCGATTTGGAAAAGCCCAAGCTGGTCTTCTTCTTCGACGAGGCTCACCTGCTGTTCAACGAAGCGCCGCCGGCATTGCTGGAGAAGATTGAGCAGGTGGTTCGCTTGATCCGCTCCAAGGGCGTGGGCATCTACTTCGTCAGCCAGAACCCGCTGGACATTCCCGACACGGTGCTGGGCCAGCTCGGCAACCGGGTCCAGCATGCCCTGCGCGCCTTCACGCCCCGCGATCAGAAGGCGGTGAAGACTGCGGCGCAGACCCTGCGCGTCAATCCCAAACTCAACGTGGAAGTCGCTATCACCGAGCTGGGCGTAGGTGAAGCCCTGGTGTCCTTCCTTGATGCCAAAGGCACGCCTACCGTCGTTGAACGTGCGTGGGTGTTGCCTCCCTCCAGCCGCATTGGCCCGCTGACCGCTGCGGAACGACAAGCGGCAATTCAAGCATCGCTGCTTTACGGCCACTACGAACAGACGCTGGATCGAGAGTCGGCCTATGAGCGGCTCAAGGGTAAAAGCGCCGCACCCGCCGACAGCGGCGGCTCAATTGGCACAGGGAGCAGCACATCAAGCGGCACGGCTGCGGGTGGCATAGGCGAAGTGCTAGGCGACATCTTTGGCTCCGGTCGTGGCCGCAAGGGCGACACCGTTCTGGAAACCCTTGCCAAGAGCGCAGCTCGCGCCATCGGCTCCCAGGTGGGCCGCGAAATCATTCGCGGCGTGCTCGGCTCGGTATTGGGTGGAAGTAGCAGCCGCCGGCGCTAGGCCGCGCGAACAGTTTCTGCGCTGCCCATCGCCTGGCGATACTCCGCCGCCTCGTTCAGCAGCCAATCGGTGAAGTGCTGTAAAGCTGGATTGCTGCGGGTTTCGGGCCGGACCAAGTAGTAGCCCATGTCCGAACTCAGAGGCATATCGAAGGGCGCGACCAACTCACCTGAAGCCAACTCGTCCAACGCAAAGAACCTTGGTACCAGCACGGCACCCAGCCCCGCACGGGCCGCTTCCACCAACATGGAAAACAAGTCGAAACGGGGACCGCCAGAGACATCCACGTCGCTAACGTCCACCGAGGCGAACCAGCGCCGCCACGCGTCGTGTCGATTGGACTGATGAAGCAAGGGTAGCTTTGCCAGATCGCGCGGGCTGCCGCAGGGATGGGTCTTCAGCAAGAGGGGACTGCACACGGGGATCAGTTCCTCGCCAAAGAGATAGCTACTGACGGCCCCTGGCCACGCTGGCGCACCGAAATGGATGGCTGCGTCGAAATGGGTTTCAGGAAAAACGAAACGATCCGAGTAGGTCGTGAGATTAAGAATGACGTCCGGGTTCTCATCGTGGAACTTCACCAACCGGGGAATCAGCCAGCGCGTGCCGAAGGTGGGTATCACCGCAAGCTCCAGCACGTTGCGCTCACCTCGGTGGGCCATGACCGCCGTGGTGTCGCGCTCCAACAGATCGAGATGTTCAGAAACTCGCTTGGCGTACAGGACACCGGCTTCCGTGAGAGAGAGCCGTTTCTTGACCCTGTTGAATAGGGGCACGCCCAGGTAATCCTCCAGGGCGGCGATCTGCTTGCAGATGGCGCTCTGGGTCAGGGACAGGGCATCCGCCGCGCGCGTAAAGTTCAGGTGGCGGGCGGCCACTTCAAAGGCCAGGAGAGATTCGATACTGGGAATGCGCCGACGCATGGATCATTCCTCCAATTCACGATGTTCGTAGTTTATTTCGGTTGAGCCTCCCGCAGGCTGAGAGAAGAATGCGGCTCAAACAAAATTACAAACTTCAACTAACTGGAGGTAGACATGATCGGCCAACAACAAGCCCAAGCTCGTTTCGACCTGCGTAATCCATCCAACCAGCAGTCGTCCGGCACAGCGCAAATCGGTGCCCAGCAAAATCAAGACGCTACCAAGCCCCAAGGCCAGACCGACACGGATCGTCGTGACGTGGCCGTCGTTGCTGTGCTCGGCTACAACTGACGCTTCACCTCATACGCCCCTTGGTTTCCCGGCCGAGGGGCGTCAGCAGTTCCTCCCAGCTGATCTCTACTTTGGCGACGACGCGAATGGTTGTTTGCAAGGCAAGTCGCCCCCTCTGCTTTTCTGTTCGCTCAGCTAAAGCACTTTAATTGCGGCTTCCTCTTTTCATGTTGCAGCGCAACCTGCATCATGACGCCCTTTGTCGCAAGCCACGCTTTACCGCCAGTCCATGCAAAGCCCCAAGTCGTCATCCGCATCCCTCACCGATGAGCATCACGCTTCCGCCACTGTCGGCCTGCTGCTAGCCACTGGCGCCGCCCTGGGCTTTGGCATGAAGGCCATCTTCGTCAAATTGGCTTTCCCCTATGGCGTCTCGCCGGTGACGCTGCTCGCCCTGCGCATGGTGTTTTCCGTTCCGGTCTTTCTCTGGGTCGGGCTGCGCGCCTCGGGCGAAAAGCCGACGCGGCGCACGTTGCTCGCTGTTGTGGGTTGCGGTTTGGCGGGCTACTACGGCGCCAGCATCTTCGACTTCATCGGGTTGAAGTACATCAGCGCGGGCCTGGAGCGCTTGATCCTGTTCACCTACCCGACCCTCACCGTCGTGGTCGGCGCCTTGCTGCAAAAGAAGCCTATCTCCGGGCGCTTGGTAAAAGCTGTCGCGCTCACCTACCTGGGCATCGGCCTCGCTTTTGCCCACGACATGAGATCCTTCGGCGATGCGGAAAAGGTCTGGCTGGGCGGCGGCTTCGTCTTCGCTTCGGCAGTCTGTTATGCGGGCTACCTGATCGGTAGCGGGCCGCTGATCGCCAGGCTCGGCTCCAGCCGTTTCACCGCCTGGGCCATGCTGGTTTCCACCGCCGCCACCTTCGCCCACTACGCGGCGACTGAACCCCTGGACATCCTGCTACACCAGCCGTTGCCGGTCTACGGATGGGCCTTTGCCATGGCGATCTTTTCAACGGTGCTGCCGGTATTCATGCAATCCGCCGCAATCCGCCGCATGGGGGCGGGCAAGGCCGCCATCATCGGCACGGTGGGTCCGCTGCTGACCATCTTCCTTAGTTGGCTGATCCTCGGCGAGCCCGGTTCGATCTGGCAGATCATCGGCGCCGCGCTGGTGCTGGCCGGGGTGTGGCAGGTGGGAAAACGCTGAGCCGGAAAACCGGCTCAGGCTCAGCTTGTGTGCGACATATCAGCCACGCAGGCGGCGCACGACTTCGGTGGTGAGATCGGCTTGGTTCATGGAATAGAAGTGCAGGCCCGGCGCACCGGCACGAAGCAGGCGTTCGCAGAGCTCGGTGACCACGTCGAGACCGAAGGCCTTGACCGATTCCGTGTCGTCGCCGAAGCCTTCAAACTTCTTCCGCATCCAGCGCGGCAGTTCGGCGCCGCAGGCGTCGGAGAAGCGGGCTAGTTTGGAAAAGCTGGCGATGGGCATGATGCCGGGCACGATGGGAATGGTGATGCCCAGAGCACGGGTCTCGGCGACGAAGTGTTCGTAGGCGTCGGCGTTGAAGAAGTATTGGGTGATGGCGGAGTTTGCACCCGCATCCACCTTGCGCTTGAAAGCGAGCAGATCATCCTTGGCGCTCTTGGCCTGAGGATGCCATTCGGGGTAGGCAGCCACTTCGATGTGGAACCAGTCGCCAGTTTCGGCGCGGATGAATTCAACCAGCTCATTGGCATAACGCAATTCGCCGGGATCAGCCATGCCTGACGGCAAATCGCCGCGCAGGGCGACAATGCGACGGATGCCTTTTTCCTGATAACGCTTAAGGATGGCGCGAATGCTCTCTTTGCTGGAGCCCACGCAGGACAGGTGAGGCGCGGCATCGTATCCAGCACCGACGCCCATCTCCTGGATGTTGAAGACGGCTTCAAAGGTACGCTCTTGCGTAGAGCCGCCTGCGCCGTAGGTGACGGAAAAGAACTTGGGATTGAGGGCCGCCAGCTTGTCGCGGGTGATCCGCAGCTTGTCCATGCCTTCCGTCGTTTGGGGCGGAAAGAATTCGATGGAGAGTTCGGGAATGTTCATGACGATTTTCCTTGCGGCGATTCAGTCGCCGGGAAGCAGCTTCAGTTCAGCATCGGCAGGCAACAGTTGGGAAACCTTGCCGACCACTTCTTTGCCATGGGGTCCGACATAGGCAACACGCCCCGCATCGATCAAGCGTTGCGCCACGCTCCGGGAAGGCGCGATGCCCTGCTTCACCAGCAAGGCATCGGCGCGGGCTAGGCTGCCATGTTCGAGGGGTGGCGTTACCGCCGGCCCCTGCTTCTTTTCATGCGCAGCAGCTTTCCCTTTCGGGTTTCGCGCATGAAAAGAATTCATCGACATGGCGCTTCGCTCCATGTCGATGAACCATCCAACCATGGCCCGCCCCCACCCAACCTCCCCCTCGCAGGGGAGGCGACTACTGAGCGCGCTACGCGCGACATTGTCCGAGTAAGGAGCACGGTGGCTAATCAGTAGCGATAGTGATCGGCCTTGTAGGGACCGTTCTTCGGGACGCCGATGTAAGCGGCTTGCTGGTCGGTCAGCTCGCTCAGTTGCACGTTGAGCGTCTTCAGTTGCAGGCGGGCCACCTTCTCGTCCAGGTGCTTGGGCAGGGTATACACGCCCACAGGATAGTCGGCGGTCTTGGTGAACAACTCGATCTGGGCGATGGTCTGATTGGCGAAGCTGGAGGACATCACGTAGGAAGGATGGCCGGTACCGCAGCCCAGGTTCACCAGACGGCCCTTGGCCAGCAGGATGATGCGGCGGCCGGAGGGGAAGATCACGTGATCGACCTGGGGCTTGATCTCTTCCCACTGGTACTTCTCGAGGGAAGCGACGTCGATTTCATTGTCGAAGTGGCCGATGTTGCAGACGATGGCGTTGTTCTTCATCTTCGCCATGTGGTCATGGGTGATGACGTGGAAGTTGCCGGTGGTGGTGACGAAGATGTCTGCCTTGTCGGCGGCGTATTCCATGGTCACGACGCGGTAGCCTTCCATCGCGGCCTGCAGTGCGCAGATCGGGTCGATCTCGGTGACCCACACTTGTGCGGACAGCGCGCGCATGGCCTGCGCGGAACCCTTGCCCACGTCGCCGTAGCCGCAGATCACGGCGATCTTGCCGGCAACCATCACGTCGGTGGCGCGCTTGATGCCGTCCACCAGGGATTCGCGGCAGCCGTAGAGGTTGTCGAACTTGGACTTGGTGACGGAGTCGTTCACGTTGATGGCGGGGAACTTCAAGTCGCCGCGCTGATGCATCTGGTACAGGCGATGGACGCCGGTGGTGGTTTCTTCGGTGACGCCCTTGATCTGGGCCAGACGCACGGAGTACCAAGTGGGATCGGTAGCCAGCTTGGCCTTGATGGCGGCGAAGAGGATGGTTTCTTCTTCAGAGCTGGGCTTGGCGATAGCGGACAGATCCTTCTCAGCCTTGGCACCCAAATGCAGCAGCAGGGTGGCATCGCCGCCGTCATCCAGGATCATGTTGGAGTAACCGCCGTCCTTCCACTCGAAGATGCGGTGGGTGTAATCCCAATAATCCACCAGGGTCTCGCCCTTGACGGCAAAGACAGGGATGCCTTCAGCAGCGATGGCGGCAGCGGCATGGTCCTGGGTGGAGAAGATGTTGCAGGAGGCCCAGCGCACGTCGGCGCCCAGGGCGGTGAGGGTTTCGATCAGCACTGCCGTCTGAATGGTCATGTGCAAACTGCCGGTGATGCGCGCGCCCTTGAGGGGCTGGCTCTTGGCGAACTCTTCGCGAATAGCCATCAGGCCGGGCATTTCGCCCTCGGCGATTTTGATTTCCTTGCGGCCCCAGGCGGCGAGGCCCAGGTCGGCGATTACGTAGTCTTTGAAGTCGGTCACAGCGTTCATGGAAGGCTCCTGAAACGGTGACGGGAAGGGGGATGTTGCTTGGCTTGCTTGACGCGGCCCACCTTGCCCGGCACGGGTTAGGTGAGCGCAGTTTGAAAAAGTCCGAGCCTGGGGGAAGTTGAAAAACCCTCGCAGCGCTCCTCGGAATGGGCGGCATTATAGCGGGCCTCGCCGACGGACGTAACCGCCCCACAGCTGTAGCAATCAGAACAGTTCGACGCTGCTCCAGATTTCATTGAGATCGGAGAAGTTCCACTTGGCGGAATCTTCGTGGGCCACGATCTTGTCCTTGACGTTGGGCCGGCCCAGATCAATGACTTCCGGCGGGATGCGGGCATTGATCTTGGTGGAAAAGAACACTTTCACCTTGGGCACCAGCAAGGATTTGTCGGTCTGGTCCACCACCACGCCGAGCCGGCCCGACTCCAATCGAATCAGGGAGCCGATGGGATAGATACCGACGCTTTTGACGAAGGCATGGAAGATGGTGGAATCGAAGTGGCCCTTGGCCCATTCGGCCATCTTGCGCAGGGACTCCGCAGGATCCCAACCGGCCTTGTAGGGGCGATTGGAGGTGATGGCGTCGTAGACATCGCACACGGCGCCCATCTTGGCGAAGAGGCTGATCTGCTCGCCCTTGAGCCGATGAGGATAGCCAGTACCATCCATTTTCTCGTGGTGATGGATGCACACTTCCAGGGCCGCAGCGCTGACGTTCTTTCCTTCCAGCAGCAGTTTGTGGCCTTCTTCTGGATGGCTTTTGATGACGACAAATTCCTCGTCGGTGAGCTTGCCGGGCTTATCCAATATCTCGGCGGGGATCATCATCTTGCCCACGTCATGGAGCAGACCGGCCAGGCCGGCTTCACGGGTCTGTTTCTCGTCCAAGCCCAACTGCCGCGCCAATGCCACCATGAGGGCACAGACGGCCACCGAATGCATGTAGGTGTATTCGTCCTTGTTCTTGAGACGGGCAAGGCTGATGAGCGCGCCGGGGTTGCGCGACACGGACGATGCGATGTCTTCCACCAGCGGCAGCGCTTCCTCCGCATCCAGAGCCTTGCCCATGCGAGCTTCCTGGAACATGGAAGCGACGGCCTGCTTGGCTCGATCCACGGTCTTGCGCGCCTGCACCAACTCCTGGCCCATGGACACCCGCTCTACCGGCGCTTGTGGAGCCGCCACCACAGGCTCTTCAGCCACGTGAACCAACTCCTCTTCGACCTCGGCGTCGGACTCTTCCTTCACCACGCCCACTTCAACGTCAAAGCCTTTCGACGTATCGATCCAGAGCTCCGAAATACCACTCTCAATAACGCGGGTGAGGTCTTTGGAATCGGTCAGGAGAAAGGCTGATCGCCAGAACGGATGCTCCATCCACGAGGCACAAAACTCGTGGATGAACATTCCGCGACGGAGATGTTTGACGTTGATCTTCTTAAGCATGGTGCGTGTAAGTATAGAGATAGCTGGCTGTAGGCAACTAACCAATTCCCCCAGCAGAAACCCCTTACCAATAACATGGGATTTCCTCAGCCAACGCTCGATGGTAGCCAGTAAAGCCGATGTCTCCCGGCTCATTCATGGCCATGCGCGCCATCTCAGAAACGTCTGAATTGGACCGATATCCAAGTGCAAAACAAAAAAGGGAGCCCTACCGGCTCCCCTATCGAACGTTGAACGCGTCCGAAACCGGCGTTCTTACAGACCCGCGTCGGCGCGCAGGGCGGCGGCCTTGTCGGTCGTTTCCCAGGTGAAGTCTGCGTCGTCGCGACCGAAGTGGCCGTAGGCGGCGGTCTTTTGGTAGATCGGACGCAGCAGGTCCAGCATAGCCACGATGCCCTTGGGACGCAGGTCGAAGTGCTTCTTCACCAGTTCCGCAATCTTCTCGTCGCTGATCTTGCCGGTGCCTTGAGTCGTCACCCAGACACTGGTGGGTTGAGCCACGCCAATGGCGTAGGAGACTTGCACCAGGCACTTGCTGGCCAGACCGGCGGCGACGATGTTCTTCGCCACGTAACGACCGGCGTAGGCAGCGGAGCGGTCCACCTTGGAGGGATCCTTGCCGGAGAAGGCTCCGCCGCCGTGGGGTGCGGCACCGCCGTAGGTGTCGACGATGATCTTGCGGCCTGTCAGACCGCAGTCGCCCTGCGGGCCACCGATGACGAAGCGGCCGGTGGGGTTCACGAAGTACTTGATCTCGCCCTTGATCAGTTCCTTAGGCAGCACGGGCTTGATGACTTCTTCGATCACGGCCTCGCGGATGGCTTCCAGGCTCATCTCGGGAGAATGCTGGGTGGAAAGCACCACGGCGTCGATGGCATCGGCCTTGCCGTCCTTGTACTTGATGGTGACCTGGGACTTGGCGTCGGGACGCAGCCAGGGCAGTTTGCCGTTCTTGCGCAGCTGGGCCTGACGTTCCACCAGACGATGGGACAGGTAGATGGGCAGAGGCATCAGTTGGGACGTTTCATCGCAGGCATAGCCGAACATCAGGCCCTGGTCGCCGGCGCCCTGGTTCAGGTAGTCGTCGGAAGCGCGATCCACGCCCTGGGCGATGTCGGGGGATTGCTTGTCGTAGGCCACCAGCACGGCGCAGCCTTTGTAGTCAATGCCGTATTCGGTGTTGTCGTAGCCGATGCGCTTGATGGTGTCGCGGGCAATCTGGATGTAATCCACGTTGGCAGTGGTGGTGATTTCGCCGGCCAGCATCACGAGACCCGTATTGCACAGGGTTTCAGCGGCAACGCGGGAATACTTGTCCTGAGCCAGGATGGCGTCGAGGATGGCGTCGGAGATTTGGTCCGCCACCTTGTCGGGATGGCCTTCGGAAACGGACTCGGAAGTGAAAAAGTATTCGGACATGGAAACTGCTCCTTGAAGATTCCCCTTGCTCGGTCAATCGACCGGCCCCGGGGACACAGAGCAGTCGACGCTTTAGCGAAATTTGTTTTCGGAACCCAGCATCGGAAGGACACCGGATTCGTCTCCGCCTCGCAAGTTGTCTTTATTAACTCGGCGGAATGAGGGCGAATTGTAGGCGGCCTAGCCGGCCCAGGTCAAACCGGAGAAACGGGTAAATCTTCACCGGGAGACTCGTCCGAGGTTCCCATCTGCCAGGACAGCGTGCCCTCGGAACCTGAGTACACAGCGTCCTTGGTTTCACCATGCTCGCGTAAGCGCAGCCGCAGTTCCTTTTGCTGCATTCCGCCCAAGGGAAAGCCCTGGTTGGACACGGGCAAACGACGCACCTTGGTTTCCCCCTGTACCTGCGTCACGTTGCAGGTACAGGCGGCAAATGCCTCAGCCATTTCTGCATGCTTTTGATCCCATTGTTCCTGGACCTTCTGCCATTTTTGTAGCGTCTCATTGATGGCCGAACTGAGCTGTGCCAGGTGGCGCAGCGCGGGGGCGATTTGCGACGCCAAGCCTTTCACGGCTGCTTCCTGCTCGCTGCTGAGTTTGATCTCGCCGGACTTGAGCTTGCTCTGAATGGTCAGATACTTCGCGACAGGCGCATGCTCGCTGATCACCAGCCTCTGCGCAGTCAACTCGTTGCGCCGGGTTTCCAGTGCAAAGCGCTCCTGCGATAGGCCGGATAGTTCCTTGTCCCACCAATCGGTATCCGGAACCAGCACGGTCAGCACTGACTCCTGGCCCCGATAGACGGTACAGGTTTCCACCCGGATCTGACGCGCAGCGATAGCAGAGCCTTCACATTGGACAATCTCGGCGTGCTCCGCAAGGACTACACAGTTGATGGCACGGGTGATCTTGACCTGATTGGCAATGATGAGACTGCCCTCAGCAAATTCCAATTGCACCGTTCCGCCACGGGCTTCGATAGTGGCGCGAGACACCTTGCCTTCCACCACGTTATTTCCGCCCGGATTGCGAATGCTGCCGCCAGCCAGATTGCTCTTCAGCAACACGTTGCCACCGGCGGAAAGGATGGTGCCGAAGACATCCGACATAAAGCTCATGTGCATGCCCTGCACTTCCCGCTTTTCCTGAACCTCGCCGTGCTCTTCAAACTCCGCGCCGGTGAGCGTCAGATCGCCGGTAGTGCGCATGCTGACGCCCGTCTTGTTGATGATTTTTTCCGTTATCGAAAAAGTGCTGGAGTCGGCGTCGATGTTGAGGAAGCCGTTCATGGCCGCCACCACGAATTCGCCTTCGGCAGTTCGCTCAATGCGAGTACCGGGCCCTGCCAGGGTATTGATGTCGAAATCCTGGGGCAGCTCAGGCTGAAGCAAATTGCCGCGCACATCCCAGCCCTGGTGCCCCAGTTCCCGTGATGTCTTCTTGACCAGACGCGTGCCCTCGGTCACTTGGGGAAACCGATTGCGGAAATGACTCAGGTTCATACGCCCGTTGGGCATGAGAGATGGCGTGTCATCCCGGTGCAGGGCATCGGTTTCCTCCACGATGCTCGCATTCCTGCCCATCGTAGCGGGCTGGCTGCGCGCCACGTCCAAGCGCTCAGACTTGTCGCTGGCAGCCGCCCTACAGATTTCCGGAATATCAAGGCCGAAGCGAATGCCTTTGGCCCACATGGCAGCCACAAACTCATCCGGATCGGGGCGGGCACGCACCGAAGAGGTCCGCGTTTCATAACCTGTGATGCTGGCACGACCATCCGGACCAAGAGGGCCGCATATCGGGATTTGCTCGGTGATATCCACCATCACTGGTTCAAAAATGTATTCGGCGCGAGAGCCGTCCTCGTCAATGCGAATGTCCCGATAAATGGGGCGGCGCCAAGCAGCAAATGGCGCAATGGACTTGGCGAAGCGCACCTCGGGCTGCTCCTGGGTCCCCGCCGCCGACTTGAGCAACTCCTCCGATTCCGGCTCGTAGAGCAACTTGAGGAAAACCGGGTAATCCAGGCCGAGGAAGATGCTGCCCGACTCGAAGACCCGACCCGCAAACTGCTGGAACTCCGTGCCGGCATCGAGCATGGACAGATCAACGTAAAGTCCGTCCGGCCTGGACAGGACAAACCTTGGCAGCAACACCTGACCGTCATTCAAATTGGCCATGTTGCCCACTGAATTACCATCCCCTTGAGGTTCCGTCATCGAGCACTGCTCCGTCGCTAAAGCCACTGCTGCCATCAATCACCTCTGTTGGGCTGCCATGCCGTCGTAGAAACGGCTTCTCCCTCTGCTTTCCGTGTCGGCCCAGATAGCGGACAATGCGCCCCCAGCTTTCAGCCAACACGTGTGCATGATTTTTCTGTTTCGTCTGCTTTCCCATCTGCCGCTTCCCCTGCTCCACGCCATTGGCGCGGCGGCTGGCTGGATCGCCTATGGAGTATCGGCCAGCTATCGCCAACACTTTAGATTCAACATAGCTTTAGCCAAAGCTGCCGCAGCCAAAAACCGCGCCATCGGCGAAGCGGGAAAAGGATTCCTCGAACTCCCCAAACTCTGGCTGCGACCGCAATCCGAGGTGGTTGGCCGAGTCGTGAAAGTGGATGGCTGGGACTTGGTGGAAGCCGCCTGGCAGCAGAACAAAGGTGTGCTATTTCTCACACCCCACCTGGGTTGCTTCGAGATCACCGCCCAGTATTACGCGGCCTTTCGCCCCATGACAGTGCTCTACCGGCGCCCCAAGCGGGCCAGCCTGGCACCCCTGATCGAGCAGGGCAGGGGGGCAAATCTCAAGCTGGCCCCTGCCGACTTGTCCGGCGTTCGCAGTCTGCTCAAGGCCCTCAAGGCTGGAGAAGCGGTCGGCATGCTGCCTGACCAAGTACCCGGCAGCGGCGAAGGGGCTTGGGTACCTTTCTTCGGGCGCCCTGCCTACACCATGACCCTTGCGGCACGGCTCGCCGACACGGGCGCCACCGTACTGCTGGCCTACGCCGAGCGCCTGCCCATGGGCGCCGGTTATCACCTGAAACTGTTCCCACTGCCCGAATCCCTGTCCGGCGACCTCACCCACAAGGCGGCGCAGATCAATCGCGCCCTGGAAGCCCTGATCCTCAAGTGCCCTAATCAATACTTGTGGGGCTACAACCGATACAAGCGTCCTCGGGGGGCACCGCCTCCACCGCGCACGGGCGAAGCATGATGGCTCGCCTCGGCATCGCCGCCATGTGGCTGATCCACTGGCTGCCCTTTCCCGTCATCGGCTGGGTTGGTCGGGCCTTCGGTGCCCTGCTCTGGGCGGCCAATCGAGAACGCCGCCGCTGCACCCTGACCACGTTGCGCCTCTGCTACCCGCAACTCAGCGAAGCCGAGCGCGTGAAGCTGGCCAAGGAGCATTTCGCCGTCTTCTCCCAAAGCGCCCTCGACCGGACCTTGCTCTGGTGGGCCAGCCCGGCACGGCTGAAGCGGCTGATCCGTATCGAAGGCAGGGAACATCTGGCCCCAGCCACAGGCCCAAAGAATCGGCCCACTATCCTGCTCGCCCCCCATTTTGTCGGTCTCGACATGGGCTGGACCCGGCTGTGTATGGAGCAGGACATGGTCACCATGTACGCCAAAGTCAAAAATCCCGCTTTCGACGCCCTGATCCGAGCCGGCCGGGAACGCTTCGGCCATCAGCGGCTGCTCTCCCGCCAGGAAGGCCTGCGCCCCATCCTGGCCGAACTCAAATCCGGCAAGCCCTTCTACTACCTGCCCGACCTGGATTACGGCGCACGAGATGCAGTGTTCGTGCCCTTCTTCGGCTTTCCCGCCGCCACCATCACCGCCGTTTCCCGACTGGCCAAACTCACCGGCGCACGGGTTGTGCCGATCTACACCCGGCGCGTATCCGACGGCTACGTAGCGACCATCGGCGCCCCCTGGGCCGACTTCTCCGGTGAAGACGCAACCGCCGACGCCCGCCGCATGAATGCCGAGATCGAAGCCGCCGTGGAAGCTGACGGGGGCCGTTGGCGGGCCCAGTACTTCTGGTCCCACAAGCGCTTCAAGACCCGCCCTCCCGGCGAAAAAGGGGTTTATTGAGGCGTTCCATTCCCTCATCCAGAACCCTCCGCCGCAGTACCATCCGCCTCCATGTTCGCCAATCCCTCCCTCGACGAAATCCGCGACCTGCTGCGCACGGTGAAGACCGTCGCCGTGGTGGGCTATTCGCCCAAACCGGAACGCCCCGGCCACTACGTGGCGGCGGCCCTGCAATCCCGCGGCTACCGCATCATCCCCGTGCGACCCGGCATTCATGAAGGTCTTGGCGAGAAGGTCTATGCCCGTATCGCCGATCTGCCCGAAGTACCCGACCTCGTAGACGTGTTCCGCGAGCCTTCCGCCGTGGATGCCATCGTTGACGAGTGCATCGCCAAGGGCGTGCAGCGGCTTTGGCTTCAGGACGGCGTGATCAACGAAGCCGCCGCCGAACGCGCCCAGGCAGCGGGCATTACCGTGGTCATGAACCGCTGCACCCTGCGCGACCAAGGATTGCTGGCATGAGCCTGCTCATACCAGCAATCCCTGCGGGAAATACTACCGCCCTCCCCCCAGCCCCCGCCCCAAGGGCGGGGGTGACTAATCAGATTCGGCCTGAGGGCCGGAATGCTAAAAGACACTCCGCTTCGGCAGCTCTCCCATGAAAATCCGCTTCACCAAAATGCATGGCCTGGGCAATGACTTTGTGGTCATCGATGCCCTGCGCCAACGCTTCATCCCCACCGAGGCCGTCGCCCGCTACTTGGGCGACCGCCACTTCGGCGTGGGCTTCGACCAGATGCTGATCGTCGAGCGGCCCAGCCGGCCCGACGTGGATTTCCGCTATCGCATCTTCAACGCCGACGGCAGCGAAGTGGAACAGTGTGGCAATGGCGCCCGCTGCTTCGCCCGCTTCGTGGCCGACAAGCGACTCACGGACAAGAAGGAAATTCGCGTCGAAACCAAGAAGGGCATCATCGCGCCGCGCCTCAACGACGACGGGCAAGTGACCGTGGACATGGGTGTGCCCATCCTCGCCCCCGCCGACATTCCTTTCGTTTCCGATACCGACGCGCCCGAGCAGCCGCTCGAAGTGAACGGCAAGACCGTCACCATCGGCGCCGTCTCCATGGGCAACCCCCATGCAGTGCAGGTGGTGGACGACGTGGATGCCTTCCCCGTGGCCGAGGACGGCCCGGCCATCGAACATCACCCCCGCTTCCCCAACCGCGTCAATGCCGGGTTTATGCAGGTCGTAGACCGGAACAGCATCCGCCTTCGCGTCTATGAGCGCGGCGCAGGCGAGACCCTGGCTTGCGGCACCGGCGCCTGCGCGGCGGTCGTCTCCGGCATCCGGCGTGGTCTGATCGATTCCCCCGTGCGCGTCACCACTCGCGGCGGCGAACTCACCATTGCCTGGGCCGGCCCCGGTCAGCCGGTGCTGATGACTGGCCCTGCCGTCACCGTTTTTGAAGCAGAAATCGACATTCCCGAGGACCTCAAATGAACGCCGAAGAAGTCGCCATCTACCTGAAGACCCACCCCGAGTTTTTCTACGACTTCGGCGAGGTCCTTGCCAACATCAAACTGCCCAATCCCCACGGTAGCGGCATCGCCTCCCTGGCTGATCGGCAGGTGGGCGTGCTGCGCGAGAAAGTGCAACTGCTGGAAAGCAAGATGGCCGAGCTGATTCAATTCGGCGAGCAGAACGACGGCATCGCCGAAAAGGTCCATCGCCTCGCCGTGGCCCTGCTCGGCTGCACCGAACTGTCGGGCGCTGTGCAATCCCTCTACGCCCACCTGGGCGGCGCTTTCGCCGTGCCTCACGTGGCCGTGCGTCTGTGGGGCGTCGGTAGCGGACTCAACGCCGATGCCACTGAACTCTCCCCTGTGCCCGACACGTTGAAGGCTTTCGCTGGCAGCATGATGAATCCCTACTGCGGCTTCGCTTCCGGTCAGGAATCCGTGGCCTGGTTCGGCGAGCGCGGCGAGCACATCCGCTCCATGGCCCAGATTCCCCTGCGCGAACATGGCCACGACGGCGGCGCCTGCTTCGGCCTGCTGGTGCTGGCGAGCGAAGAGATTCAACGCTTCTATCCCGACATGGGCACCCTCTACCTGTCCCGCATCGGCGACATGGCCTCCGCCGCGCTGCTGCGTGTGGTGGGCTAAGGCATCGCGTATTCCATGGCGCGCAAGGCGGCCACTTCGTCGGCGAAATCTTCTGCCGAAGCAGTGGCCGCCGCTCATCCGGCGCCCGATCCCGACGTTCAGCAATTCCTCGCCGAACTGGCCCACCAGCGGCGCCTGAGTCCCCACACCATCACCGCCTACCAGCGCGATCTGGCGCAGCTTCAAGCCTGCGCCTCAGGGCAGGCGCTGCTTTCCCTCAACTATCCCCAGATTCGCCGCTTCGCCATGCAGCTCCACGGCCGCGGCCTGGGCGCTCGATCCCTCGCCCGCACCCTCTCCGCGTGGCGGGCCTTTTACCGCTGGCAAGCCCGACGCGGCGTCATCAAACGCAACCCAGTGGATGGCGTACGCCCCCCCAAGGCGCCGCGCAATCTGCCCAAGACCCTGTCCGTGGATCAGGTCGGCGCCCTGCTCGACTCCGAGGCGGAAGACCTGCTCCAGTGCCGGGACAAGGCCATGTTCGAGCTGTTCTATTCCTCGGGCCTGCGCCTTGCCGAACTGGCCAGCCTGGATTGCGTTGGCGGCCTCGATCTACGGGAAGGCGAAGTCACCGTCACCGGCAAACGCAGCAAGACACGCACGGTGCCCTTGGGCCGCAAGGCCCATCAAGCCATCGCTGACTGGCTCGCGGTGCGCAACCAGATCGCCAAGAGCGGCGAACCGGGCCTCTTCGTCAGCCGTCGCGGCGGGAGGCTCTCGGACCGGGCCATCGCCGGTCGTCTGGCCCTTTGGGCGCGGCGCAGCGGTTTGGGCATCCACGTCCATCCCCACATGCTGCGCCACTCCTTCGCCAGTCACGTACTGCAATCCTCCGGCGACCTGCGCGCCGTGCAGGAAATGCTGGGCCATGCCTCCATCAGCACGACTCAGATCTATACCCACCTGGATTTCCAGCACCTAGCCAAAGTGTACGACGCAGCCCATCCCCGGGCCCGCAAGAAGTAAGTCCCTCGCTTCACCCCCTCACAAAGTCTTTGCGCCTTTCGCTGGCGGCGATTGTTCCTCTTTGGGGAGATATCGGATACGATATTATTTCAAGCATTAATATTTTATTAGATACATTCCCCACAGAGGCTTCCCCTTGGACTCCGACATCTTTCTCATCCTCTTGCAGGATGGCATCACCAGCGGCGCCATCTATGCGCTGCTGGCCCTGGCGCTTGTGCTGGTCTTTTCGGTAACTCGGATCATCTTCATCCCCCAGGGCGAGTTCGTCGCTTTCGGCGCTCTATCCCTGGCGGCGCTCCAGGGTGGGCGGCTGCCTGCCACCCTATGGCTACTGGCGGGTATGGGGGTCGTGGTAGCGGCCCTTGAATCCGTCCGCCGCTGGCGCGAAGCGGACTACGACGGCTTTCGCTCCATGCTGGCCTGGAATCTGGGCTACCCGGCGCTGCTGACGGGCCTGGCGCTGCTGATCGATCTCAAGTCCCTGCCCATGGCGGGTCAGATCGCTCTCACCCTGGCCATCCTGGTGCCCCTGGGCCCCATGGTCTATCGCCTCGCCTACCAGCCCCTGGCCGAATCCAGCGTGCTCGTGCTTCTGATTGCCTCAGTCGCGGTGCACATGATCCTCTCGGGCCTGGGCCTGGTGTTCTTCGGCGCGGAAGGCGCCCGAACCGCGCCGTTTTCCGAAGGCAGCCTCAGCCTGGGCAGTCTTTCCGTCGGCTTTCAGACCCTTTGGGTGATCGCTTGCGCAGGGCTCTTCATCGCCGGGCTTTACCTATTCTTTTCCCGTAGCCTCTACGGCAAGGCCCTCAAGGCGACCGCCGTCAACCAGGCCGGTGCCAAGCTGATGGGCATCTCCCCTGTCGTGGCGGGCAAACTGACCCTGCTCCTGGCGGCGCTGATCGGCAGCCTGTCCGGCATCCTCATCGGCCCAGTCACTACGCTTTACTACGACACGGGCTTCCTGATCGGACTCAAGGGTTTCGTCGCCGCCATCATCGGCGGGCTTGCCAGCTTTCCCCTTGCCGCGCTTGGCGCCTTGCTGGTGGGATTGCTCGAATCCTTTTCCTCCTTCTGGGCCAGCGCCTTCAAGGACATGCTGGTATTCACCCTCATCATTCCGGTGCTGTTGTGGCGCTCCTTGCGCAACAGCCATGGGGAGAACGAAGAATGAAACGCGCCTCCGTCCTGCTCCTGGCCTTGTTCCTGGCCCTGATTCCGCTTCTCCTGCCCGCCTACTACGTCACTCTAGCCAATTACATCGGCATTTCCGCCCTGGTGGCGGTGGGTCTGGTACTGCTCACCGGCGTCGGCGGCCTGACTTCCTTCGGCCAGGCCGCTTTCGTCGGCATCGGCGCCTACACCACCGCCTACCTGACCACCGCTGCCGGCCTCTCGCCCTGGCTGGGTCTGGGAGCCGGCCTATTGCTGACTGGATTGGTCGCCGTGATCCTGGGCTCCCTGACCTTGCGGCTTTCCGGGCACTACCTGCCCCTGGGCACCATCGCCTGGGGCGTCAGCCTCTATCTCCTGTTCGGCACCCTGGACGTGCTCGGTGCCCAGACCGGCCTGGCCGGTCTGCCGCCGATCACCGTCGGCCCCTGGGTTCTGTCCGAGGGCAAGAAGATCTACTACCTGATCTGGCTGTTCGCCCTTGCCGCGTTCATCACCACGGACAATCTGCTCGACTCCCGCGAAGGCCGGGCCATCCGCGCGCTCAAGGGCGGCACCTTGATGGCCGGCGCCATGGGCGCGGACACTTCCCGTGCGCGCATGATCGTCTTCCTCATCGCCGCCCTCCATGCCTCTGCCGCTGGCTGGCTCTACGCCCACATGCAGCGCCTGGTGAATCCCTCTCCCTTCAATCTCCACCATGGCATCGAGTATCTGTTCATGGCAGTCCTCGGTGGCTCCACCCAGGTTTGGGGGGCGCTGGTGGGCTCGGGATTGGTGACGCTGCTCAATCAATGGCTCCAGGATCTGCTTCCGCGGATATTCGGCCACGCGGGCAACTTTGAAGTCATGGTCTTCGGCGGCCTGCTGATCCTGATCCTGCAACGGGCACCCGACGGCCTCTGGCCCACCATTGCCCGTCGCCTGCCCCGCCCCGCCAGGAACTGGCGGCCGAACGCCGAAGCGCAACCCTTGCCGCGCCGCGCTATGCCGGAACGGGGCACCCCCGTTCTGGAACTGACGGACGTGACCCGCCGCTTCGGCGGACTGATCGCCAACAACCGGATCGGCTTCGAGGTTCGCGCCGGTGAGATCCTGGCGCTGATCGGTCCCAACGGCGCAGGCAAAAGCACGCTGTTCAACCAGATATCCGGTGTCGACACGCCGACCGAAGGCAAGGTGCAATTTCTTGGACACGACATCACCGGCCAGCCTCCGCGCCGCATCGCGGCTCTGGGCATGAGCCGCAGCTTTCAACACGTACGCCTGCTGCCAACCATGAGCGTCCTCGACAACGTGGCGATCGGCGCCCACCGACGCGGCAGCCGGGGCGTATTCGCCGCCGCTTGGCGCTTGGACCGCCGTGAAGAGGACCGGCTCCTGACAGAGGCCGCCCATCAGATCGAACGCGTGGGACTGGGCGCCCATCTTCACGACGAAGCCGGCACCCTTTCCCTGGGGCAGCAGCGCATCGTGGAAATCGCCCGCGCCCTGGCCAGCGATCCCTGCCTGCTTCTGCTGGACGAGCCCGCTGCCGGCCTCCGCCTGAAAGAAAAGGAAGCCCTGGCCGCCCTGCTGAGCAGACTACGCCAGGAAGGCATGGCCATCCTGCTGGTGGAACACGACATGGATTTCGTCATGGGACTGGCGGATCGCATCGTCGTCATGGAGTTCGGCGAAAAGATCGCCGAAGGAAGCCCTGAAATCGTGCGCCAGGATCCCCGCGTCCTGGAGGCTTACCTCGGAGTCGCCCAATGAGCGCCCTACTGGAAGTCCGCAACCTGTGCGTCGCCTACGGCAAGGTGGAAGCCGTTCATCAAATCAACCTGACCGTGGAGGAAGGCCGCATCGTCACCGTCATCGGCCCTAACGGCGCGGGCAAGAGCACCACGCTGGCCGCCATCATGGGGCTCCTGCCGGCCACGGGCGAAGTGCACTTCGCCGGCCAGGCGCTGCGCCCCGGTGCCGTCGAGCGGCGCGTGGTAGCGGGCCTCGGCCTCGTCCCCGAGAAGCGCGACCTGTTCGGTGAAATGAGCGTGGAGGACAACCTGCTCCTGGGGGCCTTCCAGCGCTACCGCAAAGGCCATCGGGACCAAGCCGAAACCCTGAGCGAAATTTTCGACATGTTCCCGCGGCTCCAGGAGCGTCGACGCCAACTGGCAGCCACCCTATCGGGGGGAGAGCGGCAGATGCTGGCCATCGGCCGTGCCCTGATGGCCAAACCCAAGCTGCTCATGCTGGACGAGCCCAGCCTGGGACTGGCGCCGCTGGTGGTGCGCGACATTTTCCAGATCATCTCCAATCTCCGGCGCAAGGGCATCTCCATTCTGCTGGTGGAACAGAATGCCCGGGCCGCCCTGCAAGTAGCCGACGACGCCTACGTACTGGAAATGGGCGCCATTGCCCTGGCGGGCCCTGCGGACGAGCTGGCCGGCGACCCGCGTGTGGTGGATGCCTATCTGGGCCTGGGCAAACGGCACGAGGACATGCTGGCGATAAAATGATGCAATGAACAATAAAGCAAGCCGCAGCGGCGCATCGGGCAAAGCCCGCAGCAACCAGGGACAGGATCGGGACCCCGCACAGGAAGCCCCGCTCTCCTCCCCTCTCACGACTGACGATGCGTCCGCCCGGCTACTGGCGCTCCTGGCTCGGAACATCCGTCAACTGCGCGGCCAGCGCGCCATGACCCGCAAGGGGCTGGCGGCCCAATCGGGGGTTTCCCTCCCCCATCTGGCCCGGCTCGAAAGCTCCCAAGGCAACGTGTCCGTGGTGATCCTCGACAAGGTGGCCC
>DASUJA010000155.1:0-15583 GCA_036279515.1 Rhodocyclaceae bacterium | reverse complement strand
TAGATGCGCTTCATCTCCAGCGCCTGCTGCTGGATCGACATGCCTACCTCGCGCTGACCGATGGAAAAGAAAGCCGTGGCGAGGTTCATCCACAAATCCGCGTTGCCCTGCTGCTCGTTGGCTTGTGCCAGCAAGTCCTGGGCGATGGGACGCAGATCGTGGCCGGCTGTGCTCAAACGCAGAAAGGGCGCGAGGCCGACGAAGAGGTTTTCAGTTTGCTGAGTCATCTGGGAGAAAGAGTCGGGCCAATGCGGACGCTAGGATGTTGGCTCGGCAGAATTCGTATCAAGTGGGTGGGCTACCGTACATGGGCGGCGTTCCTAGCGCATTTCCCCATGTACCTGCCGGATTGTAGAGAATGGCTACCCAAAAGTAGGGAGATGGAAATGAAGGTTTGCGATTTACTTGGCGGTTTTCTCTGAAACGCACAGCAAATCCAGGGAAATCCCGACTTCCTGCTTCTGTCTGCCCTTGGTCACTTCTTTGCCACTTCGTATCGAGCATGAACGTCCCTCTCCTTCGTCTCGCCTCCCTCGACCTGCTGCGCGGCTTCGTCGCCGTGGGCCGGCGCATGAGCATCACGGAAGCCGCCAAGGATCTGTGTCTCAGCCAGTCCGCCATCAGCCGCCAAGTACAGGCATTGGAAGAAACCCTTGGCGCTCGGCTGTTCAAGCGCGGGCATCGATCCCTGAGCTTCACCGCCGAAGGCGCGCGCCTGTTCGCTGTGGCCGACGCAGCCTTGCTCGACCTGCAACGGGTTTGGGGCGAACTGTCCTCGCCTCGCCAGAGCGCGCCGGTGTCTGTGCTCTCCTGCATCGGCTTCGCCAGCCTCTGGCTGCTGCCGCGTCTGGGGCAGTTTCAGGTCGAGCATCCCGGCATCGACGTGCGCCTAGCTGCCCACGGCCAGCCAAGGGATGCGGATGTTGGTCCCATCGACCTGACCATCCGCTATTGCACCGAGCAGGAAGCGCCAGCGGATGCCCTGCGGCTCTTCGACGATCTCATCCTGCCCGTGGCCCATCCTTCCCTCTTGCAGGGCGACGCCTCGGTCAGTGATCCCTCGGTCAGTGATCTTGTGACCGAAAACACCCTTCTGGAGTTCGACAACCCTCGCTACCCCTGGTTGCAGTGGGCCGACTTTCTTACCAGCCTCGCGCCGTCGCCCCGGCCTCGCGGGATGCTGCATTTCAACCAGTACAGTCAGGTCATCCAGGCCGCCCTGGCCGGACAAGGCATCGCCTTGGGGCGGCTCGCCCTAGTGGAGCCGCTGTTGCGAGAGGGGAAGCTGGTGTCCCTGGTTTCGGCTGAAGCAGTCCGTCCCTGTGCCTATGCCTACTGGCTCATTTGCGCATCGGACGCCCGCAAGCCCGCTCAGATACTGGCCGAGTGGATACGGCAGCAGGCCTTGATCAGCGACGCCAGTAACGATGCAACCTGACCGCATCGCTCCCATGCGCCTCACGCATGGACACCCCGCGTAAAAATCGTTTGAAGCAAAGGCCGCCCGCGCATTTAATTTCAGGCGTGCAGCACCCCACCCCACCGCGCCCGAGATGCCGATGAAATCCCAACAAGAAAAAGCCGAAGACTTCCGCCGCCTGCACCAAGGCCCCTGCTTCATCATCCCCAATCCCTGGGACGTGGGTTCGGCCCGAATTCTCGCCAGCCTGGGCTTCCCTGCCCTTGCCAGCACCGGCGCCGGATTTGCCTTCAGCCAGGGACAGCCGGATTTTGCGCCCGGCATGGAAGCAATGCTGGAACACTTGCGCACTCTGGCCGCAGCAACAGACTTACCCGTGAGCGCCGACCTGGAAAACGGCTACGGTCACACGCCGGAAGCCGTGGCCCGCACCGTGCGCATGGCTGCGGAATGCGGCGTGGTGGGCGGTTCCATCGAAGATGCGACGGGCGATGCGGCTCATCCGATCTACGACCTTCCCATCGCGGTAGAGCGCATTCGCTCCGCCGCCGAGGCTGTGCGGCAATTGCCATTTCCCTTCACCCTCACCGCTCGCGCTGAGAATTTCCTCTATGGCCATCCTGATCTGAAAGACACCATCGCCCGTCTTCAGGCCTATCAGGAAGCCGGCGCCGACGTGCTGTTCGCGCCGGGGCTCCAGAGCGCCGGGGACATTGCCAACCTCGTGCGCGAGGTGGATCGGCCGGTGAACGTCATCATGGGTTTCCAGGGCGTGCAGCTTGATCTGGCGCAGCTTGCCGATCTGGGCGTGAAGCGCGTCAGCGTAGGCGGCTCTCTCGCCCGCGCCGCCTACGGTGCCCTGCTGCGCGCCGGACGGGAACTGAAGGAACAGGGCACGTTCTGTTACGCCAACAATGCCGTCAGCGGCAAGGAGATGAACGCCCTGCTGGCGTCCTTCGCTTCTGCGCGGAGCTGACTTGAACCGCGCTGCCGAACCCCTGTCCCTGCCGGTCACGCTGTATACCGCCGACGGGTATGCCCTGGCTGCCCATCACTGGCCTACTGTGGGCGAGCCTTGTGCCGTGGTGGTCATCAACCCCGCAACGGCGGTCAAGGCCGGCTACTACCACCGCTTCGCCCGTTTCCTTGCCGAGCGCGGCATGGCGGTCCTCACGTACGACTACCGGGGCATCGGCGCCTCGCGGCAGGGCAACCTGCGTCGCCATCGCCACTTCGCCAAGCTTGACTGGGGCCGCTATGACTGCGATGCCGCCTTGGCCTGGGCTCACGAGGGCTATCCCGGCTTGCCCCTGTACGTGGTGGCCCACAGCATCGGCGGACTGGTTGTGGGGCTCGCCGCCAACAATCGGCACGTGGATCGTTGCTTCACCGTCGGCGCCCAGTACGCCTACTGGCCCGACTACGCCCGGGACCAGCGCCTTTCCATGTGGCTGCGCTGGCATGTGCTGATGCCGTTGCTGACGTTGTTCCTCGGCTACTTTCCTGCCCGCAAGCTGGGCTGGCATGAGGACTTGCCCGCTGCCGCCGCCTTCGAGTGGGCCTTCCGTCCCGCGCGCCTGGAGCGTTCCTATCGCCGCCATCGCCGTAGCGGCCCCGACCCTCTTGCCCATTTCGGCGCGATGACTGCCGAGCTGCTAGCCGTGGCCCCCAGTGACGACCCATTCGCCACGCCGGCCGCACTGCGCCGACTGTTGGGTTACTTTCACGGCAGCCGTCGCCGCACCCTCGCCATCATTCCGCCGGCATCGGTGGGGGAAGAGTCCATAGGACACTTCGCTTTTTTCCATGAAAGGTTTCGTCCCAGCTTGTGGGAAGATGCGGCCCGTTGGCTGGAAAGCGGTGCCCTGAGTTCGGGCCGCAGCCAGGAATGGGAGGTGAGTTCGCCGCCCTAATTGCCATCGATTGATTTCATAGAGTTGCTTATGCAGTTACGCATTACTTCTGTTGTTCCCCTTCTCGTCCCGCTGCTACTGGCGGCTTGCGGCGCCATCAGCCCGCGTCCCGATGTGGTGAGCGAAACGCCCACCGTCGAAACGCCCAGCCCCAAGCAGCCCCCCAAGAAATCCGCCAAGCCCAGCTATGTGCTGAAGAAGGGCGGCGGCTTCTATCAGGACGACGGCCCCGGCGACAATCCGCCCGAGGATATGGATGCGATTCCCGATGCCGTGCCTCGTGTGGAGCCTCTGCAAAAGTACGCCAACAGGCCCTACTCCGTGCTGGGCAAGAACTACACGCCTCTGCGTACCATCGGCAATTACAAGGCCCAGGGCATCGCCAGTTGGTATGGCCGCAAGTTTCACGGCCAGAAGACTTCCTCCGGCGAGCCCTACGACATGTACGGTATGACTGCGGCCCATCCCATCCTGCCCATTCCTTCCTATGCCCGCGTCACCAGCCTCGCCACCGGCAAGTCGGTGATCGTGCGCGTGAACGACCGTGGCCCTTTCCATGCCGATCGCGTCATGGATCTCTCTTACACCGCAGCTTGGAAACTGGGGCTGGTTGGGGGCGGCTCCGGCATGGTCGTAGTGGAAAGTGTCGTTCCCGGCGATCCCCTATCACCTCCATCGGCGCCCGCATCGACGCCTGACCCCAGCGAGCGTCTGGCGCGCAACGAAGAGCCGACGCAGGTTCCTGCGGCGTCATCGGCACAAGCCAGTGCGGCCAGCGTCCCCGTCAAGGGCACCTTCATCCAGCTCGCCGCCTTCGGCAACCCGGACAACGCGGAGAGCTTCCGCATCCACATGGGCCGCGAGCTGGATTGGCTCGCGGACAAGCTGCGCACGGAAGTGGCGGGCAACGTGCATCGCGTCCAGGTCGGCCCCTTCTCGACACGGGCAGAAGCCGAGTCCGCTATTGCACGCATCGTCGACCGCCTGGGCACGAGACCGACCATCGTGGTTCGCTGATTCACGGCGGACTAGGCCTTGGTGGCTCCTACGATCTAAACGGTCGCCGGCGCCCAAATATCTCCTTGCCCGTATATCGCTGCGGACGGGCTTTGCTTAGGGTTTGCATTCCCACTCGGACAGTCCGTGCCGAGTGAGAGCAGCCCTGAGTTGCGGGGCTCATGAATCCATATGAGGAGATAGCCATGTCAAATTCCACCTTCGCCGCCCTCGTCGTGCTCTGGTTCATCGGCACTTCCAGTGCCATGGCTAAGGAACCGCCGCCCCCGACCAATGATGCCCAGATCGTTGCCATCATCGGCGCCGCCAACGATGGCGAGATCGCGGCAGGAAGGCTCGCCAAGTCCAAGGCCGCCAGTCGTGAGGTCAAAGCCTTCGCCGACAAGATGGTGGCCGACCACACCCGCCTCGATAATTCCGCCACGGGCCTTGCCGCCAAAATGAGGATGAGGCCCGAGACCACCCTTGGCAGCGAGAGGCTAAAAGGTTCCACCATTCTGGTTCAACAGAGGCTCTCCAGCCTTTCTGGCACCGAATTCGACAAGGCCTACGTCGAGGCTCAGATCAAAGGCAACCAGATGGTGCTGGATACCCTGGATCAGCAGTTGATTCCCAATGCCAAGAGCAGCGAACTGAAGGCTGAACTGCAACGGGCCCGGCCGGTAATCGCAGGCCTTCTCCAGGATGCTCAGCAGTTGCAATTGAGCTTGGGAAGCGACAGCAAGTAGTCGTTCGCAACATGCAGCACCGGCCACAACGATGGGCCGGTGCGGCCGGCGCTGCATCCGCTGGCGCGCGCTATGTCATCGCATCGGTGCCAGTTGTCGGCGCAAGTTGTCGATCCGATCCTGCAATATCTGCTTGCGGGTTTCCAACTCCCGAAAGCGGCCGTAGAGTGAATTCATGTCGTCGGTGTATTGCTGAATCTGCGCCTGCTGCGCTTGGCGCATGCGCACCACGTCGTCGTAGTTGGGCACCGTTCCCATGCCACCTATACTGTTGCCTATGGCGTAGGGACTGGTGGCCATGTCGGCCTGTTGCAGCATGTTGCGACGCATCTCCTGGGCCAGTTGGAACTGTTGGTAGGTGGCTTGCTCTTCCTGCTGGATGCGCGTCACTTGCGACTCTAAATCTTTGATCTGGACTTGCAGCCGTTCCTGAGCCGATTGCTGTGTGGCTTGTACTTCGCCCGTCCTCGCCGGGGGGGATACCGATTGCGGCCACGCCATGCCCGGAAGCAGTAAGCCTCCACTCATGACCAGACAAACTTCCCATCGTCCCCTGCGCTTCGACTTCATGACGAACCCCTTTCCCGGCGAGTGAACTATCGCCGTGTAAATGGTGTCCCGACATGGGCATCCCATGGTTCTGTCGGAGGATGAGGCATTGGCACGAGATTGCCCAATCATGGACAATCGTGGGCTTCCGCGTATAGCGCCTGCCTATTCACACCATGTCTCGTTTGCCCGCCGCCCTGAGTTCCCTCCGTCACCGCAACTTTCGTATCTACATGGTGGGGCAGGCCGTCTCCATCCTTGGTTCCTGGATTCAACAAGTCGCCATGAGCTGGCTGGTCTATCGCATCACCGGGTCGTCCGCGCTGCTTGGCGTCACCGCTTTCTGCGCCCTTTCGCCTCAGCTCTTCGTCGGCCCCCTGGCTGGGGCGTGGATTGATCGCCACGACAAACGTCGCGTGCTGATCTGGGTGGAAGCCTTGCTCACGATTCAGGCCGCGATCCTCGCCGCCCTCACCTGGGCCGGGATGGTGGGGCCGACGCTGTTGATCGTCATGTCCCTGGTGCTGGGCGTTTTGAATTCCGTCGAAACGCCTCTGCGACAATCTCTCCTCAGCGTCATGGTGGGCGGGCGCGAGGATCTGGGCAACGCAGTGGCGCTCAACGCTTCCCTGTTCAACAGCGGTCGTTTCATTGGCCCGCCCATCGCCGGTCTGCTCGTGGGCCTCACGTCAGAGGCCTTTTGCTTTTTGCTCAACGCAGTCTCCTTCGGCGCCCTGATCGTGAGCCTGGTGCGACTCAATGTCACCGTGCCGCCGGGTGCCAAGGCCGCCGTAGGCCATGTGTTCAAGGAAGGCTTGCGCTACGTTTTGGGCAACTTCTCCATTCGTCTGGTGATCATTTCTCTCATCAGCCTCAACTTCACCGCTTCTGCCTATGCGGTGTTGCTGCCCATCTTCGCCAAGGTGGTGTTCGACGGCGATGCGCGCACCCTCGGCTTGCTCTGGGGGGCCGCAGGTTGCGGCGCTTTCGCTTCCACACTCTTCCTCGCCACGCGCCGCACACCCACCCACACGGTGCGTGCAGTCATGGGCGGGCTCGTCATCAGCGCCGCGTCCCTGGCGGTGTTTTCCGTGTCTTCCACCTTTGCCCCCGCCATGGTTGCCATGGCCGCTCTGGGCTTCGGCATATCCGTCACCAACGTGGGGTGCAACGCCATCCTTCAAGTCATTGCACCCGAGCACTTGCGGGGCCGAATCATTTCCTTCTTCACCGGCACCCGCTTCGGCTTCGACGCCATCGGCGGCCTGGTTGCGGGCTTCGTGGCTGCCCGCTTCGGTGCTGGCTCGACCCTGCTCGCCGAAGGCGTGCTGCTGGCTTTGGCCACCTTGTGGATACTGGCCCGCCGGCGCCGGTTGGTGGCAGAGGTGGAGGCCAGCGTGTCTGTACACCGGGAGGCTGCCAAGGTCGCCTGACGGACCGGGTGTCGCCGGTGTTAGCAGTGAGTAAGCGCGCGTCATCGATTTCCGGCTATGCTGCCCATTGGCATGGGGTCGATTGGCCGGCCCCTCCCTGATTCGGAGCTTCCATGGATACCGCGACCCACTACGAAGTGCTTGGCATTCCCAGCGATGCCAATGCTCAGGCAATCGTCGACGCCTACCACCACGCCCTGGAGAAATTACGATCCTTGCTTGATGGTGGTGCTCCGGATCATGATCGGCTTGACGCCGTCTCTCTTGCCTATCGAACCCTGATCGATCCCCACGCCCGCAGCGCCTACGATGCCATGCTGCCTCCGCCCGGCGGCACCGCAGGCGCAATCCCTCTAGCGGGGGAGGCTGAGGATGAAGAGGAGCCGCGGCGGCTGGAGTTCAGTTTCGCTGGCAGCGGTGGCGAATACTTCCGCATCTGGATTGTGAACCTGATGCTTTCCATCATTACCCTCGGCCTCTATTCGCCCTGGGCCAAGGTGCGGCGGGAACAGTATTTCCACCGCAACCTGATACTGGACGACAGCGGCTTCGACTATCTGGCCAAGCCCAAGGCGATCTTCAAGGGGCGCATGATCGCTTTCGGCGCCTTGATGCTGCTGTCCGTGCTGGAGAAGATTGGCCCCGTAGCCCATGGCATCGGTCTGTTGGCCTTGGGTGTCGCGGCACCCTGGCTTATCGTGCGTGCCATACGTTTCCGGGCCTACAACACGGCCTATCGCGGTTTGCGCTTCTCCTTCCATGGCACCTACCGTCAGGCTTTCGTGACCTTCATTGGTTTCGGCCTACTCACGCTGGTGACCCTGGGACTGGCGTTCCCCATGTTCCTGCAACGGATGAAGAAGTTCCTGTTCGACAACCTGCGCTACGGTTTGGCACCGCTTCACTGCAATCTTGAATCCACGGTGCTCTTCGGCATTTTTCTGCGGCCCATCATTGCGTTGATTGGTGTTGTCATCGTCGGCGCTCTCCTCGCCGCCTTCGCCAAGCCCCTGTTACCGCTGCTGATCTTTGCCACCTTCTTCAGTGCCCAGTTCCTGCTGATGCCCTACCTGCACGTGCGCACCACCAATGCCGTCTGGAATCAGGTCACCATCGGCGAGAAAGGCAACAATCGCTTCGAGTCCCAAATGCGTGTCGGTCGCTACTTCGGCATCACCTTCAAGAATATCCTCATGCTCGGCCTGACCCTCGGCTTCTATTGGCCCTGGATGAAGGTCCGACTGGCGAGCTACCGGGCCGAATGTCTGAGCCTCCATTGCACCCAGTCCCTCGACGATTTCTTCGCCGGCGAAGCCACCCATGCTTCCGCCGTAGGGGATGAAATGGCGGACATGTTCGATGTGGATATCGCGCTCTAGTGCGGACCAAGCAATCCCCGATGGTCGGCGCTACGTATTTCGACGGACGCAGTTCCCGTCGCCAGGAAGTTCGGCTGTCGGTTGAGGATGGCCAGCTTTGCGTCGAGGGTGCCTTCGGTCGGCGCTGCGAATCCATCGGTGCCGTGGACATTTCAGAGCGCCTGAGCCGGATGCCGCGCACGCTGCGTTTCGCGGATGGCGCTTATTGCGAAGTGGCCGATCACGTGGCGCTCGCCGCACTGCTTGCATCGGCGGGTCATCGGGACACAACCGTCGCCAACATTCAACGTCGTTGGCGCTGGGCGTTTCCGTCCATGGTGGGCGTGATCGCCGTGGCGGTTGCCACTTACCTCTGGGTGCTGCCCTGGGTTGCCGACATCCTGGCGCCGCGGTTGCCGGATGCCATGACGCGCACGATCTCCGAACAGGCCCTGAGCAGCCTCGACGCCCATCTTCTCGCGCCGAGCAAATTGCCGCCGGAACGGCAGCGGCAGATCGAGGAGCGTCTTGCCGAGTTCAACACAAAACTCGCGGCACAACACCTCTCCCTGCCCGCCTATCGCCTGAACTTCCGTTCCGCGCCCAGTCTTGGTCCCAATGCCTTTGCCTTGCCCAACGGTGATGTGGTGGTCTTTGACGAACTGGTGACGATGGTCAAGGACGACGACGAGTTGATTGCCGTGTTGGCCCACGAGCTCGGCCACGTCAAATATCACCACGGTCTGCGCCAATTGATACAGAGCACGGTGGTGTCCTCCGTAGTGGGTATCTGGCTCGGCGACATTTCCTCCGTCGCCGCCGGCCTTAGTGCGTTGGTGCTGGACTCCCACTACTCGCGGGATTTCGAGCGGGAGGCGGATGCTTATGCGGCTCATCTGCTCATCGCTTCCGGCGGTTCGGTAACGCCCCTGATTCAGGCGCTTCAACAGCTCGAAGAAAAGCACGAGGCCCTGAGCAAGAAGTCGGGGAATGGCAATGAAAGTCTCTTCAGCAGCCATCCCGAAACGGCTGAGCGAATTTCAAAACTCAGAAGCTTTGCAGGGGGCGATGCGAGATAAGGGAAACCCTATGTCGTAGTACTGGTTTACCTGTAGCCCCGATTTGTTTCTGTCATTCTTCTGACGAGAGTTGTTGTAACTTGTTGTATTGGAAATACTTTTTTTGATGTTTCGCAAAAAATTAGTCCATTTGCAGCAGAGGGTGATTGCTATAACAAGCAGACGATAGCTCTAAAAAAGGGAGAGCCCATCGGATGGAGGCAGCCATGTTCCTGCTCTCGAAGTTCTTGTTCAAAGTGGTTTCTCGTCGCACCTGGCATCACGCCTTTGCGATTTCCTGTTTTCTCTTCTTTGTCGGTTCATCGGTATCGCCGACGGCTTTTGCGGTTCCCGCCTTTGCCAGACAAACGGGGCAGAACTGCGTCGCGTGTCATGCGGGTGGGCAGTTTCCCGAACTGACGCCTTACGGTCGGATGTTTAAGCTCACCGGCTACACCATCGGCGAGCGAGACGTTCCGCTCTCCGTCATGGCGGTGGTTTCCGCCAACAAAACTAGCAGCACGAATGACCCCAACGGGAATGCGCGAACGGATTTTCCCAAGGACGGCAATCTCATCTTCTCCACCTCCAGCCTGTTCCTCGCCGGGAAAATTTCCGACAAGCTGGGCGCCTTCGTGCAGATGACCTACGACAACTACACGGCCCAAAGCGGACAGGATTCCCACTGGATCGGTCATCCCCATTCGGACAATTTCGATCTTCGCTACGCCGACCGATACATCGACGAAGAGCGCGATCTGATTGTCGGCATGAGCATGAACAACAACCCCACGGTGCAGGATGTCTGGAACAGCGCGCCGGCCTGGGGTTTCAACGTGGTGCCCGGGAGTGCGGGACCGCAGAACGCGCCGCTGCTCGCGGGCGGGCTGTCTCAGCAATCGACCGGCATTGGCGCCTATGCGTTCTGGAATCGAACGCTCTACGGGGAGCTTTCCTTCTATCGCACGGCCAATGGCATCTGGTCCTTCATGAGTCAGGGGTTCAACACGAACCTTGGCACTCAGGCCATGCTCAAAGGCTACAACCCCTATTGGCGCCTTGCCTTGAGCAAGGAGTGGGGCGCCCACAACATCATGGCGGGCTTGGTCGGCATGAATGCAGAGGTGTATCCCGATCCGACGGCGCCCAGCGGACCCACCAACAAGTTCCGCGACGTGGGGATCGATGCCCAGTACCAGTATCTGCTTGACCCGCACACGGTGACGGCCCAGGTCAGTTACATCCATGAGCGCGTGAGATGGGCGGATTCGGTGGGAGGTCAGCCCGGCGCCTATGACGCAAATCCCAACAACACTCCTGTTGGTCAGCCGCTCACCAATGGCTCAGATACGCTGGACCTGTTCCGGGCCAAGGCGTCCTACATCTATCAAGCCAAATACGGCACCAGCCTCTCCTATTTCAGGATGAACGGCAGTGCGAATAGCGCCTACCAGACAGCGGTTGCCAACAACGATCCAGCCAGCGCATCGGTTAGCAGCAACCTCTCTGGCAATCCGGGTAACTCGGCGTGGACCGCGGAGGTGTTCTGGATTCCCGTGCAGAACATTCGCCTCGGCGCTCAATACACCGCATTCACGCGGTTCAATGGTGCCACCTCCAACTACGACGGTTGGGGACGGAGTGCCAAGGACAACAACACCCTGTTCTTCTACGCCTGGGGGGCCTACTGATGAACGCCATTCAATTCAGCAAAACGTCGGCCATCGGCGGCTTCGCAGCCTTGGCCGTGTTGACGATTTCGGTACTCGCCGGTTGCGCCACGCCGGAACGCTCAAGGGATCTAGGCAACCCGGCAGTGAGCGGAAAGACGCTCGCCATGCAGGTGTGCTCTAACTGCCATGGCGTCACGGGTAATCCCATCTCGCCAAACTTCCCACGGCTTGCAGGACAACAGGAAACCTACTTCATCAACCAGATGAACGGCTTTAAGAGCCACCACCGCTCAGACCCGGCCGGGTTTGAATACATGTGGGGCCTGAGCCGCCATCTCTCCGAGCAGCAAATCAATGATTTGGCTGCCTACTATGCGGCGCAGCCGGTGGGGTCGCAGGCGGGCGGTGGCGATGGAAAGCTCAGGGATGTCGGCGAAGAAATATTCAGACGCGGCATCGCCGCCAAAGAGGTTCCAGCCTGCGCTACCTGCCATGGCGAAAAGGGCCAAGGCAACGGCCCCTTCCCGCGACTGGCCGGGCAGCACGCTGACTACCTGATGAAGCAGCTCATGGTTTTCCAGCGCACGGATCAGCGGCCTGAAGGCGCCATCATGAAAACCGTTGCGCACTCACTGAGTGGCGATGACATACAGGCGGTGTCGGAGTATCTGGAGCACGCCCCAGAAAATTGAACGGGGTGCAGGGGGTACGGCCAGCATCGGCGATGGCGAGGATGAGAAATGGCTTCGCCGCCGAACCGCTGCGTACCCCCTGCGACGGCCATCGCAGGTGTCCCGGCGGAGGCTCTGATCGCGACCTGCTTTGACTTCCTTGAACGGCTTAGCTGATCAGGCTCGCCCTTGCCCACGGGGTATACTTCGCCGCCTTATGCGCGCCTCTCTCCGTACCTTCCTTTCCCCGCTCCTCCTTGCTCTTTCGCTGCTGGCCGGGCTCTCCGCCCAGGCTCAGACGCTGCCTCCGCCGTCCCTGGCGGCATCGGCCTGGATCTTGGTGGACCACTTCTCCGGCCAGGAACTGGTGGCGGTCAACGCCGACAAGCGGGTGGAGCCTGCTTCTCTCACCAAGCTGATGACGGCCTACCTGAGCTTTACCGCCCTGCGTCAGGGCAAGCTCAAGCCGGATCAGGTGCTGCCTGTGTCGGAAAAGGCCTGGAAGACCGACGGTTCCAAGATGTTTATCGAACCGCGCAAGCCGGTGACGGTGGATGAGCTGGTCCACGGCATGATCATCCAGTCCGGCAACGATGCCTGCATCGCCCTGGCAGAAGCCATCGCTGGGTCGGAAGAAGCCTTCGTCGCCCTGATGAATCGGGAAGCCCAACGTCTGGGCCTGAAGAGCACTCACTTCGTGAACGCCACGGGTCTGCCCGATCCCCAGCACTATTCCACGGCCCGCGATCTGGCCCTGCTGGCCCGTGCCATCATCCGTGACTTCCCCGAGTACTACCCGATCTACTCCACCAAGCAATACACCTATAACCGCATCACCCAGCCCAATCGCAATCGGCTGTTGTGGCTCGATCCTACGGTGGACGGCATGAAGACGGGCCATACGGAAAGTGCTGGCTACTGCCTGATCGCCTCCAGCAAGCGCGGCCTGCGTCGACTGGTGTCGGTGGTGCTGGGCACCGAGTCCGACAACGCCCGTGCCCAGGAATCTTTGAAGCTGCTCAACCACGGCTTCCTCGCTTTCGATGCCTACAAGCTCTACAACAAGGGTCAGGCCATCTCTCAACTCAAGGTCTACAAGGGTGCCAAGAGTACCGTGGGCGCGGGCTTTGCTCAGGACTTCATCGTCTCTCTGCCCAAAGGCGTGCCTGCGGATCGCCTGAAAGTGCAGATGGTGAGCCGCCAGCCCCTGGTGGCGCCGGTACAGGCGGGTAGTACCGTGGGCAATGTGCGTCTGACTCTGGACGGTCAATCCCTCGGCGATTTCCCTGTTCAGGCGGTGGAAGACGTGGCCGTGGCGGGGCTGATCGGGCGTACCTGGGATAGCATCAAACTGCTCTTCCAGTGATGAAGGCCGACCTATACTTGTTCCAGAACCTGATCGGGAGTCAGCCATGAACATCTCCGCTGTCGACATCGCCACCCTTCCTATTGCGGAGAAGGTTCGCTTGATGGAAGCCTTGTGGGATTCCTTCTCCAAGGATGCCGATGATCGTGCGCTGACGCCCGATTGGCATCGACAAGTGCTGGACCGCCGTGCCGCTCGCTTAGCGGCTGGTGAAGAGCCCGTTAGCGCCTGGGATGCAGCAAAGAATCGGCTTCGAGCCGGGACCAAGTGACGGTAGCGAACCGTTGAAACAGATTTTCATCAGCCGAGCAGCCGAGCAGGATTTGCTGGATGGCTATTGGTTTTACGAGGGGCAGCAAGAAGGTATCGGCACCTATTTTCTCGATTCCCTGATTGCCGACATCGACTCCTTGGCCTTGTTCGGCGGCGTACATGCCAAACCTCATGGAGAGTTTTTCCGCGCTTTGTCCAAACGTTTTCCGTTTGCCATTTATTACACCGAAGCAAACGACCAAGTGATCGTGGTGGCGGTGCTCGATTGCCGCCAGAACCCGGCTTCCATTACCCAACGCTTGTCCTGACGACTGCCATGTCCCTGGTATATCTCAACGGCCAGTATCAGCCCATCGACGAGGCCAAGGTCTCCGTCATGGATCGCGGCTTTCTTTTCGGTGACGGTATCTACGAAGTAGTGCCGGTCTATGGCCGGAATCCCTTCCGTCTAGCAGAGCATCTCCAGCGCCTGGATCGTAGCTTGGCCCAGGTGCGTATCGCCAACTCTCACAGTGCGGACCAGTGGGCGGAACTGATTGCACCCATCATCGCCGATGAGCAAAGCGACGATCAGTCCATCTACATTCAGGTGACGCGGGGCGCGGCGCCGGTGCGCAACCACGCCTTTCCGAAGGAGTCGGTGCCTACCGTGTTCATCATGGGCGAGCCGCTCAAGGTGCCCGATGCCAACCTCAAGGCGCAAGGCGTGGCAGCGGTGTCCGCCGCCGACAATCGCTGGCTGCGATGCGACATCAAGAGCATCTCCCTCTTGGCCAACTGCCTGTTGCGCCAGCAAGCGGTGGACGCGGGCTGCGCCGAGACGGTGATGTTCCGCGACGGCATCCTCACCGAAGGGGCTGCCGCCAATATCTTCGTGGTGAAGAAGGGGCTGCTGCTGGCCCCTCAGAAAAATCATCTGATGCTGCCCGGCATCACCTACGACGTGGTGCTGGAGCTGGCTGAAAAGCACCGCCTCGCCTATCAGGTGCGGGACATCACTGACGCCGAGGTGCGCGATGCGGATGAACTCTGGCTGTGCTCTTCCACCCGCGAGGTGCTGCCCATCGTGACTTTGGATGGCCGCCCTATTGCAGACGGCAAGCCCGGCCCCATTTATCGGTCCATGGACAACTGGTATCAGCAATTCAAATCCGAGGTACGGCATGGCCGATGAAACCCTTCTTGAATTTCCCTGCGACTTTCCCTTGAAGATCATGGGGGCGACCCGGGAGGGCTTCGCTCAGGCCGTGGTGGAAGTCGTGATCAAGCACGCGCCGGACTTCGACGCGGCCCGCGTGGAAATGCGTCCTTCCCGTGCGGGCAACTATCTGTCTCTGACCTGCACCATCCGCGCCACATCCAAGCCGCAGCTGGACGCGCTCTACATGGAGCTCACCTCGCACCCCTGGGTCAAGGTGGTGTTGTGACGGGTAGCCCCGACAGCCTTGTGCTCCGTCGTCTCGGGCATGTCGACTACGAGCCGACCTGGCGGGCCATGCAGGATTTCACCGCCACCCGCACGGAGGACACGCCGGACGAGTTGTGGCTAGTGGAGCATCCGCCCGTGTTCACCCTCGGCCTCGCCGGCAAGGCCGAACATCTGCTGACGGATGTGGGCATCCCCGTGGTCAATATTGACCGGGGCGGCCAGATCACCTATCACGGCCCCGGCCAGATCGTGATCTACCTGCTGCTGGACCTGCGCCGACGCGGCATCAAGGTGAAGGAACTGGTCTCCCGCATGGAGCAGGCCTTGATTGACTGCCTCGCCGAGTACGGCATCAAGGCAGATCGTCTTGAAGGTGCGCCCGGTGTTTATGTGGGCCCGGCCAAGATTGCGGCCCTGGGCCTGCGTATCAAGAACGGCTGCAGCTATCACGGCCTTGCCCTCAACGTGGAGATGGACTTGTCTCCCTTCAACGCCATCAACCCTTGCGGTTACGCGGGCATGGCTGTGACGCAAGTCAGCGAGCAGTTGCGTGGGCGCGGTGAACCGTGCAAGCTGGGAGACGTGGAAGCTACCCTGCTGGCGAAGCTCCGCGAACAATTCAATTAATTACCGAACAGCGAACGAACAACAACCATGAGCGACCGCGGCGTAAAGATGAAAGGCGAGGCCAAGAC
>DASUJA010000154.1:0-13690 GCA_036279515.1 Rhodocyclaceae bacterium | reverse complement strand
CACCGGCCATGCCCAGGGCAAGGACGGCTAGGACAATCCCTCTCGATAGGAATGTGAAACTGGAAACCGAATGCAATGCCATCTCCCGAGTCGCACCAGCGAATGCGCTTTGCGAAGGGGGCTGCTTTTAGCAGGGAGATGGGGACGTGATCTCTGTAGGATGTTGATTACATATTCGTAAGTATTGGATGGGTGTTCCGTATCCATGGGCCTTGCCGGGGCGTGGGATATGACTTTCGGAATAGCGGGAAATCTTGATGTAGATGTGAATTACGTCACACCATCCACGGGGCATGGCTTCCGTCGAGCCATCCACCAGATTGTCGTTAGGGCGGTGAGGGCGATGGGTGAGGGAAGCACTGAACAAGTCCGTCCGCACTGAGCTCTTCGGCGAGTTCAGGACAGGCCCTTCGTCAAGCTCAGGACAGGCTCTTCGTCAAGCTCAGGACAGGCTTGTCGAAGTACGTGCCTTGTGGCACGAGGGCTTCGACAGGCTCAGCCCGAACGGTATTACGTAATCAGCGTTTTCTTTGCTCCTAGAGGCAGAAACCGGGTGCCCTAGGCGCGGATCACTCGTGTTTCTTTGCCGTCGTAGAGCGCATCGATCAGTGCGGCGCGACGGCTGAGGACGGCGCGCTGATTGATGGAACCCTTGTCTGTGATTTCGTGGTTATCGATGGAGGGTGCTTCGTCCAGCAGGTGCAGCCATGCAACGCGACTCGCCGAGCCTCCGGCGGAGCGATTGATTCTGCGATGCAGGTCGGTGAAGTACTCCATTACGGCGGGACTGCTCAGGATCGCGGCAGTCGGTGCGTTCTCCGCCATGCCTGCCAGTCGGCAACAATGTTCCAGGCGCGGAAAGATCAGGGCGCCGATGTCGTCCCGGTTGATGCCGGTCAGCACCACGTCCTGCACATAGGGCGCCCCTTCGCTGATGATCCGGGCGCGCATGGGGCCGACGCTGACGAAGGTGCCGGAGCTGAGTTTGAAATCTTCCGCGATGCGTCCGTCGAACATCAGACCGATTTCAGGATGTTGGGGATCGACGAACTTGAGCGCGTCGCCGGTGCAGTAATAGCCTTCGTCGTCGAAGGCCTCTGCCGTCTGCTCCTGTCCTCTCCAGTAGCCGGGCATGACGTGGGGGCCGCGGAAACGGGCTTCGAGCTTGCCGTCGATAGGCACCAGCTTCATTTCGCATGCCGGCGTCGGCAGGCCCACGTAGCCGGCGCTGATCACAGGCCCGGTGGTGAAGGTGCAGGAAGGCGCGGTCTCCGTCATGCCCAGCCCGCTCATGACGCGGATGCGCTTGCCGCAGTTGGCTTCGCTGACCCGTTCCAGTTTGTCCCAGGCGGCCTGGGACAGGCCGGCACCAGCGAAGAAAAACAGATTGACGCGAGAGAAGAATTTTTGCGCCAATGCTGCGTCGTGCTCCAACGCATCGCTCAGCATCTCCCAGCCCTTGGGCACGTTGAAGAAAACAGTGGGTGCAATTTCGCGCAGGTTGCGCAGGGTTTCCGCGAAGCCTTGAGGGGTCGGCTTGCCGTCGTCGATGTAGAGCGTGCCGCCGTTGTAGAGGGCGATGCCCACGTTGTGGCTGCCGCCGAAGGTGTGGTTCCAGGGCAGCCAGTCCACGAGTACCGGGGGCACTTCACCGAAGCAGGGGAAGGTCTGCAACAGCATCTGCTGGTTGGCGCAGAGCATGCGGTGCGTGGTGGTGACAGCCTTGGGCAGTTTGGTGGAGCCGGAGGTGAACAGAAACTTGGCGATGGTGTCGCCGTTGATCGCGGCATTGGCCGCATCGACGGTGGTCGGCGGGGTGGCGATCAGGTGCTGGAATGGTGTGGTGCTGCGTTCATCCACTGCGCCGTTGGCAATCACCACTTCCACGTCGGCGGGTACCACGGCCTTGATCGCCTTGGCGAAGGCGTTGCCCTCGCTGGCGTAGACCATGCCAGGGGTGATGAGTCCGACCACGTGGGCAAGCTTGCCGTAGTCGCCGGAAATGAGCGAATAGGCTGGGGAAATGGGGCAATGGGGAATGCCTGCATACATGGCGCCGAAGGCCATTTGCAGATGTTCCAGGTCATTGCCTGAGAGGATCAGCAGCGGGCGTTCAGCCGACAGGCCCCGGTCATGCAGCGCCTGACCGATGGCGCGAACCCGTTGCAGCATCTCGGCGTAGGAAATGCGTACCCATTCTCCGTCCGCCCCGCGCCGTGCGATGAAGGTGCGATCAGGATGGGCGCGGGCACCTTCCACGAGCCGATCCGTCAGACGGATGGGGTAGCTGCTCAAAACCTCGGTGGAATGCAAGCGCCAAACGCCGTTGGCTTCTTGGGTGACTTCGACCGGCGCTCCGCCGATGCTGACGGCGCGGTAGCCATCCAGCGTGGGGGGGCTCAAGCGGGCTGCATTTGTTGTCATGTCTGCGTCCTTGTGTCAGCCGCGTATCAGGCAGCTTGATATATTCGCATTTTAAGGAATATGCTTCAGAGGTCAAGAAAATTCAGGAGGGGCTACCGGATACGTCCGCGACTGGCGAAGCTGTTTCGGACAGTTCAGCTTTCAGTGTGGAGAGGCTGGCCTGAAGTCGAGTGATCCATTCCTTCTGGATGCTGGTTTCCTGATTGGCCTTGGCGATGACTTCGGCGCGGGCGCGTGTTCCCGCTTGTACCGCTTCCATGGCTGCAAGGGCCTCCTGACTGCGTCCCAGACCATCGGTCGTGCTGTCGGCGGCAAGCTTGACGGTGCCGTCCGCATCGGACGACGCTTGCTGCAACTGGAGTGCAATCTCTCCAATCTGCTTGCTGGATTGATCCGCTCTTTCCGCCAGCTTTCGTACTTCGTCGGCCACCACGGCGAAGCCGCGTCCATGTTCGCCAGCACGTGCCGCTTCGATGGCGGCGTTGAGGGCCAGCATGTTTGTCTGCCCGGCGATGTCCTGGATGCTGGTGACGATGTTTCCAATCTGGAGCGATTGTTCCGCCAGGCCCGAGAAAACGGTGGATATCTGTCCGCTGTAACCGCTGATGCGGTCCATGGAATCCTTGCAGCCGTCGATGGCGCTACGACAGTTGGCGATGTGTTCGGCAGCGCCCATGGCAATGGTTCCCGCTGTCCGACCATGCTCGATCATCCGGGTAAGGGCAAGCTCCAATTCAGCGAGGCCGTCATCGAGGTTACTTACGATGGACTTCAGACGGCGGTTCTGGATTTCGTTGGTTTCTTCGCTAGAGGTGAAGCGTTCGGACATGCTGGCAATCCGATGGGCGCAATTTTCCCGCTCCTGCTCCAATGCCTTTCGCATGTTGTTAACGCTCGCTTCCAGCCGGCGCTCTGCTTCGAGTAGAGAGGTATGTCGACGCGCCAGCACCAGAAGCAGGCTGCTTGTCATCAGCGCAAAAACGCTGATCGTTGCGCCAATATTGTTCTGAATAGCCAATGAATACGCGGTGCTTCCCGCAGCGATAACACTTAGAACGATAGAAAACGAAGGAAGAAAAATGACGCGGAACATGCTGTGTCCTCCTGGAGCCGGCTACCTTTGTGGCAGCTTGTATTTGTGCTTATTCAAAAAAGTAGAGGTATACCGCGATGTCGGAAGTCCATCTTCGTCTCGACTGCATAGCTGATATATCGACGACGAAGGTTGCCTCCATCGACGTGAAAATTTCGGCAGCACTATTCCCTTCGCGTAGATCTGAGGTGGGCAAAACTGGCGGCGGTGGTTGATACGGAAACCGTCGCGAAGCTGGGCCAGAACCTAGCGACGTGAGCCACGTCGCACTTGGGTGCATGCGCTACGCGCGAAGAAAGAATGGCGGCCCCTTTCGAGGCCGTCAAACGCTTACGCTGTTTAGGGAACCGCTGTCTAAGCGCATGCCGTTCGGGCTGAGCCTGTCGAAGCCCTGGTGCCGCAAGGCTTGTACTTGGCAAACTCAGTGCGGATGAACTTGCCCCGTGCTGCCTTGAGGACTGGTGGCCGCCATTTCCGCTAGTCGCTACGGGCGGGGCCCAAACCGACGGGGGCAGGGGTCAGATTGGCGATTTTTCGGAACAGCAGGCGGAATTCTGTGTTTGCTTCGACACCGCCCAAAGGATCGCGATGGGTACCAAAGGCAGCTTCGACCTGTGCCCAGTCCTCAGGGAGCAGCACGCGCTGCGCTAGAGGTAAAAGCTCATTCTCTTCGCGTTCGATATGCCGCCACTGAAACTCGGCATAGGACTTGACGGTCTTGGCAAACTGATCGAAAGCCGGCGTGCCCTCCTGTTCGTAGCGATCCAGAGCGGCTATCAGTCCGTCAGTCAATTGGGGGGACTGCCGATGTTCCTCCTCAACGAACTCCAGCATGCGAGCCGCTTCGCTGCTGCGCGCCCGTAGGCACGGATGCAGATGCAGATCCTCCTTGGGATGATGCAGTGCATCCGGGAATTCCTTCAGATAGCGCAGCATCGCATGCAGAAGAACGAAGTCCGGCCGCATACGCCCTGCTGCGATCTCATCGGCGATGAAAACGAGTCCATGTAGTACGGCAGCCAGCGAGCGATGTTCTTCCTTGATGATGTTGAGAGCTTTGGGCATATCGTTTCCCGTGTGTCCGATCAGATAGCGACCAAACGGTCGAGCGTTGCATCGTCGTCGAGTAGGCTCTGGCTATCCGAGGCGTGGACGATTTGGCCACGGTCCAAGACCAGCGCTTGTTTGGTCAGCGACAGCGCAAGGCGCGCATGCTGTTCAACGACGATGACCGCCATGCCACTGTCTTCGACCAGTTCACGGATGTCGCTCATCAACTCCTGCACGATCACGGGGGCCAATCCTTCCATCGGCTCGTCGAGCAACAGCATGGAGGGGTTGATCATCAGTGCGCGAGCAATCGCCAGCATCTGCTGCTCTCCGCCGGAAAGTTGATTCCCAAGGTTGTCGCGGCGCTCCTGCAAACGCGGGAAGATTTCATAAACCCGTTGCAGGTTCCAGTGTCCCGGTTTGGCAACGGCAGTGAGATGCTCCTCCACCGTCAGCGAGGGAAACATGAAGCGCTCCTGCGGTACCCAGCCGAGACCTCGCTGAGCTCGCTGATAGCTCGGGACTCGTGCGATGCTGCTATCTCGCCAACGGATATCGCCGCGATGCAGGCGCGTGAAGCCCATGATGGTGACCAGCAGCGTGCTTTTGCCAACGCCGTTGCGGCCTAGCAGAGCAAGACTGCCCCCTTCTTCCAGGCTGAAGGAAATATCTTCGAGCACCACCGATTCGTCGTAGCCGGCAGTGACCCGGTCAAGCACCAGCAACTCAGCCATGATGCTTTGCCTCCCCCAGATAGACTTCTTTTACGCGAGGGTCGGCGGCGATTTCTGCTGGCGTGCCTTCTGTCAGCACCTTGCCCCCTACCAGTACGGTGATGCGCTCGGCGAAACGAAATACCAATCCCATATCGTGCTCAATGAAAATGATGGTGACGTCGCGAGGCAGGCGGTCGATCACATCGAACAGCTCGCGGCTCTCGCCTGCCGGGATGCCGGCCGCCGGCTCATCGAGTAGCAGCAACTTGGGGCGTGTCGCCAACGCCAGGGCAATTTCCACTAGCCGTTGGCGCCCGTAGGCGAGGTGCCGTGTCTCGCTTTGGGCCCACTCGGCAAGGCCGAGCATGGTCAGCAACTCCATTGCTTCGTCGGTCTCTTCGCGCTTTCCTGCCACGGTGCACCACCACTGGGCCGCTTTCCCCTTACGTTCGAGGATGGTGAGGACCACGGACTCCAGCACGGTAAGGCCGGGGAACAGCGTGTTGATCTGGAAGGTGCGTGTCATACCGCGCTTGACGCGGGTATGTTGCGGCATCGCCGTCACATCCTCGTCATTGAGGAACACCTTGCCATGGCTCGGCGTGTAGACGCCGGTCAATAGATTGATGAAAGTCGTCTTTCCTGCACCGTTGGGGCCGATCAGGGCATGGCGGGAGCCGGACGCGATGGACAGACTGATGTCGCTATTGGCCGCGAAGCTACCCCATGACTTGGATAGCGCCTCGGTGCGCAGGGCGTAGCTCATGCTTGTTTCCTCACCAGCTTATGTTTGATCGCATCAAGGCCGCCGAGCACGCCGCCGCGCGCGAACATAACGACGAGCACAAGCAGCAGGCCAAGCCAGAACTGCCAATAGACCGGATTGAGATCGGACAAATAGTTTTGCGCCACCATGAACACCGCAGCACCTACCAGCCCGCCGTAAAGACGACCGGCGCCGCCCAGTACCAGCATGATCAAAAGTTCTGCGGAACGATGGAAGCCGAGGCTGTCGAGGCCGACGAACTGAGTCGTCTGCGCCAGCAACGCTCCTGCGATACCGGCGATGGCGGCACTCAGCGTGAAGATGGCAATCTGCCGCCGATAGACCGAAGCGCCGATGGCCGGCATGCGCTTGGGGCCGCTGTGAAGCGCCCGCAATCCAAGGCCGAACGGCGAGCTGACTAGCCGACGCAGGACGACAAAGACCATAAAGAGCACCGCCAGGCTGTACAGGTAGGCAACGTTTCCCATCAGGTCGAACTCGAAACGTCCGAGCAGCTTGTCCATCATCATGCCGGACAGGCCGTCGACGCCGCCGGTAATTGTGGATGCCTTATTGGCCGCTTCAAACAGCATCAGCCCGATGCCCATGGTGACCATCAACTGAGTTAGGTCGCGACCTCGTACTACCAACAGGCTGCAAAGAAAGCCCGCAGCCGCGGCCACAAGCGCCCCCAGAAGCAAGCCGGACAGAGGCTCGCCCCAACCGTGGCTGGCCAGAATGCCGGCGGTATAGGCACCAATGCCGAAGAAAGCGGCATGCCCCAATGACACGATGCCGGCGTAGCCGAGAATCAGATCCAGCGACACGGCAAAGAGGCCGACGATGAGGATCTGGCTTCCCAACAGTAGATAGTTGGGAAGGAGAAAATAGCCGGCCACGGGCAGCAGCCAGAAGAGGACTTCAGCGACCCGCCAGCGGTCGCTGGGCAAGCGATGCGACTGCGCGATTTTTGGAAGAGTCATGCGCGTTTACCAAACAGACCACTTGGGAATACCGACAGCAGCACCACCATCAGCGCGAAGATGATGAAGGCGCCAACCTCCGGCAAGTAATACTTTCCGGCGACGTCAAAGATGCCGAGGATCATTGCAGCGATGAGCGTGCCCTTGATACTGCCGGCGCCCCCAACGGCCACAACCAAAAGGAAGTAGACCATGTACTTGATGGGGAACCCAGGATCGAGGCCCAGCACATCGATGCCTAGACCACCGCCCAGACCGGCCAATCCGGATCCGAGCGCGAAAGTCAGCATGAAAACGCGATTGACGTTGATGCCTAGTCCAGCCGATGCCATTTGGTTATCAACGGATGCTCTGATCTGTGCGCCGAATCGAGTACGGTCGAGCAGCAGGATCAGGCCGAAGGTAACCACCACTACCACCGCGATCAGGAATAGGCGGTAGATACCGAAATCCATGCCAAAAAGGTGAGCTTGGCCCTGTAGGAATTCGGGGAGTTGCACGGGCTGTTGTCCTGGACCCCAAACGTAGGTTGCGACTGCCACGGCCACGAAGGTCAGCCCAATCGAGAACAGTACTTGGTCGAGAGGGCTTGCCTTGTACAAGCGTTGATAGAGCAAGCGTTCAAGCAAGATGCCGAGCAGCGCGCTGGTCACGAAAGCCAGCGGCAGTGAAGCCAGGAACGGCAGCCCAAGACGCATCATCACCGTAACGCAAACGTAGCCGCCGAAGGCGGCGAACGCCCCGTGAGCGAGATTGACGAAGTTCATCAACCCCATCGTCACGGATAGCCCGATGCTGATCAGAAACAACAGGCTACCGTAGGCGACGCCATCAAACAGAACGCCGAGAAAATTGCCAATCACGGAAGCACTCCGACGACGGGTTCAAACTCGATGTTTTCAAGCTTGTTTCCATTCTTCTCAACGCGGCGGATATAGACCGTCTGCGTCACGTCTCGGGTGGCCGGATTGATGGTGATCTTGCCGCGCGGGCTTTCGATCTGCAGATTGGACATGATCTCAAGCGACTTGGTGCCGTCAACATTGCCGTTCTGCTTCTTCACCGCCTCGAAAATTGCCGCAGTGGCATCGTAGGCAGCCACGGCCATGAATGTCGGCTCAAGCGCGGGGCCGTTCGCATCGGCAAAGGCCTTGATGAACTTTTTGTTTTCAGGAGAGTTGTGGCTCAACGAATAGTGCAGGCTACTGACTACCCCCTTCAGTTTGTCGCCGAGGGAGCCGAAGGCATGCTGGTCGAGACCATCGCCAAGGCAGATGAGCTTGATGCCGGCCTTATCGAGCTCACGCTCGTAATAGGCCTTTAGCAATGCCACGTCTTCCTCGCCAGCCGGCACCCAGCTGAAAAGGGCGTCCGGCTTGGCGTCCTTGATGCGCTGGATGTAGGGCGCAAACTCCGGGTTCTTGAGCGGCACGCGAATGCTTTCGATCACCTGGCCGCCGGCAGCGGTAAAGGCAGCCTTGAAAGAGTTTTCGGTGTCGATGCCGGGACCGTAATCAGGCACCAAGGTAACGATCTTCTTGTAGCCGTGCTTGGCCGCCCATGTGCCCAGGGGCTTGGTGATCTGCGGGAAGGAGTAGCCCACTCGGACGCCGTAGGGAATCTTCTCGGTCAGGCCGCCCGACGCGGAATTGAGGATCAGCAGGGGTTTCTTGGCGGCTGTCGCCACCGCGCCGGCTGTCATGGTCTCAGGCGTGAAGCCGCCTACTACCAGAAAGTCCACCTGATCGCGCACCACCAGTTCCTGTGCCAACCGCTTGCCCAATTCCGGCGCGGGGCCGGTGGTGTCGCGGGTGATGAGTTCGATCTTCTTGCCGGCTACGGTATCGCCATTCTGCTTGAGATAGGCGCGCATGCCGCCTTCAAATTGCTTGCCGTAATCGGCAAAGGGGCCTGAGTAAGGGGCCAGCAGGCCTACCTTGATGGTATCGGCGGCTTGGCCGAAGGTGCTTGTGAGCATCAAGGTTGCGGCCGTGAGGGCGGTACGTAGCTTTGTCGATGTAAAAGTCATACTCGTTTACTCCTCTATGTGAATGTGCGCGTGCCATTCAGCACCCGCGCAAGGGATTGCCTTGGAGATCGATAGTAGGAAGGGTGGGGCCAGCCTGTGGCTGGCCCCAAAGATCAGATGCCAGGATCCTTGACGTGTTCGACCTTGTCGAATTCCACGTTGAACCATGCGCCCTTGACCTTCTCAACCTTTCGGAAGTAGACGTTTTGAACGATGTCGCGGGTTGCGGGGTCAATACTTACCGGGCCGCGCGGGCTCATCCAGGAAAGCCCCTTCATAGCAGCGATCAGCTTGTCACCGTCGCTGTCGCCGCCAGTCTTCTTGAGCGCTTCATAGATCAGGTGCATACCGTCGTAACCGCCAACGGAGTGGAAGTTGGGGCGCAAGCCGCCGGCGATCTTGGCAATGCCTGCCACGTAGGCCTTGTTCTCAGGGCTGTCATGGGCCGCGGAATAATGGTGCGAACTAATGACGCCGACCGCGGAAGGGCCAGTGACAGCTAGATCCGCATCGTCGAGTACGTCGCCGGTACAGATCAGCTTGATACCTGCCTGTGTCAGACCACGTTCAGCAAACTGCTTCATCAACGCCGGTCCGATACCTGACGGTACAAAGATGAAAACCGCGTCGGGCTTGGCATCCTTGATGCGTTGAAGGAACGGGGCGAAATCAGGGTTCTGCAAGGGAGTACGCAGGCTGTCGACGATCTTGCCGCCACCCGCCGTAAACCGGCTAATGAAGACCCTTTCGGCGTCAATGCCGGGGCCGTAGTCGGTAACCAGCGTAATGACGTTCTTGATCTTGAGATCCTTGTGCGCGACTGCCCAGTCAGCCATCGGTGCGGTCACTTGCGGCAAGGTAAAGCCAGTCCGAACGATATAGGGTGACTTGGTGGGGATAATCGAAGTGGCTGCAGCCATCACGACCATCGGCACCTTGGCCTGGGTTGCCACAGGCGCGCTAGCCAGGGCCAGGGGCGTCAATCCGAAGCCGGCCAACACCTGCACCTTGTCCTTGAGCACGAGCTCCTGCGATAAACGCTTGGAAACATCCGGCTGCGTACCGCCGTCATCTTTGATGATGACCTCGATCTTACGACCTGCGACCGTATCCCCATGATCCTGCTGATAGAGACGTACTGCCGCTTCAATCTGTTTTCCAGTCGAAGCAAACGGACCGCTCATGGGTAACACCAGACCGATCTTGAACGGCTCTGCGGCCAGGCTAGTCTGTGTCAAAAGCGCTAGCGCCAAGCTAGAAAGGGTTGTGCCCAGCCACTTTCTGCGTGAAGTACTCGTTGCCATTGTTTCTTCTCCTCTGGTTTCACAAGTTGAAGCCCGGAGGGGGAGCGCAATCCTTGCCATATTGGGCACGCCCCCTCCTACTATGCTGTTCAAGCTTTATGTGTTCCCGATGCGCAAGGAACTTTGTCTATGTGGAGCGGATTGTGTTGCCCGGCCTCTCTGATTGATAGCAACTACGGCAACTAGCAGTTATCTAATAGTTGAATAACAGATTATCAATATTCAAAAGATATTACATCTCCCCCTTTCCGTCTATGTGCTAGTCCTGGAGTTTCAAGCGCCGTGCGCCGAATCCTGTTTCATCCTCAGCGAGCTGGGCAGCCTATCCGAAGGGCAAGCCGCGTAGCAACGACACACACGAAAGTCGAACTGACGCGGGTGCGCGTGTTTGCCTCAAGAGCCACAACACCACTTCGGTCCTCTGCGACCAAGGATCCGTGCTGATGGAGAACCGTTCCGGCCTGGGGGGGGCTGCAATGAGGGGCGTAGCGGCCTCGCGCCGCATACATCGGATCGCAGCAATTTCAGCTTGGCTCCGCTCGGATGTGTCATCGGAGGGGGGGCGAATTTCAACAGTCTTCTACGCGGTGGCTCGTGAAATCGATGACTGGACTTTCCACATAAGCGAAGCCACAAACATTGCAATGAAGCCGATGCGCCAAATAGGCTGAATAGGCTGAACCGTCGGCGCCCTGGCATGAGACCAGTCGCGGTGGCGACGGCAAGGACTGTAGCTTTAGCCCTCCGGGGGGCAGACGCCGGTGAGGGTCAATTCGATATGCGCCGCCAGGGCGGTGCAAGCTTGATCTACGTTGCGACTCAGGACATCTGCCGCAAGTTGTACGTGGACGTCGACAAATTCATCGATGGGCGGGCCTTCACGAAGCAGTACGGAGCGATACCGCTGGGCTTGGTCGTAGAACAGTTCCTGTAGCGTTGCCAAGCGTCTGGAGTTGCAGCCTGACACCAGGGCGAGATGGAACTGTCGGTGCACGCGCTCGACCTCGCCCAACGGTACCTCCTCTCCACTCTTGTTGCGATCCCCCAGCCGGCGGAGGCGGGCGGTAGCAGCAACGATTCCCACATCCCATTCGTCGTTGCCCGCAGCGATGGAAAGTCGCAGGCCCTCTGTTTCCACTAGCTTCCGAACCTGCGTCAGATCTTCCAGGTCTGCCCGCGAAACGGGAGCGACGCGGAAGCCCCGTCGGCTGTCGAACACAACGAAACCAAGAGAGGAAAGCTTGGACAAGGCCTCCCGCAAGGGAGAGGCGCCGATCTGGTAACGCTCCTTCAGTTCAGCGATCTGCAGCTTTTGTTCCGGTGCAAGGGTGCCCGCCACGATGTCGGTGGAGAGGCGCTCGATAGCAACTTCGATCAGGGTTTCTTTGGGCCCGGTATCAGTCATGGTCATTGCTGGATCACTGCTTGGCTAAGTGGTCTGCATTATCGTTGAAATTATATTTAACGGCAAGTTGACATTTTATCGATAACTTAATATCGTATCGATACTATAGGTTTAAACGATAAGTGCGGCCAGGGTGCAGCCGCCTCTTCAGGAGGAGATTCAGCAATGAAAGTCCGTCGCATCATTGATTTGTCGGTGGCGTTGGAAAACGACGTTCCTTCCGATCCTCCGGGATTGGAGGCGCGGATCGACTACATAGGTCACCAGGTCGGTGCCGGGCATCTGACCGGCATCTTCCCTGGTCTGAAGAAGGACGACCTGCCGGATGGCGAAGGCTGGGCCGTCGAGAATCTTCAAATCCATACCCACTGTGGCACCCATATGGATGCGCCTTGGCATTACGCCTCCACCCAGGATGGCGGCAAGCCCGCTATGAGCATTGATCAGATTCCCCTGGAGTGGTGTTTCGCTCCAGGCGTGAAGCTCGACTTTCGGCATTTCCCCGATGGCTACGTGGTGAGCGCTGCCGATGTGGAGGCGGAGTTTGCTCGGATCGAATACGAACTTCAGCCCCTCGACATCGTGCTGGTGAATACACGCGCCGGTGCCATGTACGGTCAGCGCGAGTATCTGGATAGCGGCTGCGGCATGGGGCGGGAAGCCACCCTGTGGCTGCTGGAAAGAGGTGTGCGGGTAGTGGGCACCGATGCCTGGAGCTGGGACGCACCCTTCTCTTACACGCGACGCCGATTCGCCGAGACCGGAGACGCCTCAATCATTTGGGAGGGGCACAAGGCGGGCCGCGACATTGGCTACGGCCAGATGGAAAAGCTCACCAACCTCCACCTACTGCCAGCCCACGGATTCACCGTGAGCTGTTTCCCCTACAAGATCAAAGGTGCTTCTGCAGGCTTTACCCGTGCAGTCGCCCTGTTTGAAAGCGATGGAAATTAATCATGAAATATGCAACCTACATTGACGCCCGTGGAGCGCAACGGGTGGCGGCGGTGGACATCGCGGACGGTCGGTTGATCGATCTGCGGGCCGGGGGCAACCAACTTTGGAACAGGGACGAGCCCGGATTTCAGACCATGCAGGATGTGGTTGCCGGTGGCAATGCGGTGCGGGACCAGGCGGAAGACGTGGTTGCCCACAGCAAGGGCGACGTGCCCTGGGCCGTGCCTCTCGATGGGGCACGGCTTGCTGCGCCGTTGCCGGTGCCCCAGCAGATCCGGGACTTTTCGGTATTCGAGTTGCACATGCGCCAAGCGGGCGCGGCCATGGCGCGACTGCGCGCCGAACGCACGGGCGATAAGGGCCCACTACCCATGCCGGCGGACATCATGCTGCCCGAGGTCTTCTACAAGCAGCCCATCTACTACAAGGCCAATCGTTTTAACGTGGTGGGTGCCAATCACGACGTGCAATGGCCGGCCTACGCCAAGCGCCTGGATTACGAACTGGAGCTGGCCATCTGCATCGGCACGGGCGGCAAGAACATCGCCGCCGACGAGGCTCACAAACACATCTTCGGCTACACCATCTTCAACGACTTCTCCGCACGGGATGCTCAGGAGTACGAAATGAGCGCGCCCTTCGGTCCCGCCAAGGGCAAGGATTTCGACACGGGCAATGCCTTTGGTCCGTGGCTGGTAACGGCCGACGAAATACCCGATCCCTACGCGCTGAGAATGGTGGCGCGGGTCAACGGGGAGGAATGGTCACGGGGCAGTTCCAGCGGCATGGTTCATCGCTTCGAGGACATGATCGCCCACGTCTCCCGCGAGGAAACGCTCTATCCCGGAGAGTTGATCGGCTCGGGCACCGTAGGCGGCGGCTGCGGACTGGAAATCGGCCGTTGGTTGAAGCCGGGCGATCTGGTGGAACTCGAAATCGAAGGCATCGGCACCCTGCGCAATC
>DASUJA010000153.1:0-12104 GCA_036279515.1 Rhodocyclaceae bacterium | reverse complement strand
CATCTTGCCCGTCATCAAGTACAAGGACGTGGAAGAGGCCATACGGCTGGCCAACGACAACCCCAACGGTCTTGGCGGTTCGGTCTGGAGCACGGACACGGCCAAGGCCGCGCAAGTGGCCCTGCGCCTGGAATGCGGCACGGCCTGGGTCAACGAGCACGGTGCCATCCAGCCCGACGCGCCCTTCGGCGGCGTCAAGCAATCGGGCCTGGGCGTGGAGTTCGGCCACTACGGGCTGGAGGAATACACCTACATCCAGACGCTCAAGGTCATGAAGCACTGACCTATCGGCCTTAAAAATTGACCCAGGCCCATGGCGCCTGGGTACGCAGTCATGCGTCTCCTCTTGGCCCCGGCTTGGCCATGGTTGCCGGGGCATGTTTTTTCCGTCGAATGGGGAGGGTACCTGTATGAGCACGGCACAAGGATTGTGCTGACGGCCTTCGTCCCCCCATTCATACCTTCTCTTCTTCCGACTAACGCGCTTTAGACGCTGGCGTTGAGATGCAATCAACACATGACCAATTTCCTCAACAGACTTCAAATCAAAATTAGGCTCGCCCTGTTCGCGCTGTTTGCCACGGCATGTTTGGTCCTCGTTGGTGGAGCGGGTGGTCTGGGCGTGTTTTCTGTCACCGGAGCGCTGGAGGACATCACAGGCAAGAGCATGCCCGCGGTGACGCTCATGACAGAGTTGCGTATGTGGGAACTCAAGTCCCTGCTGGTGAGCCGTGAGGTGGCCGCCTGGAAGCCCGATGCCTATGCCGACGTGCCGAAGCGTGATGCATTGGAGGATGTCCGTGCCTTGCTCAAGTCCATCCAGGCACGTCGGGCCGGAGCGAACAAAATGGCCGCAGCGGCCTATCAGGCCTATGAGCGTCTCCCCAAGAGCGATGAGGAGGCGGCTCAGTGGAAAGTGGTTGAAGAACAGCTCAATGCCTTTCGGCAGAGTTACGGAGAATATGGCCGCTACATCGAAGAGATGTCCAACGCAACGGATTGGAACGCGCTCATTTACGGCATGCAGCGTTACCAGACCATCGATGATCGTATCGGCGGTTTGTGGGAACGGGTGGATGCTGACATCGAAAAACTCAATGGGCTGACCCGCGCCAATGCGGCACATATCGAAGCCGCGGCGGCGACCGCCGAGAAGGCTGCCCTGGCTTCCATCGTCGTGGCATCCATCCTCGCCTTGGCGGGGCTGTCCTTGATGGCCTTCATTATCCTGCGCGGCGTAGTGGGTTCCCTGGATGGGCTGAAGGCAGCCATCACGGGCGTCACCCGGACCAAGGACTTCACCTTTCGCATTGCCGCGAACGGCAAAGACGAAATCGCGCAGACCGCGGCGGCCTTCAACGAATTACTGGCTGGAGTCCAGCAGTCCCTCTGCATCGTATTGGACGACGCGGAGCAGATTGCCCATTCGGCAGATCGATTGGCAACCTCGGCCCAGCGTCAGCTTTCCGTGTCTTCGGGGCAACGTCTGGCTGCCACCGAAATGACGTCGGCCATCGATCAGTTGGTTTCCCAGATTCGCCATTTGTCCGAGAACGCGGAGGACGCCCTGCAGCGTTCCACCGAAGCGCGGGAGTCGGCCCAGGATGGGGCTCGAATCATCTCGATAGCGGCGTCTGAAATGGACCGGATTTCCCACAGCGTGGAAAGCGCGGGGAGCACCATCAATGCCCTCGGTAGTGAATCGGAAAAGATTTCCCTGGTGGTTCAGGTCATCAAGGAAATTGCCGATCAGACCAACCTGTTGGCGCTTAACGCCGCCATCGAAGCAGCCCGGGCGGGCGAGCAAGGACGCGGTTTTGCCGTGGTGGCCGACGAAGTGCGCAAGCTGGCGGAGCGGACTGCCCAGTCCACCGAGGAGATCGGCCAAATGGTGGGGGCGGTGCAAGGATCGGCGAGAGGTGCGGTGGAAACCATGGATGAGGTATCCAGCCTGGTGACGGAAGGCAAGGCTTCGTCCATGCAGGCCGCGGAGAGGGTGTCGTCCATTCAGCAGGAGTCGATCCAGGTGGACAGCGCCGTCACCGAGATATCCGATTCCCTGGCGCGGCAAAACACGGCGTCCGCACAGCTATCGGAACGTGTCGAGACCGTTTCCCGTGTAGCGGAAGAGAACTTCGCTTCCGCTGAGGCTGCGGCTGAAATCGCCGGCCACCTCCAGCAACTGGCTGGCTCCCTGAAGGAAGCCGTCAATCGATTCCGAACAAGGTGATAGCGAAGTCTTCCCGGGAGGACTCGGCAAGGCGGGGCTACCCGAATCAGGCGATCAGTGCGCGTGCAGCCGTTTGCGAGTGTCGGAGGGACGTTCGCCAAATAGGCGGAAGTAGTCTTGCGCAAATTGGGAGAGGTGCCAGAAGCCCCACTCGGACGCCACGTCCGCGATGGACTCGTTGATACGGTTCCGGTTTTTCAGAGCACGCCGCACGCCGTTGAGACGAATCGCCTTGAGGTAGGCCTGGGGAGATACGCCCAGCACTTCCTGCATGGCGTTCTGCAAGGTACGGCGCGTCACGCTGAGGTCTTCGCATACGTTGGCGATGTTGACGGGTTCTTCCCAGGGACGGTCCAGGTATTTGCGCACGCGCTGCACTAATCGGTCGCGTCCGGCGCGGACAGCATAGGAATTGTTGCGCTCGCCCGTGGAGATGCAGGCGCTGATGAGCTCCATCAGTTCATCAGCGATCTGAGTCTGGAGCGAATGCGTGAGCAGGCCTGTGGGGTGGTTTTGAGCTGCATCCATCAGACCGTTCAGAAAACGGGCGAAGTCGGCGGTGACCGGAGTGTCGAAAGCGCGGGGAAGCGCCCGTAGATCTCGTTCCAGATCATTTGCAGTGACCGATGGGTCGCCGAGAAAGCGGCAAAAAACGTCGGGTTTGAAGGCCGCGGCCACAATGCCAAATTTCTCGGTCGTGCGAAGTTCAAATTCTGCATCGGGGTGAAGCACCGTCATGCAGTTGCCCTTGATGATATTGCCGCAGAAGTAAGCCTCGCCTTGGGCATTCATGGGAATACCGAACGCAAAATAGTTCCGCATCATCATGCCCGTTTGCAAAACGATGCAGTTGCCGGTTTCACGCAGGATGGTCAATGGCCCCAATTCCAGATCTTCCACTTGGCCGCGATAGGGGCCGTTAGAAAGCTGCTCATAGTGTTGGGACCACTCGCCATAGGACACCACTCCTGCTTGCTCGTCAGCATCGTAAGTCTTCACGCAGCGGTAACGGGGCGAGGATTGCAGGATTGCGTTGGGGATAGGCATTGGTGGCTTAGCCTTAAAATGTTTAGACCAAATTGTTCTCGTGTGACGCGTTTGTGTCAACAAATTAACTCACGGAAACATGCATGGTAGAGCCAGCACAAGCCATGCCAGCCCAAATTCCATTCATGTCATCAGGATGAGTTTTGGGGTGAATTCCCGTCGCCGTGGGGCTTGGGAGAATTCAGTCAGATTTACAAAGATGCATTCGAGATTGCCGCCGTTTTCGACGGAGGCGTGACTTTGGGGCATTTGCTACGCGGCTGAACCGAATTGGTGCGGTTCATTCTTTCCAAATTCCGATACAGGGATTCCCTGCCCTTTACCTAAAGTTGCATCGAAATCCGCCAACAGCGAGGAATCCGATGCGATTGTTTTCAAACCGTGTGGCGGGCCTGCTTGCAGGTGCCGTGATGCTGACGCTGGCAGGAGCCAGTCAAGCCAAGAGCGCCAAGCCAGTGCCTCCGCCTCTGCCTGAAGAAGAAATCCGTGTGGAGAAGCTATCTCCACCAGATGGCTATCGCCTATACATCAGCGACCCGGCGTTTGCCCATATGGTTGATGGTCGTCTGCATATCGTGGACGGAAAGTCCATGAAGTTCATGGGGATGATCGGCACCGGTTTTAGTGCGCAGACCGTGCCCTCTCCCGATGGAAAGACCATCTATGTGGCCACCACCTACCAGCGTCATCTGGTGCGGGCGCCGCGGGAAGACGTGCTTGAAATCCACGATGCCGCCACCCTGGAATTGAAGGACGAGATTCCCCTGCCTCCCCATCATGCCCAGGCGATCCCCTATCGCGGCATGATGGCGACCAGCACCGATGGTAGTCAGCTCTACATTCAGGGCGCATCTCCAGCCACGTCGGTGATGATCGTGGATTTGGAGAGAAAAAAGCTGCTGAACGAGGTGGCGACGCCCGGCTGTTGGGCCATCTATCCCTGGGCAGGCGGCAGCGCCGCATCCCATCGCATCTCCACCTTGTGCGGCGACGGCACCATGCTGACCTTGGAAGTGGACGAAGCAGGGCAGGTCAAGTCCCGCAACCGTAGCGCACGCTTCTTCAATCCCGATAAAGATCCGTTGTTCACCCACTCGGATTTCCGGGGCGATGACCGCTACTTCGTTTCCTTCGGTGGCGACGTCTACACGGTAAAGCTGGCCGGCGACGCGCCCAGCTTTGCGCCGGTCTGGTCCCTGCTCGACAAGGGCGACCGCAAGCAGGGTTGGGGTCCCGGCGGCTACGAAATGACGGCGGTGCACCGGGCTAGCGGCACCCTATTCGTGGCGTTGCATCCCAAGAGCTACGACGGCAGCCACAAGAATCCGGCCAAGGAAATCTGGGCCTACGACCTGGAAACGCACAAGCGCATCGCCCGCATTCCGAGTAGCGGCACTGTGGCCATTTCCGTCAGCCAGGGCGCCGATGCACGGCTCTACACCCTCAACATCGAGAAGCGCTCCATCGAGGCCCGAGCTATCAAGCATGGCTATCCGAGTCTGGGCGTGGTCGATCAGGTGGGCGACACACCCATGATCTTCGAGGTGAAGTGATGGATAGCGCCTGGATTAACACCTTCCTGCTGGACCCGGTGGTAGTTACCGCCGCAAGTGCGGCCTTGAGCATCATTTTCATCATCGGCGCACTGGCCAAGTGGCGCGAGGGCACGGGATTCCGTTACGCCGTGGAGAACTACGGGTTAGTCGGGGCCAAGGGTTCGGCGCTGGTGGCCCTCGTCATGCCGGTGGCGGAATTCATCGCCGGCGTAGCCATGTTGGTCCCGGCTCTGCGCGTTCTTGGCTTCGTCTTCGGGATAGCTGTGCTGAGCGTCGCGACCCTGGCTGTGTTTATCAAACTACTCCAAGGTCAGGACCGCATCGAGTGCGGTTGCGGCATTGGCGGTCAGCGCATTTCCTGGGGGCTGGTAACGCGCAACGGCATCCTTGCCAGCCTGCTGGCCGTCGGCGCCCACGAAGCCGGCCCTCGCAGTCTTTCCCTGATCGATTTCTTCAGCGTAGGCGCCTGCGTCCTCGCGCTGCTGGCGGTCTATGCCAGCGCCAATCAACTACTGGCCAATCAGCCCTTGCTCAAGGAGATCCATTCATGAGTGACCCTCTCGTCATTTCTCTCGTCGTTCTTTGGGGCGTCGTGCTTGCCCTCGGTGTTTGCGTCCTGGCCCTGTCGCGCCAGATCGGCATCCTCTATGAGCGGGTCGCCCCCATGGGCGCCCTCATGATGGACGCCGGCCCCAAGGTCGGCGACATGGCCCCGGTGGTGGAAGCCACCACCTGGAACGGCGATGCGCGCGCTTTCGGGTTGCCCACTCCGCGCAGCACCTTGCTGTTTTTTGTGTCTCCCACCTGTCCCGTGTGCAAGAAGCTGTTGCCCATCATCAGCTCCATTCAGCAGCGCGAAAGCCAGTGGCTGGAAGTGGTATTGGCATCCGACGGCGACCGTACCGAGCACGCGGAATTCCGCAATCGCTTCGGCCTCGATGCCTTCCCCTACGTGCTTTCCCAGCCCTTGGGCATGGCCTACAAGATTTCCAAGTTGCCTTACTGCGTGCTACTGAACAGCGCCGGCCAGATTCGGGCTAAGGGCCTAGTGAATTCACGCGAACAAATCGAGAGCCTGTTCTCTGCCCATGAGCTCGGCGTCGCCTCCGTTCAGGAGCACTTGAGCGCCATGGAGCCGGCCCTGACGGCACCCTCCACCATTAGCGCACGGAGCTGATCATGATTTTGCTGGATTGGTTTGACCGTCTTGCCGAGCGAAGCACTCGCACGGTCGCCCATCGTTCCTCCCGTCGCGGATTCTTGGTGGGTGCGGGCAAAATTTTGGTGGCAAGCGCATTTGCCTTGCCTGTACTGCCCTTCGATCGCACCATCGCTCATGCGGCAGGCCATGCTTCCGCCGAGCCCAAGAAGAAGGACCCCACCGATACCGATTGCGACTACTGGCGCTATTGCAGCGTGGACGGTTTCCTCTGCTCCTGCTGCGGCGGCACAAAGACCACCTGCCCACCGGGCACCACGCCCAGTGCAGTGTCCTGGGTCGGCACCTGTCGCAACCCTGCCGATGGCCGCGACTATCTGGTGAGCTACAACGACTGCTGCGGTCGTACCACCTGCGGACGATGCGAATGCAATACCAACACCCGGGAAAAGCCCGGCTATCGCCTGGGCGTCCACAACGACGTCAACTGGTGCATGTCCAACGGCAGCTCTCTCTACCACTGCACCGTGTCCGTCATCGTCGGTCTTGAAGAAGGAAAGTCCTGATGCGTCGCGTCATGAAGATTGCCTCCATGGCCTTCTTGGCTTCATGGGCTTTCGTCGGCCTAGCACCGATGGCCCACGCGGCGGACGGCAAGGCCGTATTCGAGTCCCATTGCGCCGCCTGTCATCAACCGGACGGCGCCGGCGCGGTAGGGCTCGCGCCTCCCCTGGCCGGCACTCTAGGGCAGCGCGTGGCCGTTCCCGCCGGGCGGGCCTACATTCCTGGCGTCCTGGTTTCCGGCCTCGCAGGGAAGATCGAATCGAAGGGCAACACCTACAACGGCATCATGCCCAACTGGGTTGCCCTGTCGGATGACGAGCTTGCCTCCGTCGCCAATTACGTGCTTGAAGCCTTCAACAAGGATCTGCTGGCGGCGGACCATCGTGCCTACACCGCCGACGATATGGCCGAGGCTCGTGCGCACAAGCCCACTGGCAAGGAACTGAAAGCCTTGCGTGTCGAATCGGAGGCAAAGACAAAATGAATGCGCGGCTCCGTTGCGGAATTGCAGCATGGCTTGCTGTCGCTTCCTTGTTCTTCACAGGCAGCGCAACGGCAGCCGATACGCCGCAAAAGAACTACCGGCTCTTTTGCATGGGATGCCATGGCGCCGATGGGAGCGGCTCGCCCCAGAACGGTATCCCCTCCATGAAAGGCGAGGTGGGCTACTTCCTGCGCCTGCCTGCGGGCAGGGCCTATCTGTCGCAAGTCCCCGGCACCTTGAATACGCCCCTCAACAACCAGCAAACCGCCGAACTGTTGAACTGGGTCATGGCCAATATCGCCAAGGACAGCGTGCCCGCTGATTTCAAACCTTATACAGGCGACGAGGTAGCGGCCTATCGCGCATCGGTGCCCCTGGACATTCCTGCCTTGCGCGTGCAGTTGCTTGAACAACTAGAAAAACAATGAAGTGTGGCTGAATGGAACAGCCTTCACTCTTCCGGCAACCACGGGAGGATGAAGGTTCGATCCAGTTTGCTTTTTCCCAGAGAGCGTATGTGGTGATCTAGCTATGACAATAAAATTTCGCCTGTGGGCAATGATGTCATTGTTCATGATGTCCCTATTGGTCGTGGGCGGTAGTGCTTACTGGACGGCCAGGGAGATCGGCGCGCAAACCAGCGAGATCATTAACCTAGGTATGCCGAGCATAAAGGTGCTGAATCTGGCGGATCATCAATTGGCCGATCTTCGTACCACCATGCTGCTGCACATTGTCACTACCGATAGCGCTCAGGCCACGCGGTTGGAGGCTCGGGCGGAAGCCGACTATCGGGAGGCCACTCGGGCCTTGAAGGAGTACGAGCGATACCTCGATCCAACGCTCCCTATTGATCGGGAGTTGTGGCAAAAGGATCTTGCCCAGAGCGAAGCGTTCTACCGGCTTGGGAAAGAGGTTCTAGTCATGTCATCATCCGACAAGGCAGCCGCAAAGGCCCTGTTCATGACGCGAGGTGAACAAGCGAGCGAAGAGGCCATGGCCGCTATCGCGAAGCACCTGGATCTGAATTACGAAAACTCGGAGAAGTCGAGCGAAAGCGCGCTTCAGTTCTTCAGCGAAGGCATGCGTATTCTTGTTTCGCTAACCGTGGCCGGCGGCGTTATCGTGCTGCTCATTGGCGTTCCCCTTGTGCGCAAGATCAGTACGGCCATCGATGAAATCGGTGCGGCGGTAAGTGCGATTACTTCCAATCTGGATTTCACCGTTCGCGTGACGGTGAAAACCAACGATGAACTGGGAACCCTGGGGCGTTTAGTTAATGGCTTGATCGAACACCTTCAGGAAAGCCTTCAGTCCATAACCCATCGCGCTATCGATGTTTCTGTCGCAGGTGAGTTGCTTGCCGAGCAGGCCGCGCATAGTGCCCATGCTTCCGAGCGGCAAAGCGAAGCGGCATCGAGCATGGCGGCCAGCATTGAGCAGGTGACATCGAGCATCGGCCATGTGGGGCAGCAGATCGCCGAGACCAGCCGCCTTTCTCAAGCGTCGGGTGAGGCTGCCCGAGAGGGCAGGGTCGTCATCAACGGCACGGTGGAGGACGTGAGGGACATCTCGCGGATCGTATGCGATGCCGCTGCCTTGTTGGATCAGCTTGAAAAGCAAAGTGCGGAAGTATCCAGCGTGGTCCTCGTCATTCGCGACGTGGCCGACCAGACCAATCTTTTGGCGCTGAATGCCGCGATCGAAGCGGCCCGAGCCGGCGAGCACGGCAGAGGGTTCGCAGTGGTTGCCGACGAAGTGCGCAAACTCGCGGAGCGAACGGCCACGTCTACCGAGCAGATCACGGCCACCATCGAGGTGATGCGCAACGCCACCCAAACCACGTCGGGCTACATGCGGAGCGCGGTTTCCAAGGTTGAGGAAAGCGTGATCCGGGCGGACAACGCCAGCAGTTCCATTCGCAGAATTGGCGAAGGTAATCTTCAAATTCATCGCATGGTGGACGAAGTTAATGATGCTCTGCGGGACCAGCTCCAGGCAAGCAACGACATCTCGGAGCGTGTGGATCACATTGCGGGAATGTCCGAACAGAACAGCGCCGTCGCCCGGGCTACGGCGGGGGCTGCAGAGAGACTCGGCAGCCTCGCCCATGAGATGAAGCAGATCGTCGCGGCCTATCACTTGGCCTGAGCATGCCATGAGAGAGGAGTATCCGACACGCCAGCGCATCCGCAGGACGTGCGCCAGCGTCGAATGCGAACACAGCCTGTCGCTTCTCTGACGGCACAGCTTCAAAAGCGCCTTATTGCTTCTATGTTTTCCATTTTTTGATACCGGCTTTCGGGTCAGGATTACTAGCATCGCAAGTGTAAGAACCATAAGGGCTCCGGCTACGCACGACGCCCGAATCAAAGCGCAAACAACCCTACCTTGTAGAGGAGTGATTGATGAACAAACTAAAGATGACCCGGCTCTGTTTGGCCATGGCCGCCACCTTTTGTCTCGGCCATGCATGGGCCGCCACGGAAGCCGACGCCGCCAAACTCGGTAAAGAACTGACTCCCGCCGGTGGCGAAAAGGCCGCTAACAAAGATGGCTCCATCCCGGCTTGGGTTGGCGCTGAAGCGCCCGCCGCCGGCTGGGCTTACGGCAAGAAGCGCGTGGACTTCTGGAAGCACAAGAGCGAAAAGCCCTTGTTCACCATCGATGCCTCCAATGTTGCCAAGTACGCGGACAAGCTGTCCCCCGGACAGGTTGCCATGGTCAAGCAGATCAAGGGCTACCAGATGGACGTGTACCCCACCCATCGCTCCTGCGGCGTTCCCGACTTCGTTGCGGATAACACCAAGAAGAACGTGGGCAAGACGCACCTCTCTCCCGACGGCTGGAGCCTGAAAGAAGCCACTGTTCCCGGCTATCCCTTCCCCATCCCCGCCAATGGCGCCGAAGCCATGTGGAACGCCAAGCTGCGCTATCGCGGCCTGGGTGTGGACATGCCCAGCGTGATTACCGCCGTGTCGCCCCGCAAGGGCAGCAGCGAGTGGATCAAGGCCGCATCCGAGCAGACCCTCTACTACCCCTGGGGTGCCAAGGGGTCCAACAATCTGTCCAAGGTCGGCAACGGCGTCGAGTACTACACCTACTTCACCTACAACGCGCCTGCAGCGTTGGCCGGTCAGGCCCTGGCGATTACCAACTTCCTGGATCAACCCGCCAGCGAAACCTTCTACTACTTCCCCGGCCAGCGTCGCGTGCGTCGCATGCCTTCCTACGCCTACGACTCTCCCCAGATCGGTATGGAAAACCAATACACCCTGGATGAGCCCATGGTTTTCAATGGCCCCATTGACCGCTTCGACTGGAAGATCGTAGGCAAGAAGGAAATGTACGTTTCCTACAACGCCTTCGGCGCCTTCGACTTCGACAAGAAGTTCGAGGACATCGCCAAGAACGAGTTCATCGATCCTTCCCATCGTCGCTATGAGCTGCACCGGGTCTTGGTTGTCGAAGCCACCGTAAAGGCTGGCACTCGCCACGCAGCGCCCAAGCGCACCTTCTACCTGGACGAAGACAGCTGGAATCTGGTGGGTGCCGACGACTACGACGCCCAAGGCAAGATCTGGAAGGTGCGTGAAGGCTATCTGATCCCCGTCTATGAAACCGGCACCTGCGACGTGACTGCGTTCTCCCAGTACAACCTGGCGGAAGGCCGCTACGTGTTCGACATGCATGCCGTCGGCACGGGCAAGGATCAACGCTGGAATGTGGAAGCCAACGGTCCTCGCTACAAGTCCAGCTTCTACACCTCTGAAAACCTGCGCTCTATCAGCGACCGCTGATCGATACAGCCCCAACTCGGGAGGAAATACCGATGAAAAAAATGAACATCAAGTTGATGGCGCTCGCGGTCTCCGCAACTTTTGCGACCGGCGCCCACGCTTTTACTTTTGAATCCGATGGCGGAGCGATACGCGGTAGCCTGGACTCCTCTATCAGTTTCGGTTTGGGCGTGCGTGCCAATTCTCCGGGGTGCAACGAGATCATTGGTACGGCAGGTGGTGCGCCCGCGCAACCTGCCGGAGCCGGTGCTCCCAATGGATGTATCGACGCATTCTCCGGCTACAACGATCAAGGCAATCTGAACTACAAGAAGGGGCAACTCTTCACCGAGTATTTGAAGGGAACGCACGAGCTATTGCTCAAGCTGCCTGATGACTACAAGTTCATGGCGCGTGTGAACTGGGTGAAAGATTTTGCATCCACTCACCCATCGGGCTATGTCAGCGGTGCGGGTGCAACCTCCTTCCCCGGAGATTCCAAGCGGGAGCTGGGCTTCAAGGCTCGTCTGCTCGACTTCTGGGTCAGTAAGGAAATGGAGTTGAACGGGGAGCATGCCCGCATCCGCGTCGGTAACCAGGTCATCAGTTGGGGCGAAAGTCTCTTTCTGCCGGGCGGTATCAATCAGACCAATGCCATGGACATCATGCGTCTGTCCCAGCCGGGTACCCAGCTGAAGGAAGTGATGCTTCCCGCGCCCATCGCCAGTATGGCGACAGGGCTGGGTGGCGGCTTCAATGTGGAAGGCTACGTCCAGAGCAACTGGAACAAGAGCTACTTTCCGCCCGTGGGTAGCTACTGGTCCACTGCAACCGTCGGCAACGGTGCTTCTGCTGCGGGCATCCCCACCACCAGCACGCCGCGCAATAACGGGCAATGGGGCTTGAGCCTGCGCTATCAGCCCGAAGGCACCCAGGCGAATTTCGGCCTCTACGCCATGAACTACCACGACAAGGCGCCTGTCCTGGACATCACGCCGGCAAACACTTACACCTACTCCTATTTGTCCGATCGCAAGATGTACGGTGTGAGTGCCAACTTCCCCGTGGGTAACTGGGCCGTTGGTTCTGAGCTTTCCTATCGTCCCAAGGATGCCGTTGCCCTCGGCGGCGCTTGTATGGCGGATGGCAAGTGCTACGTGGAAGAAGAAAAGTACCAATTCCACCTGACCGGACTTCTGAGTCTGACTCCGGGTGACAACGGGGCCATCCTGGATTTCCTCCACGCGGACACTGCCACCTTGTTGGCTGAAGCCGCCGTGGTGCG
>DASUJA010000152.1:0-7898 GCA_036279515.1 Rhodocyclaceae bacterium | reverse complement strand
GCCGACGGGAACATAGCCGTTGGCGCGGAACTCCCAGTCGCGGCCAAGCGCCTCGGCGCCTAACGTGGCCTGATCGAAGAAGTTGCCATTGCTGCTACGGCGATGGTCCCAGTAGCCGTAGGCGCCCAGGTTCCAGCCGTCTTCGACCATGCGACGCACGCCGACGCCGAGGTTGCCTTCGTAGCCGTTCTTGTTGTCGAAACGGGTGCGCAGGTTGCCGAAGACGAGGGTGCGGGCGTCCTGCGCCAAGGGCAGGAAGAGGTCGGCTTCGCCCAGGGTGCGTTTGCTGCCCGGCTTGGCTTCGACATCGATGTGGGTACCCCATTTGGGCTCGAGGCTTGTCGAAAATTCTGCGCGCGCGATAGAGCTTACGGCGAATAGGGCGAGTCCCAATGACAAAGCAGTACGCGCGTTCCAGAAGAGGCAGTAGCAGCGGTTCATGTCGTGCTTTCTATAGTTAAAGACGGTTCGATACGCATTAGCTGGCCGTACCCAGCCACAGCGCCATCAGCGCGGGACGGTTGTTTACAGCAAACTTGCGATAGATGCCAGTGACGTACCCGTGAGTGGTGTGGTAGCTCTGGCCGAGTTCGGCGGCGATTTGTTTTTCGGCCTGCCCGGTAAGCAGGCCTTGCAGCACGAGCCGCTCGACTTGGGTGAGTGGCGTGCCTGCGACCAGCAGGCCGTGGCTGAGCAGCAAGTGGCGATGGAACCATTTGATGCCGCGCAGCGCATAAGCGACGGTGTCGCGCTCCGCGGACGTGAAGCGCGGCTGGCCGCTAGCTCGGAAGATGCCGAAATAGGATTCGGCGTCTGAATTGACCGCGAAGGCGACGTAGATGGCATCTTCGCGGTCGCAGTCCCGGTAGCAGTTCTTATAGAACTCGGACTCAAACCACTCCGGCGGCACCGCATCGCACAGGCGGGCGGCGCGGAAGTGGCCCGAGCTGGCGATAATGGCAGCGGCGGCTTCGTTGATGAGCCGCAGGTCTATCCGCTGCGACTGTTCCTTGATTGCGGCGAGAAGTTTTTCCGTTGGATGGAGAAAGCACACAACAGGGGGGCGCCAGCCGCCAGCTGGATCGTTTCCCTCTTTGGTGAGGCGCACGGCACCGATCCATTCGGCATTCTGCGCATCCACCAGATCGCACGTGGCTTGCATCAGATAATTGAGGGCGAGGTCGACCTGGGCGGCGTCGAAATCAGCTAACCGATCCCATATTGCATGGATATCTTCACGTATCCGTGCATTGGGGATGCCCAGCCGAGGGGGCGTAAAGGCGCGACGGAGGCGAGGTTGGGCAATAGAGCCCGCAGCGCTTAGGAGGGTATTCGGCATGGGCGCGCACTATGCCGATGGGGATGCTTTCAGGAAACCCCCTAATTAGAGGGTAGGCATTTTTTGCGTGCTATTTAATGCCCCGGGGGGGAGGGCGACGGAAATCCTAGGCTTTGCTGAGCCACAGCGCCATTAGCGCAGCCCGGTTACGAACGCCGAATTTGCGGTAGATGTTCGTAATGTGTTCGTGGGTGGTGTACGGGCTTTGATTGCGATTGGCGGCGATCTGCTTTTCAGAGAGTCCGGTGAGGACGCCTCCCAGCACCTCGCGCTCGGCGGTAGTGAGCGGGGAACTGGCGACGGTAAGCCCTCGGCTTAGCATCTGTCGTCGGCAGAACCACTTCAATCCGCGCAAGGCAAGGGCAACGAGATCCCGATCTTCGGGCGTAAAGCGCGGATGATCATTGCTGCGGAAGACACCGATATAGTTTTCCGCGTCGTCGTTGATTGGAATCCCCGCCCAGATGGCATCGGAACGATCTACCTGCTGGTAATAGCGGCGGTAATAGTCCGATTGAAACCAATCCTCGGACACGAGATCAACGATACGGTTTGCGCGGAATCGTCCCGCCAAGGCCACGTTGCGGATCGTTGTGATATCCACTTGGCCCTGCTCCAGCAAGTCTGATTGCTCTCGGGCGGCATCCTGGAGTGGCACCGAGGGATGCAGTGAGCGAATACAGTTCGGGCGCCAGCCATGTACGGGATCGCCGGGAAGGACATCAACCAGGCGCACGGCGCCAAACCAAGTGGCGTTTTGGCCATTGGCGACCTGGCAAAGATTGGCTAGCAGGTGATCCAGCGACCGATCTGCATCGGCGGAATCGAAGTCGGCCAGTTCGTCCCACAATGTGTGGATGTGGTCAATGACGTCGTTGTCCATGGGGGGGGGATTCCGAAAGCTGGTTATGGTCGCCGCAATCGTGCCAAGGCCCAAAGCACATGCTCTCTCACTAGGTTGGAGGGGTGATCGGCTCTGGCTTCCAAAGCGGCAATGGCCTCGGCGCTCGCCGGGCCGTTACCCAAGCCCACCGCCAGATTGCGTAGCCAACGCTCGTGGCCGATGCGGCGGATGGGCGATCCCGCTAGGCGTTCATCGAATTCTGCTTCGCTCCATCCAAACAATTCCACCAGCGTTGCCGCGTCCAAACCATTGCGCACGGCGAAGTCGTCTTCTTTCGAACGCTGGGCAAAGCGATTCCACGGACAACAGAGCTGGCAGTCGTCGCAGCCGTAGACCCGGTTGCCGATCAGGGGTCGCAGGTCTTCGGGAATGCTGCCCTTGAGTTCGATGGTCAGGTAGGAGATGCAGCGGCGGGCATCTACTTGGTAGGGCGCTGTGATGGCGCCTGTGGGGCAGGCGTTGATGCAGGCGCTGCAACTGCCGCAGTGGTCGTCAATCGGCGCATCGGGAGGCAGCGGCAGGTCGGTGTAAATCTCGCCCAGGAAGAAGAACGAGCCGGCTTCTCTTGAGAGCAGCAGCGTGTGCTTGCCGCGCCAGCCCAGGCCGGAACGGGACGCTAGCGCCACTTCCATCACCGGCGCCGAGTCGGTGAATGCTCGATAACCGAAAGGTCCAATCTCGGCGGCTATGCGCTCCGCCAGCTTTTGCAGCCGGTTGCGAAGCACCTTGTGATAATCCCGGCCCAGGGCGTAGCGGCTGAGGTAGGCGCGTGAACCATCGGCCAGATTGGCTTCCGCATCGGCGGCCATGGGCGCGATTTCGGGCAGGTAGTTGAGGCGGGCAGTGACGACGCTGCGGGTGCCGGGCACCAGCTCTGCCGGATGGGACCGCTTGCTGCCATGGGCAGCCATATAATCCATATCGCCGTGACAACCGGCGGCCAGCCACTGTTCCAGCTCTTGTTCGGCGTCGCCCAAATCGATACCGGAAATTCCGACGGCATCAAAGCCAAGCTCCTTGCCCCAGGCCTTGATGCGTTCTACCAGCGAAGTCCAATCCTCATGCATGCGCCCGATCATACCGCCCGCTCCAATTCGTCCGATAGCCTGAGCCTGGATTTGGCCGACGAAGCCGCGACGAAATCCTTCGGCGCCGCATTGGGTGCGGTGCTCCAGGTCGGTGACGTGGTGACGTTGGAAGGCGATCTGGGTGCCGGCAAGACCACCCTGGTGCGCGGCCTGCTTGAAGGCCTGGGCTATACGGGCAAAGTAAAAAGCCCCACTTATGCCCTTGTTGAACCTCATGCAGTTTCTGGATTAAACTTGTATCACTTTGATTTTTATAGGCTGAATCAGCCAGAGGAATACCTTGAAGCGGGTCTGGACGAATACTTTTCGGGGCAGGGCATCTGTCTGGTCGAATGGCCCGACAAGGCTGCGCCTTACCTACCTGAGCCCGACCTGCGGGTTGAACTCGCAGTTTTGGGCGATGGCCGCAAAGCCAGACTGCAAGCGGTTTCCCAAAGGGGGCGCGCATGTCTAAGCGCCTTCACCCAAGCGCACCCACCTCGGTAGACGAAGTTGGCTTCAGCCGTCGCGACATCCTCCGCTTTGCCGCCGCCAGCCTGACCCTGCTGGTTTCCCCCATGGGCCGTGCCGCCAGCGGCGCTACGCTGCTCGGCGTGCGGGTCTGGCCCGCCAAGGATTACACCCGCGTCACTCTGGAATGCCAGGAGGCCATCAAGTACAGCTACTTGCTGGTGAAGGATCCGAATCGCCTGGTGGTGGACCTGGAAGGCGTCGAGTTCAACACGGTGCTGCAAAGTCTGCCGGGCAAGATTTCCGAAACGGACCCCTACATCAAGCTGATCCGCGCCGGCCGCAACAAGCCGGGCGTGGTGCGGCTGGTGATCGAACTCAAGACCGAGATCAATCCCCAGGTCTTCACCTTGAAGCCCGTGGGCGAATACGGCAACCGGCTGGTGCTGGACCTGTATCCCGCCGAGCCGGTGGATCCGCTCATGGCCTTGCTCAACAAGTCCAGCGACGATGCGCCGCTCAAGGCCGATTCCCAGTTGGGTAAGGCGCCGGAGTCTGCCAAGCCCGTGGAGCATGTCGAGAAGGTCGCCGACAAGGCCGAGAAGGACAAACCTCTCGACGTGTCGCGCCTCGTCACCGTGGTCCTCGATCCTGGTCATGGCGGCGAAGACCCTGGCGCCGTCGGCCAAGGCGGCAACTTCGAGAAGAACGTGGTGCTCTCCATCGCCCGCCGCCTCAAGGGCAAGATCGAGTCGGAACAGAACATGCGCGCCGCCATGACCCGCGACGGCGACTTCTTCATTCCGCTCCATCAGCGGGTGCAGAAGGCACGCCGGATCCAGGCGGACCTGTTCGTTTCCGTCCATGCGGATGCCTTCCTCAAGTCCACCGCTCGCGGCTCCAGCGTGTTCGTTCTGTCGGAGCACGGCGCGTCTTCCGCTGCCGCCCGCTGGATGGCGAAAAAGGAAAACGACGCCGACTTGATCGGCGGCGTGAACCTCGGCGTGAAGGATCCCTACCTCGCCCAGACGCTGCTGGACCTGTCCCAGACCGCCACCCTCAACGACAGCCTCAAGCTGGGCAAGTCGGTGCTGGGCGAACTGAGCCGCATCAACACCCTGCACAAAGGCGAAGTGGAGCAAGCGGCCTTTGCCGTGCTCAAGGCACCGGACATTCCTTCCATCCTGGTGGAGACAGCTTTCATCTCGAACCCCGAGGAAGAAGCCCGCCTCACCGACGAGGATTACCAGGACCGCATGGCCGAAGCCATCCTGCGCGGCATCAAGCGCTACTTCGCCAAGAACCCGCCCCTGGCTAAATCGAAGTTGGCACGGCTGGACTGATATGGCCTCCAGGCTTCGAGCCTTGCCGTTATCCCGGCGAAGCCCGCTGCTGTGCGGAATAGATATCGCGAAGGTGGACTCGAAGTGATGTTGTCATCCCGGCGAAAGCCGGGATCCAGGAGTGGTTGCAAGAACCCCTGGATTCCGGTTTTCGCCCACTGCTGTCCGGGAGAATTTTTGAAGCTCTTGGGGCTCTCGCTGCTGGCGTGTCATTGCAAGATTTCTCCCTTCCGATGACTCGAGACTCTGACGTGACGATTTGAACGCGGCCTACACCCCGCTCAACCGTTCGCCCTGAGGTATCGAAGGGCGAATTACGGCACGGTGGCCCATTCATGGTTCGATACCTCACCACGAACGGGAAGACGAGCCATGCCATTTTTGCGAAAAGTCCTCCGTGCGATATTTATTCCGGACAGCAGTGGGCTTTCACCGGAATGACGAGGTTTTGTAGCAAGCGATCAAATTGAGCAGAGTCTTCGTTTTGAGGCGCCGTTGCCAACCCGCAAGCCCTTGTTTTAAGGGCCTCTCCGCGCCTCTAGGCCTCGGCGGCAGGCCTCTGGGTTGCTATAATCCGCGCCCTTTTCAACGGTTGTCCCAGATTGCCCTGTCACGGGCAAGGTCTTGTCTTCATGCGGGTCTTTCTCGGAGTTCCCCAGCAGGCTGCGACGCCCACGGTGCTGACCATCGGCAATTTCGATGGCGTGCATCTGGGCCACCAGACCATGCTGCGCCAATTGCGCGCCAAGGCGGATGCCTTGGGCCTGCCTGCGGCCGTGCTCACCTTCGAGCCCCATCCCCGCGAATTGTTCGCGCCGGATCAGGCGCCAGCGCGGCTCACCAGCCTGCGCGAAAAGCTGGCCCTGCTCGAAGCCTGCGGCGTGGACCAGACCTATCTGTTCCGCTTCGACCGTAAGCACGCAGCCATGAGTGCCGAAGAATTCATCGAGCAGGTGCTGATCGGCGGCCTCAACGTGAAGCATCTGATCGTCGGCGACGACTTCTGTTTCGGCAAGGGCCGTCGCGGCAACTTCGCCATGCTCCAGGAATTTGGCGCCCGCCATGGCTTCACCGTGGAGGCCCTGCACACGGTTGAGGCAGGCGGCCTGCGCGCCTCCAGCTCCGCCGTGCGCGAGGCACTCGCCAAGGGCGATCTGGAACATGCCGCTGTGCTGCTCGGTCGGCCCTACGCCATCGCGGGCCGAGTGGTCCATGGCGACAAGATCGGGCGCACCATCGGTTTTCCTACCGCCAACGTGCAGCTCAAGCGCAAGCGCGTGCCCATGAAGGGCGTGTATGCGGTGACGGTCTCCGGTCTCGACAAGCGACAACTCGCCGGCGCCGCCAACATCGGCGTGCGGCCCACGGTGGCGGGCGGTTTGAAGCCCGTGCTGGAAGTGCATCTGCTCGATTTTTCGCAGGACGTTTACGGCGCTCACCTGAGCGTGCACTTCCGTCACCGGCTGCGGGACGAACTCAAGTTTGATTCTTTCGACGCACTCAAGCGCCAGATCGCGCTCGATGTGCAGGCAACCCAGGATTACTTTTCAGGCGAGCAACATGGCTGACTATCGAAGCACCCTCAACATGCCCGACACCCCGTTCCCCATGCGTGGCGACCTCGCCAAGCGGGAGCCGGCCTGGATCAAGCAATGGCAGGAGAGGAAGCTCTATCAAAAGATTCGCAAGGCATCCGCCGGGCGGCCCAAGTTCATCCTCCACGACGGCCCGCCCTATGCCAACGGCAGCCTGCATCTGGGTCATGCCCTGAACAAGGTGTTGAAGGACATCATCGTCCGCTCCAAGACCCTGTCTGGCTTTGACGCGCCCTATGTGCCGGGCTGGGACTGCCACGGCTTGCCCATCGAACACAAGGTGGAAGTCACCCACGGCAAGAACCTGCCCGCCGACAAGGTGCGCGAGTTGTGCCGCACCTACGCCGCCGAGCAAGTGGAAATCCAGAAGGCCGGCTTCATTCGCCTCGGCGTGCTGGGTGATTGGGACAACCCCTACCTGACCATGAACTTCGCCAACGAGGCTGGCGAAATCCGCGCCCTGGCCGAGATGGTGAAGGGCGGCTACGTGTTCAAGGGCCTGAAGCCCGTGAATTGGTGTTTCGACTGCGGCTCTGCGCTGGCTGAAGCCGAAGTGGAATACGAGGACAAAAAGTCCGACGCCATCGACGTGGCCTTCCGCGTCAGCGACAAGGATGAAGCCAAGCTGGCTGCCGCCTTCGGCGTGGCCGCCCTCGCCAAGCCCGCCCACGTGGTGATCTGGACCACGACCCCCTGGACCATCCCCGCCAATCAGGCGTTGAACATCCATCCCGAGTTCGATTACGCGCTGGTGGATACCGGCGACAAGTTGCTGGTGCTGGCTGCCGAGTTGGTGGAATCCTGCCTCAAGCGTTACGGCCTGGAAGGCAGCATCGTTGCCAAGACCAAGGGCGAAGCCCTGGCTGGCATTGAGTTCAAGCATCCCTTCTACGACCGCCTCTCGCCCGTCTACATGGCCGAGTACGTGGGCATCGACGCCGGTACCGGCATCGTGCACTGCGCGCCCGCCTACGGTGCCGACGACTTCGTGATCTGGCGTGCCAATGGCCGCAGCTTCGACGACATCCTCAACCCCGTGCAGGGCCATGGCGTGTACGTGCCCAGCCTGGAATTCTTCGGCGGCCAGTTCATCTGGAAGGCCAATCCCAACATCGTCGCCAAGCTCCAGGAAGTGGGTGCGCTGCTCAAGCACGAAACCATCAGCCACAGCTACATGCA
>DASUJA010000151.1:0-4041 GCA_036279515.1 Rhodocyclaceae bacterium | reverse complement strand
CTGGGGCATGAGGATGCTGCTGGCGTTTTCAGGCACTACGCCCAGATCAACGAAGGGCACTTTGAATTTCGCGGTGGGCGAGGCGAAGACCAGATCGCAATGGAGCAGTAGCGTGGTGCCTACGCCCACGGCCGGTCCGCGCACGGCGGCGATCAGCGGCAGTTCCAGCGCAGCCAGGGCCAGGAGGCAGCGGAATACGGCGGCATCTTCGTTCTGGGGCGGATGCTCCAGGAAATCCGACAGGTCGTTGCCGGCGGTGAAACTGCCGCCAGCGCCGGTGATGAGCACCACGCAGTTGCCGTCGGACGCAGCCGTGGCAAAAGCTGCGCCGAGATCGACCCACATGGCTTCGGTGATCGCATTCTTCTTGTCGGCGCGATCAAAGGTGATGGTGCGGATGCCGTCTTCGTCGCGGACGGCGATGCCGCTGTTATTGGATGTGCTGTTCACGGATGCCTCTTATGGTTATGGGTTTGAGGGCTGGCAAATTAGCACAGCCCCGAGGCTCCCCGCGACGTGTCCTGAGGCTTAGACGAAGCGGGCGACGAAGGCCCCTTCCAGCCCGGCAGGCGCAGGCACGCGCACCTTGTGGCCGCTGCCGGGAGCGCAGTCCATGGCTTCACCTTCTAGGCTTTCCATGCGCTCTACGGCAACTTCTACGTTGCCCGTGGGATGTACGAGTTCCAGGCGATCACCCACGGAGAACTTGTTCTTCACGTTGATTTCGGCGAGGCCGTTGGCGTCGTAGCCCTTCAAGTCGCCCACGTAGAGGCTGCGATGGGAGAGGGAGAAGCCGCGCAGGTAGTTCTGGTAATCCCGGTCGGGATGGCGTTCGTAGAAGCCGCTGGTGTAGCCGCGATTGGCGAGGCCATCCAGCTCGGCCACCAGGCGCGGATCAAGCGGTTTGCCGGCCACTGCGTCGTCGATGGCTTGGCGGTAAGTCTGAGCCGTGCGTGCCGCATAGTAGGGCGACTTAGTGCGGCCTTCGATCTTGAGAGAGTCGACGCCGATTTCCACCAGTCGCTGCACGTGCTCGATGGCGCGCAGGTCCTTGCTGTTCATGATGTAGGTGCCGTGCTCGTCTTCCTCGATTGGCATCAGCTCGCCGGGGCGCTGGGCTTCCTCGATCAGCCACTGGCGGCTGGCTGGAGAAATCATTTGCGTACGGGCATCTTTCACCGCTTCCATCAGGTCGCCGCTAGGGTCTTCGTCCGCTTCCTTGACCTGATAGTCCCAGCGGCAGGAGTTGGTGCAGGTGCCCTGGTTGGGGTCGCGATGGCTGAAGTAGCCGGAAAGCAGGCAGCGGCCCGAGTAGGCGACGCACAGGGCGCCGTGAATGAAGACTTCCAGCTCCATGTCCGGGCATTCCTGTCGGATCTCGGCGATCTCGTCCAGAGACAGCTCGCGGGAGAGGATCACGCGGGAAATACCAGCCTGCTTCCAAAAACGCACGGCGGCGTAATTGACCGTGTTGGACTGGACCGAGAGATGAATCTCCGCCTCGGGGAAGGCTTCCTTGATCATCAGGATCAGGCCGGGGTCGGACATGATGAGCGCGTCGGGCTTCAACGCCATCACCGGCGCCATGTCCTTGATGTAGGTCTTAAGCTTGGCGTTGCGCGGATAAATGTTGCTGACTAGGTAGAACTGCTTGCCCTGGGCGTGGGCCGTGTCGATGCCTTCCTTCAGGGTTTCCAGCTTGCCGAAATCGTTGTTGCGCACCCGCAGGCTGTAGCGAGGCTGACCGGCGTAGACAGCATTCGCGCCAAAGGCGAAGGCCGTGTTGAGCATGTAGAGGGAGCCGGCGGGTGCCAGCAATTCAGGGGCTTTGCGCGTGGACATGGTGGTGCTCGAATTTCGGAAGGCCGCGAGACTACCATCAGGCGGCACCGGAAAGAACTGGATAGCGGTAGGGCTAAGTGTTGGTGAAGGGAGGTTCTGGCTTGGCTACGAAGCCAAACTCGGCGGGCACCTTGTTGCGCCGCGTGGGCTTCAGCGTCAGCAGTGTTTCCCCCAAAGCCAGGAATAGTCCCGTATTTCGGCCATCGAGTAGCGCTACGATGTTGTCCTCGTCGGCGGGTTGCCTCTGGCGGTCAGTTATCTGCCCTAGCAGAGTCGGTAAGTCTCGATCATCCAGCAGCCCAACACCGTGTTCGCAAATGAGCAGCAGATTGCCTTCTTCATCGAGTAGTGCTTGGGTCGAGTTCTCTAGGGCCAAGCCCGTATGTGTTTCCAATCGCCCATCTGTCTCCAGACGCAGCACCCACGGCGTGTATTCCAAAGTCACATAAACCTTCTGCGGCCCGTTCTGCACGAACCAATTGCCTTGCTCATCGCAGCCGTAGTTGCTGTTCATGAAGGCGATAAGCCCCGCGTGGCGCACGGGGTCGCTCTGGAGTCGCCACTGGCCGCGTCGGTCTAGGCTCAGCCAGCCGTAGCAGGCGGGGACGTTGGGCCATTTGGCGAGGGCGGCCTGGACGGCGGAGTCCATAGGGTTTAGTTGCTGTCGCTGTCGATGGGCGGGCAAGAGCAGAACAAATTGCGGTCGCCGTATACGTCGTCGATGCGATTGACGCTGGGCCAGAACTTGTTGTCCGCCACCCAGGCAAGCGGGAACACGGCCTGTTCGCGGCTGTAGGGGCGGTCCCACTCGCCGATCAAGTCCGCCTGGGTGTGGGGCGCGTGCTTGAGCGGGTTGTTGTCGGCGGGCCAGATGCCGGTTTCCACTTGGAGGATTTCTTCGCGGATGGAAATCATGGCGGCGATGAAGCGGTCCAGTTCGTCCTTTGATTCGGACTCGGTGGGTTCCACCATCAGGGTGCCGGCCACGGGGAAGCTGACCGTGGGGGCGTGGAAGCCGTAGTCCATGAGGCGCTTGGCTACGTCGGATTCGCTGATGCCGGTGGCTGCCTTGAGGGGGCGCAGGTCGAGGATGCACTCGTGGGCGACGCGGCCCTGACTGCCTACGTAGAGCACCGGGTAGTGGTCCTTGAGGCGGCTCGCCACGTAGTTGGCGTTGAGGATTGCGATCTCGGTGGCGCGCTTGAGGCCGGCGCCGCCGAGCATGGCGATGTACATCCAGGAGATGGTAAGGATGGAGGCGGAGCCGAAAGGCGCGGCGCTCACTGCGCCCTGACCGCGATGGGCGCGATCTTCGCCGCCCGTGGCCTGCACCGCGTGGTCGGCCATGAAGGGCGCCAGATGGGCCTTGAGGCCGATGGGGCCCATGCCCGGTCCGCCGCCGCCGTGGGGGATGGCGAAGGTCTTGTGCAGGTTCATGTGGGACACGTCGGCGCCAATAAAGCCGGGACTGGTGTAGCCCACCTGGGCGTTGAGGTTGGCGCCGTCCATGTACACCTGGCCGCCGTGGCGATGGACTTCGGCGCAGATGTCGCGCACCGCTTCCTCGAACACGCCGTGGGTGGATGGGTAGGTGATCATCAGGCAGGAGAGATTTGCGCTGTGCTCGGCGGCCTTGGCCTTCAGGTCGGCCAGATCCACGTTGCCGTTGTCGTCGCAATCGACGGTAACGACTTCCAGGCCCGCCATGTGGGCGGTGGCCGGGTTGGTGCCGTGGGCGGAGCGGGGGATCAGGCAGATGTTGCGGTGACTGTCGCCACGACTGGCGTGGTAACGCTGGATGGCGACCATGCCCGCGTATTCGCCCTGGGCGCCGGAGTTGGGCTGCATGCAGACGGCGTCAAAGCCGGTGATGGTGGCGAGCCACTTGCCGAGCGTGCCGATCATCTCGGTGTAGCCGGCGGCCTGCTCGATGGGCGCGAAGGGATGCACGTCGCCGAACTCGGCCCAGGTGACGGGGATCATCTCGCTGGTGGCGTTGAGCTTCATGGTGCAGGAGCCCAGGGAGATCATGGAGTGATCCAGCGCCAGGTCGCGGTTTTGCAGGCGCTTCAGGTAGCGCAGCATCTCGTGTTCGGTGTGGTGAGTGTTGAACACGGGATGGGTGAGGATGGCGTCGGTGCGGAATAGGCCGGCGACGGGGCTTTGCGCCTTGGCGTCCAGCGCATCAATGTCGGCGGC
>DASUJA010000150.1:0-26582 GCA_036279515.1 Rhodocyclaceae bacterium | reverse complement strand
TTCCTCGGCCAAAGCCAGACGCAGCCAACGGGCCATGGCCTCGCTTTGCACGAGCACCACTTCTTCGGTGAACAGGGGCGGAGGATCGTTTTTGAGCCGATGGCCCAGGAGGCGCACCAGCACGTCCTGTCGGTTGCCGTGGATGAGTGAAAACATGGGGCGCGAGTTTACAGGCCCAGCAGCACCACCGCGCAGATAGCGGTAACGATGCAAAAGACCATGACGTCCACATCGAACTTAGGAACGTCGAGTTGGGTGGAAGCGTGGAGAGCGGTTTCGTGTTGCATGGCGAACTCCAAATCAGTTGATGGAGCCGCCATGGTGAGGGGGGTGCAGGCTCAGGACGTGAGCCTGCAGAAGAACGCTACTGCCAGTTGCTGAATCCCGTCACCCAGTTCTCCACCTTGAGGCCTGAATAGTCACGGAAGTCTGCTTCGTTGTTGGTGACGAGAACGAGGTCGAGGCTGGCGGCGTGGGAAGCAATCAGGCGGTCGATAGCATCTCGGCTTCGATGCGCCAATGGTGCCATCAGGCGACCATATTCCTCCGCCGCATAGCCATCGAAAGGGATCGCGGGAATTTGATCAAGCAGCATGGCCAGCGCACGCTCGGCTTCATCTTTGACTTCCGACCGACGCTCTATTCCATGTCGCAATTCCGCAAGCGTAATCGCCGACATTGCTACAGCGCCGAACGTCAGTGCATCAAAACGCTCGGCGACTTCAGGAGGTCGCCGATTCATCAAGTAAATACAAATGTTGGTATCGAGTAGGTAACGCATGGAATCACTCCTTACCTTGATCCCAGTCGCGCTCCTTTTGCTCATGAAACTCGCGCCCTTCGGACATGAAGCCCGGAGGGAAAGCCGCAAACGCATCCATAACGCCCTTCAGCGACCGCCGCTCCACCGGCTTCACGACCAGGGTATTGCCCACCCGCTCGATTTCCACATCCTGGGTGCCATCGGGAAATGCCAGTTCCTTTGGGATGCGAACCGCCAGGGAATTACCGCTCTTGAACACTCTGGTCAGCATGACAGCTCTCCTTTAACGCGTGTATATACAGGATATACACGCCAATTTCCAAGGTCAATGCTGCATCAGGATTCCGGCCCTTGCAAAGCCCGAGGCACCGTTTCAATCTGCCCCAGATCTCGGATGTCCTTGCTCTCGCTGCCTACCTGCAAATCACGGAACTTGCGGGCTGTGACTAGGACGCGGGACTCCAGGGAGGCGACGGCCTTGTTGTAGCTGCCCACGGCGTTGCCCAAGTGGCGACCCACGTCGTTCCAGTAGTCGGCGACCACGGCGATGCGGTCGTGGAGATCCTTGCCCAAGGCCGAAATTTGCTTGGCGTTGTCGGCCAGGGCTTCCTGCTTCCAGCCATAGGCCACGGCCCGCAGCAGGGCGATGAGCGTGGTCGGTGTGGCGAGGATCACCTTCTGCTCGACGCCGCTTTCGATCAGGGAAGGATCGGCTTCCAGGGCCGCCGAGTAGAAGGTTTCTCCCGGTAGGAACAGGACCACGAATTCTGGCGAGGCCTCGAACTGGCCCCAGTAGGCCTTCTGACCGAGGGACTTGATGTGATCGCGGACTTGGCGGGCGTGGTCTTGCAGCTTGAGGCGGCGGTGATCTTCGTCCGGCGCGTCGAGGGAATCCAGGTAGGCGGCCAGGGGCGCCTTGGCGTCCACCACGATGGTCTTGCCTCCGGGCAGGCGCACCACCATGTCGGGGCGCAGGCGACCATCCTCGGTGTTCACGTTCTCCTGCTCGAAGAAGTCGCAGTGGTCCAGCATGCCGGCCATTTCCACCACGCGCTTGAGCTGGAGTTCGCCCCAGCGGCCACGGGTGTGGGGCGCCCGCAGGGCCTTCACCAGATTGGCGGTTTCCTGGCGGAGAGCGGTCTGAGTGGTAAGCAAGGACTGCACTTGCTCGCTCAAACCGCGATAGGCGCCGACCCGCTCCTTTTCCATGTCCTGCACGCGCTGCTCGAACTTCTCCAGGCTTTGTTTGACCGGCCCGATCAGTTCGCCGATGGCTTGCTGGCGCTTTTCCAGATCGCCCTTGGCACCTTCCTGGAAGCTTTGCAGGCTGGTCTTGGCGAGTTCCAGGAAGGATTGGTTGTTCCGTTGCAGCGCCTCGGCGGAGAGCGCCTTGAAGGCGTCGGCCAAGCCGCTGCGCGCTTCTTCCAGGGCCGCGAGTTTTTCGGCGGAGACGGCTCGCTCCTGAGCCAGGGCGGCGTTGAGCGATTCGGCCCGGCTGCGCAGATCGGCCAGTTCCTCTTGCAGGTCGCTGGCTTCCGTTTTCAGCTCGGCCAGTTCCCGCTCACGAGATGCAATCCGCTCGGTCAGGGTTGCCAGTTGCGGCGCGGTTTCGCGGGCCGCCTCAAGTCGGCCGCGCTCGGCGGCGTCATCGATGCGAGGCGAGAGTTGCCACCAGACCAGACCGGCTCCGGCGGCGAGGCCGGGTACTAGGCCGGCCAGCAGTGCGATAGAAGTTTCCATAGGGCCGGCATTATGGGCCACGATGGGTGCGTTTCCGCACCCTGGGCGCCCCTTGGCGAAACCACCTGCACCTCGGCACTCCCAGTGGCTTCAACCAGCACCAGACCGGGACGATCCAGGAGCAGGCTTTCACCGCACGTCAGCTCCCAGTCTTCCCACACACCAGGCAGGGAGACGGCCACCCGGCCTTGATGGCAATGGAGCCGACAGCCCTTGGCACGCTCCAATGCCAGCAGCTCACCGTGATGCAGGCGCACCTTGCTCTGGGGCAAGCGCAAACGGGGCGAAAGAAACGGAAATTCCATGGCATCAGTCCTCGGCAAATCGTGAGGAGAAAGCTTGCGCCCCGAACGACGCACTAGCCATGTACAGTCAGACATTCGCCGTGACGATCCATGCTGCCGGAATGGCCCCACTGTACTGCCCCAAGCACCGATACAGTGGGTGCCGCCGCGAGGGCTGCCGTACTTGTCGCCCCATCGCTTTGCCACCACCATGGAGCCATGGATGACCACCGCATTGGAGCTACCGTGATTCACCTGGACCGCGAATCGGATATATCCCTCATCGACCAGATGGTGAGCCAACTGGCGGGCTTGGTTCAGGCCGGCCAACTGCCGCCGGGCACGCGCCTGCCCTCCATCCGCAAACTGGCGACCACGGTGGAGGTCAGCACCGCCACCGTAGTGGGCGCCTACGACCGGCTCACGGCGCGGGGGCTGATCGAATCCCGCGCCGCCTCGGGCTACTTCGTGGCTTTGCGCCCCAGCCCCGTGGCGAGGCCCGCCGTATCCCTGCCGCCTCGTAGCGAGCGGGAAGCGGTGGGACTGCTGCGCCGCATGTTCGCCCGCAATCCTGGCCTCAAGGCCGTGGGCAGCGGCTTTCTGCCCGAGGCCTGGCTGGAGGACATGGTGTCCGCCCGACTGCTGGCCCGCATGGCACGGAAGGGCAAGCGCTTCTACGCCAACCCGCCCGAACCCGCCGGCTATGCGCCGCTGCGCAGCCAGATCGCCCTGCGTCTGGGGCAGGTGGGCATCCCGGCTTCGGAGGATCACATCCTCACCACCTTCGGCGCCACCCACGCCTTCGACCTGATCTGCCGGGGCCTGCTCAACGCGGGCGATACAGTGGCGGTGGAAGAACCGGGCTACTTCGGTCTCTACGCTCAACTGCGCGCCCACGGCATCAAGCTCGTCGGCGTGCCGCGCCTTGCCAACGGGCCGGACGTGGAGGTGCTGGACCGGGTCTGCGCCACCTATCGGCCCAAGATGTTCTTCACCCAGACCCTGCTCCACAACCCCACGGGGGGCTCCACCGATGCGGCCACCATCTTCCGCCTGCTCGATCTGGCGCGACAGCATCAGCTCACCATCGTCGAGGACGACGTGTACGGCGACCTGCACCCCGCCCAAAATCCCCTGCGGCTGGCTCAGGTGGACCGGCTGGAGCGGGTGATCTTCATCGGCAGTTTTTCCAAGGTGATGAGCCCCAACATCCGCGTCGGCTACTTGGCCGCGGCACCGGAGTTGATTCAGCACTTCCTCGACCAGAAACTGCTGTCGGTGCTGACCACTTCCGAGCTGGACGAGCGCCTAGTCTATGAACTGTTGGCCGACGGCAGCTACCGCAAGCACCTGGAACGCCTGCGTCCCAAGCTTTCCCACCAGCGCGCCGCCGCGGTGAAAGGCTTGGCCCAGGCAGGTTTGCGGCCCACCTTGCAGACCGACGGCGGCATGTTCATCTGGGCCGAACTGCCCGAGGGCACCGACTTGGGCGCGCTGCTGGAGGACGCGACGGCCAACGGTTTTTTGCTGACGCCGGGCGATCCCTTCTTCCTCTGCCAGCCTGCGATTCCCATGCTGCGCTTCTCGGCGGCGGCGACCAATGATGAAAAACTATTCGCCTACTTCCGGGATCGGTTGCCGCTGTTGTTAGCAGGACAGTCATCGTCGAAGGTGCCGCAACTCGCCTCCTGAAGCGCGTTAGCAAGACCCCTTGAAAGACTGCGGGGCAAGGACGCACTGCATGCATCCTTGCCCCGCTCTGTTTTGGGCGTGGAAACGACCTTAGGCGCTGGCTACGCCCTCACCTAGTTTGAGCAGCATGCCCACCAGCTCCATGGAGGTCTTTTCCATCTGATTACACAGCATGTGAGCCTTGGTACGGTCGCCCGCGTTATAGGCCTCCACTGCCTGACGTCCAAGGGTGTGAACTTGACCGTGAGGATCGTCGATGCCGGCGAACAGGGTGTTCGCGCCGAAAAACTCCTTGCCCTTGCTCTGATACCACTTACCGAAAGCGCAGGTGTGGTGGGTCGGCAATGCTGTGGGATCGAGCTTCAAAGCTCCGTCCAGATGTGCCTTGATCTTGCCGACGAAAATCATGTGAGCGCTCTTGGCCTTGTCGATGGCAAGTCCCGTATCTTCATCCACCTTGAATCGACCGATGTTGGTCATCAGTTCTTCGGCAATGCTGTTCATGGCACTGGCAGCAGTGGCGGATGACCGGGCATCGTCGGCGGTCACCTGAATTGTGGAAGTGATCGACTGGATGCTGCCCGATATTTCTTCGGTGGTAGCGCTCTGGCGCTCGGCAGCCACCGAAATCTGCTCCAGTTGCACGGCAAGATCGGTGACTTGGGCAAGGATTTGGTTTAGGGCTTCGCCGGAACGAGACGCCTCGGCGGTGCCGGCCTCCACCTGACGTGTACCTCGTTCCATGGCGGCCACGGCACTGCCCGTCTCGTCCTGAATACTTTGGATCATGGTGCCAATTTCATGAGTAGCCTCGGAAGTGCGTTCTGCCAGCTTGCGCACCTCGTCAGCCACTACTGCGAATCCACGGCCCTGCTCGCCGGCGCGGGCAGCTTCGATGGCCGCATTGAGCGCGAGCAAATTGGTCTGGTCTGCAATTTCCTTGATGGTGCCAATGATGGCGCCGATCTGACTACTACGGTCGCCCAAGCTGGCGACGGTGCGGGATGATCCCTCTACGGTCTGCGCGATTTCCTGCATCAGTCGCACGGTCTGTTCGACCACGACAGCTCCGTTTTCCGCCGATTGCTTTGCCTGAAGCGCATTGGCTGCCGCCAGATGGCACGTGTTGGAAATTTCTCCCGAGCTATTGGCCATCTCGGCACTCGCTTCGGCCACGCTCCTCGCCTGATCGGCCACGTCGACCGCGGTTTGGCTGATCTGGTCAGCCACCACGTGAATCTCATGGGCAGAGACGGAGACCTTGGCTGCGGTCCCAGTCACTTTCTTCACGACTCCGCCAATGTTGGCAATCATGGCGTTAAAGGCGTGCCCAAGCTGTCCCATTTCCGTATCGCCTGCGGGGATAGGCGGAATAGCAAGGTCGCCCTGCCCGACACCCTGGGTGCTATCCACCACGACCTGGATGGAACGCATGATGTCGCGGATGACGAAAAACGAGACGATGCCACCAGCCACCAGGAATAGCGCGGTCAGAATCGCGGTAACTCGATTTGCACTGGCAACAGCATCCAGCATTTCCTCTTGCTGATCCTTGTGTGCAGCGCCGATGGCCGCCTGAGCCTTACGGGCTGCATCAACCATCTTGCGGTCTAGCTCATCCAAGGTCGCCTGCTGAACGCCGGGACTTTTGAACGTATCGGCCAAGTTCTGGAAGGTCGACTCATATTCGCTGACTCCGGCGATGACATCATCCATCAGCTTTTTGCTATCGAGGTTGTGGAACTGCTCGCGGGCTGCCGCCGCTTTGGCCTTGACCTCTGCAATGGCCTTCACTGTGTTTTCCCGGTACTTGGCCTCTCCCCGCAACAACAGATTCTTTTCCTGTCGGCGAGCTTCAAGAATGCCGATATTCAGTTGCTGCATTTCATCAGCCTTGCCTGCCCGGTCAACCACCTTGGACAGATTCAAATAGCCAAGGTATTCCGAAGTCGCGAACATGAGAAAGACAACGCAAGTACTACCGATAATCTTCGTACTGATCTTGATGTTTCCTAACATCACTTTCCCCTGCTTTAAATAAGGTTGTTTTGCCTGGCAAATTATTGACATTTACCAATAAATGACCATCGGGATATGCTGATTTTCCGTAGGGATACCACCCGCCCAATTCGATTGATCCTGAGGCGCCCTACGCTTGACCGGGGTCAACCCTAGATTTCCTGGCCAGGCCTAGAGTTCGCGACTTTGATTTCATCGAGAACGAGCGCACTCATGGATTTCGACCTGCTGATCGTCGGTGCCGGCCCTGCCGGTTTGAGCTTGGCCCTGGGCCTCAAGGATTCGGGGCTACGTATCGGCATCATCGAGCGGCAAAGCCGGAACGAGATCGCCTGCCCCAAGTTCGATGGCCGCGAGATCGCCCTCACCCACCACTCGATGGAATTGCTCAAGGGCTTCGGCCTGGAAGAAGCCCTGACGCCTGATGTGTCGCCCCTGATGAAGGCACGGGTAGAAGATGGCAGTTCCGCTTACTGCCTGGATTTCGAGGCGCCTGCCAATTTCGACGATCCCCTTGGCTACCTCATCCCCAACCACGCCATTCGCCAAGCCCTGTGGGACGGCGTGGCCGCCTGCAACAACGTTACCGTGTTGGACAACCGCAGCCTGGCTGCCATTGATGTGGATGTTCAGCAGGGCCAGGTGCGCACCTCGGGCGGCGAAAGCTACACCGCCAAGCTGGTGGTGGCCGCCGACAACCGCTTCTCCGAAACCCGCCGCCTGATGGGCATCGGCGCTTCCATGCACGACTTTGGCCGGACCATGATGGTCTGCCGCATGGAACACGAACTCCCCCACAACCACGTGGCGCTGGAATGGTTCGACTACGGCCAGACCGTGGCGCTGCTGCCCTGTAACGGCAACGTGACCTCGGTGGTAATGACCCTACCCGGCCACGAACACGCCCATATGATGGCCCTGGACGAAACCGCCTTCGCCCGCGAGATTGAGCGCCGCCTCAAGCACCGTTGCGGCGCCATGAAACTGGTGAGCGAGCGCTTCGGCTACCCCCTGGTGGGCGTCTATGCCCACCGCTTTGTGGATCGGCGTTTTGCGCTGCTAGGCGATGCAGCCGTGGGCATGCACCCGGTGACAGCCCACGGTTTCAACTTTGGCCTCATCAGCCAGGAACTGTTGGGCAAGGAGATTCTCAGCCTGCACCAGCAGGGGTTGGACATTGCCAACGCCTCTGCGCTCAGCCGCTACGAGCGCAACCACCGTCTCGCCACCCTGCCCCTCTTCCTTTCCACCAACGCCGTCGCCACACTGTTCACCGACGACCGAGCACCAGCGAAGTTGGCACGAAAACTGGCCCTGCGCGTCAGTAACCATCTGCCTTTCTTCAAGCAACAGGTGGCAGGACGGCTACTGGCCCACCGGACTTAGAGCTGTTTTCAGTAGGCTCTAAGCTGGATCGGGCTGCCCGGCGCACCGCCTGGGGCGGCAGTCCGAAAGCTCGCAGAAATGCGCGCCTCATCCGCTCCATATCGCCGAATCCCATGTCCCGTGCGATGACGTCCATGGGGTCGGCTCCTGCCTCGACCCGTTCCTGAGCCAGCTCCAGGCGAACTTTCTCAACCATCTTGGCCGGCGTCATGCCGGTCTCTCTGGAAAAAGCTCGGGCAAAGTTGCGTGGACTCATATGCGCCTGCTGAGCCAGGCGCTCCACGGGTACAGGCTCATGGAGATGCTCACGGATCCAGGTCAGCAAGGGCGCGAAACGTCCTTCAGTCTGGGTGGCGTCGAGCAAGGTCGAGAACTGGGATTGGCCGCCGGTCCGGCGGTAATAGACCACGAGCACACGAGCCACCTGCTTGGCCACAGCTTCGCCGAGGTCGTCGGCGATCAGCGCCAGGGCCAAATCAATCCCCGCCGAGCTCCCCCCAGAAGTCCAGACGTTCCCGTCGCGGATGTAGATACGGTCGGATTCGAGCTTCACTTGGGGAAACAGGGTCGAGAATTCGGCTGAACTGCTCCAGTGGGTGGTAGCACGGCGGCCATTCAGAACCCCTGCAGCTGCCAGTACGTAGGCACCGGAACACACGCTGCAAACGCGGCGGGCACGCGGGGCCTGGCGACGGATGAAATCGAGGACCCGTCGATTCGCTGCGGCTTGCGGCGCTCCTGGGCCGCCCACGACCACCAGGGTGTCGAGTTCCCTAACCGCATTCATCGATTCCGCGTGCATCGCCACGGAGGCGGAACTCCTGGTCAAGCCGCGCTTGGGGCCGACCACTTGCAGAACGTAGGGCGAGGATTCCATGTGACGTATGGGCATCTCGAAGGCCGCGATGGGGCCGGCCGCGTCTAGGAGCAGGAATTGGTCGAAGATCAGGAAAACGATGTTGCGCGCCATGGCAGAAAACGTTGGAAATTAGTCATTGCTGCCATGTTACATATACCTCAGTATCCGCGCTTGTTCCCTCAACTACTGGAGCCTGCCATGTCTGACCACCGTACCGACGCCCCTTTTTGCATCGTGTTTGCGATCTATCCTGGGATGACCCATCTGGATTTCACTGGCCCCCATCAGATCCTGAGCCAAATGCCAAACAGCGAAACCATCGTCGCCAGCGTCTCCGGCGGCGACATCGACGCCGACGGGCTGACCTTCGGCACCACCCGAAAACTAGGCGACATCCCCGCCTGCGACCTAATCTGCGTCCCGGGCGGGCTCCCTGCGACGCGGGTCGCCCTGGACGAGACCTACCTTGCGCAACTCAAGCGCCTGGCCGCCGACGCCCGCTACGTCACCTCAGTCTGCAATGGCTCGCTGATCCTGGGCGCCGCAGGCCTGCTCAAAGGCAAGCGCGCCGCCTGCCACTGGGGCTTTCGCGACCTGCTGCCATTGTTCGGCGCCATCCCCGACCAGGGCCGCGTCGTCCGCGACGGCAATATCATTACAGGAGGCGGCGTGACGGCCGGCATCGATTTCGCGCTCACGGTCCTGGCGGAAGTCGCCGGGGAGCACGTGGCCCAGACTATCCAGTTGATTTTTGAATACGCGCCGGAGCCCCCTTTCAATGCCGGCCGCCTGGAAACCGCGCCGGCCGACGTCGCCGCCCAGTGCCAAGCGATGATGGCTACGTTGGTGGGACAGCGGCGCGCCGAGGCAGAAGCGGCCGCGGCGCGGATGTCAGCCGGGTGAGGTGGCGGCCGGCGCCAAAGTGTCGAGCGGCGAACCTGCCGCCGGCGTCGACATCGGGATGTAAAGCTCGGTGAGCTGCTCCGATTCGGCAACCCCGTCGGCTTCGGTCAAGTAACACTCGAAAGGCGGGGTGGCCTGGTCCATCTGGATGCCGTCCGCCCGCATGCGCAGCATGGCCTGATACCAGGCAACCTCCAGGGCCGAACGGGTTCCCTTGAGCAGGACCGCGTAGGCCCGGTGGGCCGGCAATTGGCGCAGCGACAAGGAGCCCTCCTTACCGGCGACGGCCGTAGCGTCGAGGGGATATCCCATATGGCAGACCGTGGCGCGGGCCTTGACGTTGGTCCGTGCATAGACGCGCTTGGCGAGGGGCACCCGTCCGTTGAATCGCACCGTCAGCTCGGTCTTGCCGTCCCGGTCGGCGAAGGTCCACACCACTTTGACCCGATACGCGAAAGGCTCGATACCCGTCAGCTGCTGTTCGATTTGCTCGTCGGGAATCAGCCGCACATGCTCGATGCTGCAAGCACCGATCTTGCTGCCCTGCCAGGCGTAACAGGCGCCTGTCGCATCGGGAGCTTCGGGCAGCGTCACGGTCGCATCGGCCTGGTGCTCCAGCCAAGGACTCCATTCCTCCCAATGGCGAAAATCGGCGATACGGGCGTACACGTCGGCGCAAGTCGCATCGATCAGGCGTGTTTCGCCCCCCCCTGCAAGCTTCCGTTGTAGCGGAAGAGATAGGCGAGAACGGCGATATTGATGACGCCGACAATCAGGGCGGCATCAAAACAGTCATGAACACTCCCCTTGTGGCAAACCCGCGTCATTGGCGGGCCATTGAAATTCGGCGATGACTTTTCTACTCGCCGCGAAACCGCCCCATGGCGCGGCGATCACGCTTGGTAGGCCGGCCTCGGGTATCGGCGCCCGGGACCGGGGCCAGCTTGCGCAGCTCCGCTTCCTGCGTCCGTCGCTCCTGGCTTTCCGGCGTTTCCTCGTAGAGGAGCCGCGCCTCAGGCGCTGGGCGACGCTGCTCGTTAAGGCCTACGACCAGGACTTCGTAGGCCTGCTCCCCGGCCCGTATTTCAAGACGGTCACCCACCTTCACATCCTTGGCCGGCTTCACGTTGGCGCCACCCAGTTTGACCTTGCCGCCATCCACCGCGTCGGCGGCGAGGCTGCGGTTTTTGTAAAAGCGCGCCGCCCAGAGCCACTTATCCAGGCGCATGGGTTTCCTCCTGCTGGGGCACCGGCGCTTCCGTGAAGAAGGCCTCCACGTCGGCCAGATTGCGGCTGCGACGCATGGGCGGCAGGGAGCGCCAGACGGCCTTGCCGTACTGCTTTTCCACCAGACGCGGGTCGCAGATCATGAGCACGCCCCGATCCGTCTCGGCGCGAATCAAGCGACCGGCGCCCTGCTTCATGCTGATGACGGCGCGAGGCAACTGATACTCGAAGAAGGCATTGCGGCCCTGCTTCTTGAGGTTCTCGATGCGGGCCGACAGCACCGGATCGTCCGGCGGCGCGAAGGGCAGCTTGTCGATCACCACCAGGGACAAGGCCTCGCCACGCACGTCCACGCCTTCCCAGAAACTCTGGCTCGCCACCAAGATGGCATTGCCCAGGCGGCGGAAGCGGTCCAGCAACTCGGTGCGGGAGCCTTCGCCTTGCAGCAGCAGGGGCAGTTCCATCTTTGCCGCATCCAGCTTTTCCCGCAGCACTTCGTGGATGCGACGCATGGCCTTGAGCGACGTGCACAGCACAAAGGCACGCCCGCCAGCGGCAACGATGGCGGGCCAGGCGGCTTCCACCACCGCGTCGGTGTAGTTGGGCGCGTTGGGATCTGGCATGCCGGTGGGACAGTAGAGCAAGCCGTTGGCGCCGTAGTCGAAGGGGCTACCCCACTGCCCTGTGGCGGCATCGACCAAGCCCAACTGGCCGCAGTAGTGGCCGAAGTCGCCGCCCACGGCGAGCGTGGCGGAAGTGAATATCCAGGCGCGGGGATGGCCTTCGAGCTGACGCTGGAAGATGTCGGCCACGGACAGAGGCGTCATGTTCAGGGCCAGGGATTGGCTATAGACCTCGATCCACTTGACCCAGGCCTCGTCTGGGCCGGCATCGGCCTCAGTCCCGGCAGGCACGGCACCGCTGGCTTGCCAGCGCTTGAGGCGCAGCAGCATTTCGCTGGTACGGCGGGCGCAGTTGTCGATGCCTTCGGCACGACCGGCCTGGGCTTCCAGGTGCTTAATGAGGTTGCCCAGGGCACGCTCCACGTCGGCCAGACTCTCGTTGAAATCCTTATCGCTGCCCAGTCGCTCAAATGGAAGACGGGCGTTCTCGGCCCGCACGGCCAGGCGCAAATCGCGGGCAGCCTTGTCCAAGTTGCGGCAGGCGTCCTGCAAGGGCGGATAGTCCTTTGCACCAGCCAGGGCCTCGTTGCGACTATCCCGGGCCAGCTCGATCAGTTGCGCGGTACCCAGGCTCTCGCCGAAGAACAAGCTGGCGACTTCGGGCAATTGGTGGGCTTCGTCGAAGATCACCGCGTTGCAGGCAGGCAGCAGCTCGCCCAGGCCTTCGTCACGCAGCATCACGTCCGCGAAAAACAGATGGTGATTGACCACCACAACGTCGGCGGTCAGGGCCTCGCGGCGGGCGTTGGCGACGAAGCACTCCTTGAGGTCCGGGCAGTCCTGGCCCAGGCAGTTGTCCCGGGTGGAGGTGGCCAGTTGCCAGACCGGCGAATCCTCAGGCACGGCGGCCAGTTCGGCCTTGTCGCCACTGCGGGTGGTCTTGGCAAAGCGGACGATGGTGCGCAGATGGGCCACGTCCTCCTTGCTATGAAGGCGGCCCTCCTGCTGGGCGCGGCCCAAGTGGTAGGGGCAGACGTAATTGGCGCGGCCCTTCAACAGAGCAATGGTGGCGCCCACCTTGAGGGCGTCCCGCACCATGGGCAGGTCGCGGTTGTAGAGCTGATCCTGAAGGGTCTTGGTGCCGGTGGAAACGATGACTTTGCCGCCCGACAGCAGCGCCGGAACCAAGTAGGCATAGGTTTTTCCCGTGCCGGTGCCCGCTTCGGCCACGAAAATCTTGTTGCCCTTGATGGCTTCCTCGATGCGCAAGGCCATCTCGACCTGCTGCGGGCGCTGCCGGAAGCCGGGAATCGCCGCCTCTAGGAGACCACCGGCGGAGAAGACTTGGTTCAGATCGAGCATGGGGAGCGGATGCTAACACGGCGCATCACGGCCCCTTCATGAAGGGCAGTGCTGACGCGATCGTGACATTTATCACATAAAATAATCCAATCCCTACACGGCGCTTCATCCATGTCCGACGTCCTCAAGCACGCTGAAGCGATTACCCGATACCGCGACGACACCCTGGTGGACATCGCGTTGATGAGTTCGTTGGTGGAATTGCTCAGTCCCCAACAAAAGGACGCGTCCATCCGGCTATTTCGAGTGCAGGAGGAACGGCAGCGGATTCAGGTGGATTTGACGGTGACGGTAAGGAATGGGGAAATCGTCCCAGACAAGCCGTCTTCCCAGCCACTACCGCCGGCCCTCTATCGGGCCATTGAATTACAAATCGTCGTGAGCGAATTGCTGCACCTACCGGAGGGCGGCTGTATCCATTACTGCGTTTTCCCCATCTTCCACGAACAGAAGCCCCTTGCCTGCCTGGAAATCACCGGCAGAGCCCCCTTGCCGCCTCAATCCATCGAACTCATGGACGGCATGCTGGGCCTGTATCGGAACTACCTGAGCCTGCTTCAATACAGCCAAGTCGACACCCTGACCCGCCTGCTCAACCGCAAGACCTTTGAAGACAGTCTGCACAAGCTCCTGCATAGCAACGATGGCCAGAGCGCATGGAACGATGCTACGGAACGCCGCGACGAGGAAGCCACGGACGACAACTGGCTGGCGATTTTCGACATCGACCACTTCAAGATCATCAATGATCGCTATGGTCACTTGTTCGGCGACGAAGTGCTGTTGCTCATGTCGGACATCATGCGTCAGGTCTTCCGACGCCACGACAAACTCTTCCGTTTCGGCGGGGAGGAATTCGTAGTGCTATTGCGAGGGACTTCCGAAAAGAACGCGCTCTCGGTCATGGAGCGCTTTCTTGATCGCGTGGCAGAACATGACTTTCCTCAAGTGGGCCGCGTGACCATCAGCGTCGGCCTCACGCGCATCCATCTTGGCGACGACGCCACCAGCCTATTGGGGCGTGCCGACGAAGCGCTCTATTTCGCCAAGCAAAACGGCCGAAACCAGCTTAAATACTATGAAGCCCTGGTGGAAGACGGCCTGATCAAGCCACTGGTACTGAATACCGAAATCGATCTGTTCTAGGGCCTGTTTTCAGGAAGCCGACGAAGTTGAAAGCTGAGGCAGAGACAACGCACATCACGATCCAATATGCTGTTTCTAGAGAAAAACTCCTTGCCGTGCTATCTTGGGAATGAGGCGGCGCAACCAATGACCGCCATTTCCTCCGGGAGCCAACCATGAACGTATCGCATTCCACCAGTTCCCTTGCCAGCAGCACGGTAAGCCAGCAACCCAGCCCTCCCAGCCCTTCTTCGTCCAGCAACACACAGGAAAATAAGCGGGCGGATGAGACTAGGGCACGCCAGCAAGAAGCCAGCAAGGCGAAGGAAGCCGAGAACCGGGCCAACGAGACCCGTGTGACGCTCAGCCAACAAGCGGCTCAGCAAGCCGTTCAGCCACAGCCCAATACGGCAAACCGTAACGCAAAGCCCATTGAGTCCTACAAGGCAGTATCGGCGCTACGTAGCTCGAGCGAAAGCAAGCGTTATAGAAAAGCGAGGCAGTGCCCTCGCTTTTTTTGTGCCTATTTCCAGCGTTCCCCGACTTGGGCGTTGCGATACCAAGCCAACAAGGCAGCGCTTTCCTCCGCTGCCACCTGAGACCAGGGAGCGGTGTCCTCCGCGCCTACCGGGCAATACGGGCCGTGCTTTACCTCGAAGATCACACCACCCTCATCCAGAGAAAGCACCGCGTGCCAAGTGCCAGCGGGGTTCTCCTGCATTCGGCAATCCTCGCCCAGAACGGTACGTCCAGTAACCACGCCTGCATCGTCGAAATGCAGAACCACGAAACGACCGCGCAACGGATGGAGCAGTTCAAAGGTTTGGGGATGGCGATGTACCTGGACCACCGTATCCGGCTCCATGGCAATCGCCAGTCGCTGTACCGGATCTGACAGATCCTGGTGCAGATTCAAATTTGCGCGACGGCGCGGCGAAGCTTGCGCTTGTCGCGCCAGCTCATCCAGTTGTACATCGGTTAGTTGCTTCATTGGGATTCACGACAGCATGGGTTTAGCGGGCCGCCATTATCCATGCCGGGCGGCACAGTGGCATAGCCGAAGCATTCATCGAGTGATGGTAGGCTGGCGCTTCGTTTCAGTATCAAGGAAAACCCATGAGCTACGACTCGAACAACGTCTTCGCCCGCATCCTGCGCGGCGAACTGCCGTGCATCCGCATCTATGAAGATGAGACCACCCTTGCCTTCATGGACCTGATGCCCCAATCCGACGGCCATACCTTGGTGGTGCCGAAAGAAGCTGCGGCCACGATCTTCGACATCTCGCCGGATACCCTGGCCACCACCATCCAAGTGACCCAGAAAATCGCCCGTGCTGTGCAAAAAGCCACCGAGGCTCCAGGTGTCATGATTGGTCAGTTCAATGGCGCGGCTGCCGGGCAGACAGTACCGCACCTGCACTTCCACATCATTCCTCGCCACGGCGGGGAAGTCCTGCGCGCTCATGCCCGTGAGCAGGAGTCACGGGAAAAACTTGAAGCGATGGCGCAACGCATCATCGCGGCGCTGGAGAAATAAAAAACCGGAACCCTTTCGGGGCTCCGGTAAAGCGTTCATTGTCCACCACACACCGGCGCTGGAAACGAAAAAAAATAGATAAATTCCCACACCTAAAAGCTTGTTGAATTTTCGCGTTACCGGCGTAAATACTGGATTACGGGCGTTACAAAAGAACGAGGTTTCAGGCAAAACTTATCTCGTCATTGGCGTCTAACTCGCAGTACCCGTTGTCGGACGTTGTTATGCAGATTTCCCCCAGAATCAGCGAACAAGGAGCGGTCCCATGAGCATCTTCTCGCGTTATCAGAGCCGATACGAAGCTGCACAAGAAGAAGAAATATCGGTGCAGGAATATCTCGAACTGTGCCGCCACGATCCCACCGCCTACGCAAGCGTTGCCGAGCGCATGCTGATGGCCATTGGCGAGCCGGAGTTGGTGGATACTCGCCTGGAGCCGCGCTATTCGCGGATCTTCGCAAACAAGGTGATTCGCATCTACCCGGCCTTCCGCGAGTTCTACGGTATGGAGGAAGCGATTGAGAGCATCGTTTCCTATATTCGGCACTCGGCTCAGGGGCTGGAAGAGAAGAAGCAAATCCTCTATCTGCTCGGCCCCGTGGGCGGCGGCAAGTCCTCCCTGGCGGAGCGACTCAAGTCGCTGATCGAGAAGGTGTCCTTCTACGCCATCAAGGGCTCGCCGGTTTACGAGTCGCCGCTGGGCCTTTTCAACAGTGACGAAGACGGCCCCATGCTTGAAGAGGAATACGGCATTCCCCGCCGCTACCATGGCGGCATCATGTCGCCTTGGGCGGTCAAGCGACTGCAAGAGTTCAAGGGCGACATCACCAAGTTCCGCGTGGTGAAGTTGCGGCCTTCAGTGCTCAAGCAGATCGCTGTGTCCAAGACCGAGCCCGGCGACGAGAACAACCAAGACATCTCGTCCCTGGTGGGCAAGATCGACATCCGCAAGCTGGAGAACTACTCCCAGAACGACCCGGACGCCTACAGCTACTCCGGCGGCCTGTGCCTCGCCAACCGGGGCCTGCTGGAGTTCGTGGAAATGTTCAAGGCGCCCATCAAGGTGCTGCACCCCTTGCTGACCGCGACCCAGGAAGGCAACTACAAAGGCACCGAAGGCTTCGGCGCGATTCCCTTCGACGGCATGATCCTCGCGCACTCCAACGAGGCCGAGTGGCAAGCCTTCAAGAACAACCGCAACAACGAAGCCTTCCTCGACCGCATCTACATCGTCAAAGTGCCTTACTGCCTGCGGGTATCCGACGAGGTCAAGATTTACGAAAAACTGCTCGCCAGTTCGTCTCTCTTCAAGGCGCCCTGCGCACCCGATACGCTGCGCATGATGGCCCAGTTTGCCGTGCTGTCCCGACTGAAGGAACCGGAGAACTCCTCCATCTATTCCAAGATGCGGGTCTACGACGGCGAGAATCTGAAGGACACGGACCCCAAGGCCAAGTCCTATCAGGAGTACCGGGACTATGCGGGCGTAGACGAAGGCATGACGGGCCTTTCCACCCGCTTCGCCTTCAAGATTCTGTCCCGCGTTTTCAACTTCGACCACCGGGAAGTGGCGGCCAATCCGGTGCACTTGATGTATGTGCTGGAACAGCAGATCGAGCAAGAGCAGTTCCCGCCCGAAGTGGAGCAACGATATCTCGGCTTCATCAAGGAATTCCTGGCACCGCGCTACATGGAGTTCATCGGCAAGGAAATCCAGACCGCTTACCTGGAGTCCTATTCCGAATACGGCCAGAACATCTTCGACCGCTACGTCACCTATGCCGACTTCTGGATTCAGGATCAGGAATTCCGCGACCCGAACACGGGCGAAATGCTGGATCGTTCCTCCCTCAACGATGAGTTGGAAAAGATCGAGAAGCCTGCGGGCATCAGCAATCCCAAGGACTTCCGCAACGAGGTGGTGAACTTCGTCCTGCGCGCCCGCGCCAAGAACGGCGGCAAGAATCCCTCCTGGACGTCTTACGAAAAGCTGCGGGCGGTGATCGAGAAAAAGATGTTCTCCAACACCGAAGAGCTGCTGCCAGTGATCTCCTTCAACGCCAAGTCCAGCGCCGACGATCAGCGCAAGCACATGGACTTCGTCAATCGCATGATGGAAAAGGGCTACACCGAGAAGCAGGTTCGGCTTCTGGCCGAGTGGTATCTGCGGGTTCGCAAGTCTTCATAGAATCCTTGATACCGATACATATACAGGGCAATTGCATGAACGCACGAACCGTCAATACGAAGCTTCGTCATTCCCGCGAAGGCGGGAATCCAGCGGGTTTCCTACGAAGGCACGCCCATGGATCCCCGCTTTCGCGGGGATGACGGGTGCCAAGTGGGGCCCTTCCTCTTCACGCGATTGCCCTGCCACTCACAACACTGCGGGACAGGCAGCGCGGAACGACAACAGGGAGATTTCACATGGTCGGCGTTCGTATCCTGGATCGACGCTTCGACAGCAAGAACAAAAGCTCGGTCAATCGCAACCGATTCATTCGCCGTTTCAAGAGCCAGATTCGCAAAGCCGTTGCCGATACCATTTCCAAGCGCGGCATCACCGACATCGACAACGGCGAGAAGATCGGCATCCCGGCGAAGGACATTTCCGAGCCGCATTTCCGCCACTCTCGCGGCGGCGTGTGGCGCGATGTGATGCCTGGCAACGACCGCTATGTCGCAGGTGACGAAGGTGAGCGGCCGCCCGGCGGCAAAGGTGGCGGCGGCAGCAAGGCCAGCCCCGATGGCGAGGGTACCGACGACTTCGCCTTCACCCTTACCCGCGAAGAATTCCTCGACATCTTTTTCGACGATCTGGAGCTGCCCAATCTGGTCAAGACCCAGTTCGCCCATCTGGACGAATTCAAGCGCGTGCGGGCCGGCTACACCCAGACCGGCGTGCCCACCAACATCAGCGTCATCCGCACCTTGCGCGGGGCAACCGGGCGGCGCATCGCCGCCGGTGCGCCTTCCCGCAAGGCCATCCGCGACATGCAGGAACGGTTGGAGGCCATGGAAGCCGCCGGTGAAGGCGACACGCCCGAGGCTAACGAACTCCGCACCGAAATCGCCCGCCTGCTGCGCAAGCTGGAGCTGGTGCCCTTCATCGACGACTTCGACCTGCGCTACAACAACCGCATCCTCATCCCCATGCCATCCACCCAGGCAGTGATGTTCTGCCTGATGGACGTGTCTGGCTCCATGGACGAGGAGAAGAAGCAGATCGCCAAGCGCTTCTTCATGCTGCTCTACCTCTTCCTCACCCGCACCTACGAACGCATCGAGTTGGTATTCATCCGCCACCACACCCTAGCCGATGAGGTGGACGAGGATCAGTTCTTTCACTCCCGCGAAACTGGCGGCACCGTCGTCTCCAGTGCCTTGGACCTGATGCACAGGATCATCTCAGAGCGCTATTCCTCCAGCGCCTGGAACATCTACGGCGCCCAGGCTTCCGACGGCGACAACATGGACAGCGACTCGCCCCGCTGCCGAGAACTGCTGGAGGAATACATCATCCCGACGGTTCAGTACTTCGCCTACATCGAGATCACTGCCGGCGAACCGCAAAATCTCTGGCGTCAGTACGAGCGACTCCAAGACGCTCACCCAGGTCACTTCGCCATGCAACGCATCACAGGCCTGCCCGACATCTATCCAGTCTTCCGTGAGTTGTTTCAGAAAAAACTGGCCTAAGACCGACCTGAGAGCGAGCCCATGAGACAAACCAAGAAAGCCGCCCTACCGACCCCGTCCGAGTGGACCTTTGAACTTATCGGCCACTACGATCAGGAGATCGGTCGCGTCGCCAAGCACTATGGGCTCGACTGCTATCCCCACCTGATCGAGATCATCAGCGCCGAACAGATGATGGATGCCTACGCCTCGGTGGGCATGCCGGTTTATTACCACCATTGGTCTTTCGGCAAACACTTCATCGCCACCGAGCGCAACTACCGGCGCGGCCAGATGGGGCTGGCCTACGAGATCGTCATCAACTCCGATCCCTGCATCGCCTACCTCATGGAAGAGAACACCATGACCATGCAGGCCCTGGTGATCGCCCACGCCGCCTACGGCCACAACTCCTTCTTCAAGGGCAACTACCTCTTCCGCACCTGGACCTCGGCCAACGCCATCATCGACTACCTGGTGTTCGCTCGAAACTTCATCGCCGAGTGCGAGGAACGCTACGGCGAAGAGGAAGTGGAACGCATGCTCGATGCCTGCCACGCCTTGCAGACCGTAGGGGTCGATCGCTACAAACGCCCGCCCAAGCTCTCGCTGCTCAAGGAACGGGAACGCCAGAAGGAGCGTGAGGAATACCTACAATCCCAGATCAACGAGCTGTGGCGCACCATCCCCACCCGCGCCGACCGCCGCGAACAAGCCCAGCCACGGCGCTATCCCGAAGAGCCAGAAGAGAACCTGCTCTACTTCATTGAAAAGAACGCGCCCCTGCTGGAGCCCTGGCAGCGGGAGATCGTGCGCATCGTGCGCAAGGTGGCCCAGTACTTCTATCCCCAGCGCCAGACCCAACTCATGAACGAAGGCTGGGCCTGCTTCTGGCACTACACCCTGCTCAACCATCTCTACGACGAAGGCCTGCTCTCCGACGGCTTCATGATGGAGTTTCTGCAATCCCACACCAACGTGGTCTTTCAGCCGCCCTACAACAGCCCCTACTACAACGGCCTCAACCCCTACGCCCTCGGCTTCGCCATGTGGCGCGATCTGCGCCGCATCTGCGAAGAACCCACCGAAGAAGACCGGGCCTGGTTCCCGGACATCGCCGGTTCCGACTGGCGCCAGACCCTCGACTTCGCCATGCGCAATTTCAAGGACGAGAGTTTCATCGCCCAATTCCTATCGCCCAAACTGATCCGCGACTTCCGCTTCTTCGCCATCCTCGACGACGACAGCCGGCCCAAGCTCAAGGTCGAAGCCATCCACGACGACCAGGGCTATCGCGAAGTGCGCCGTCTGCTCTCGGATCAATACAACCTGGGCAGCCGCGAACCCAATATCCAGGTGTGGAACGTGGACTTAAAAGGCGACCGCTCTCTTACCCTGCGCCACTTTCAGTATCAGCGGCGCCCCCTGTCCGAAGCCTGCGACGACGTGCTGCGCCATGTGGCAACCCTATGGGGCTTCCCGGTCAAACTGGAGGAACAGGACGAGGAAGGTCACGTCACCCAACTTGGAGAAATTCAGGTGGACCGTCGGCGGCACCAGCGCTAAACACATGAGCTTACAGAGCTGCCTCCTGCGCCAATCAACGGAAGGCAGGGGAAGAGCGTTCATAGGCATAAGCGCTCGCGCTTATTCAATAAAAACCAAATGCCGCTCTGACTCGACTGAAAGGAAAACACCATGAAGATTCGTCGTCTGATCCCCGTCCTGATGGCTTCCATCGCCCTCCCCGTGCTGGCCCAGACCCCGGCACCCAACGCCGACATCAAGCAGGACAACGCAGCCATCCGTAGCGAGAACCGCGAGATTCGTAACGACAAGCGCGACATTCGCAAGGACAAACAAGAGCTGCGTGAAGAACGTCGCGAACGCAACGCCGACCAGCGCAAAGAGCGCCTGGATCTGAAGGCAGGCGACATGGTCGACGCGCAGCGCGAAGCCAAGGCTGCCGCTCATGAGCAACGAGAAGTCGCCCTGGAAAAGCGCGACATCGCCCACGACAAGAACGAACTACGCAAAGACCGCACAGAAAAAGTACACGACCAGAACGTGCGCAAGATCGACGAGCGCAAGAAGCATTAAGTCGCTCGCCCAAACCTGACAGATCACGGAGCCGAAAGAGGCTCCGTTTTCTTTTCAACCTATGCCGCTTTTTGCCAATGAATGTTGCGGTAGTCGAACCCAACTTCGAGCGTGGGCTTGATCACCTCGAAATAAGGCGACACGTCGAAATCCCTGGGCGCGTAGAGACTTTGATGGCGGATCTCGTAGATTTCCTCCACCGCCTCCTGCTGGGCGGCATTCACCATCCGATCCTGGCGCACCACGGGCAGGATCGGATAGCCCACGTTCTGGAAGGCCTCTGCGATCAGGGATGAACAGATGGCCTTGGTGGGATCGCCGCTACCGAAGGCGATCAACTTGCGTCGCCAGCGGGCAGGCACGGGCCACAGGGGAAACAGATAGCGGGCCATATCGATCAGGTTCTTGAGATCGTATTGGTTGCCGATCTTGCCCACCACCTCATTCAGCACCTGCTGCATATCCTCCGGCGTCAGATTCTTTGGCCGGCAGATGCGTGTATGGAAGTCCGCATAATGGGACAAGGGCCGCTTGCAGACTCCCAGCACCAGATCGGCCTCCACAAACAGGTAAGACTCTCCCTCCTCCGTCCTTCCGCCCAGGCTCGGCCCCACATACAGGGTCGCGTGAGACCAGGTGGATTGCGTCAAATACTTTGTGACGGTGGAAACGCGACTACACCCTTCCACCAGCAGCACGTCGCCAGGTTTCAGACACTTCGCCAGTCTTATCTGATCGGTAGGCATCCCGACACGACTACCGGGCCGTTGCTTGGAAAGATAGCGGGCCAGGAGCCTGCCGAAAAAACGAGGGAGATGCAGCATGACGCTCGCTCCAAATGCAATGAGCCAAGGGTACTACAGGTTTAAAGGAATACTCCTGGTACCCACGTGATTGAAGCCGCTCCGCAGAATTTACCTGGCCGGAAATACTTGCAGGCGGCCTTACCCCGAGGACGCGCCAAACGCCACAAAGCACGGGCCTACAAGCGGCAATAGGGCCAACGGGGCACATCTGCTTCCCGGCACTGCCCTTGCAACACCATGGACGGCGACGGTTGCCCGGTAAGGAGCAAGGCCGTGGCCAAGGAGGACCGATGCACCTGGCGCCGGACGAGCACATCAGAAAGCGAGACCTGACCCGAGGCCTCGCCAGCCTCATCAAAGAAGGCGTGTATGCCCAAGCCGTGGGTGCCCTTACCGCCGGCGTTCTGCTGGTGGGTTATGGCCTTGCCTTGGGCGCATCCAACTTCATCATCGGCTTGCTGGCCGCAGTGCCCTTTCTCGCCCAGCTCACCCAGATCCCCGCCATCCTGCTCGTGGAGCGACTTCGCGCCCGTCGCGCGATTGCAGTGGTGTGCATCTCCGCCAGCCGACTTCTGATCATTCCCCTGGCTTTTTTGCCGTGGCTGCCTTCCCGCGAACTTGCTCAAATCCTGCTCGTGGTCGGCATCGCCTTGAGCGCAGCGCTAGGTGCCATATCCGGCTGCGGCTGGAATTCCTGGGTGCATGATCTGGTGCCGGGGCAGAACCTCGGCAACTTCTTTTCCCGACGCTTGTTCTATGCCACGACCTTCTCCATGGTGGTCGGGCTAACGGCGGGCTTTTTTGTGCAATGGTGGGACGGCGCCTATCCCGATGCAGCCGCCTACGCCTACGCAGTCCTGTTTCTGCTCGGCGCCGCATCGGGGGCCATGAGCACCTGGCATTTGTCCCACGTACCGGAGCCACGCATGGCGCCTCCGGAGCGGGTCATCCACTTGGGACACATGCTCGCGGAGCCTTTTCATGATCGCAAGTTCCGCCGCCTGATCGGCTTCCTGGCCGCGTGGCAGTTCGCCACCAATCTGGCAGCGCCTTTCTTCACGGTTTATATGGTGTCGCAACTGCACTTCAACATGGGCTTCGTCACCTTCATGATGGTGGTGAGCCAACTCGCCAACGTGCTGCTCCTGCGCAAGTGGGGCGAACTGAGCGACCGCTTCAGCAACAAGGCCGTCCTGCGCGTGAGCGGCCCCGCCTTCCTGCTCTGCATCTTCGCCTGGACCATGCTTTCACTACCCGCCAATCACATGGTTGTCGGCGTCCTCGTCACCCTGCTCCACATTGCCATGGGTTTCGCCGTGGCTGGCATCAACCTGGCCTCGGGCAACATCGGTCTAAAGATGGCCCCGCAAGGCCGTGGTACGGCCTACCTGGCTGCAAGCAGCATCGTGAACTCCGTCGCAGCCGGCATTGCCCCCATCATCGGAGGCCTATTCGCCGACGACTTCGCGGCACGGGAACTGTCCCTCGTCGTGCGCTGGACCAGCGGCCCCGAAGCGATGGAGTTCATCACCCTGCGCCTGCGCCACTGGGATTTCTTCTTCATGCTTGCCTGCCTGTTTGGCCTCTACGCCCTGCACCGGCTAAGCCTGGTGGAAGAAGACGGTCACGTGGATGACCGTGCCGTGATGCAGGAAATATTGATGGAAGCTAGGCGCACCGTGACCACGCTTTCCTCCGTCTCGGGCCTGCGCCAACTGACCAGCTTCCCCTGGGGCAAGATCGTGGAAGCCGCGCGGGCCAAACGTATGCGACCGCGAGGACCGCAGAGCGAGGCCCCATAAAGCATCGGGCCTCCATCCACTTGCGCGGAAGGAGACCCGAGATCGAAACGACTACGGATTACTTGGCAGCGGGACGCACAGGCGCATCCTGGCCCTGACGGGCGGACACGGTAATCGCAACCTGAGAGCCGCCAAGGGAAGACTCGATCTGGATGGAAGCCACACGCTCGCCGCGCAGGTAGGTCATATTGCTCACCTTGGCCTGGACGGCGGTTACTAGACTCCAGCCGTGGCTCGGCATGCCGCTGTAAATGTGATTGAACACCTGCACCGGCGCCAGATCGGTCTTCAACACAATGCGCCCCACCCAGCGATCACCGGTACCGATGATGAGAGAGTTCTCCGCATCCAGCTTGGAGCCGGGGGGAATCGACACATCGGAAACCTGCAACACATTGGGCGTCTCGGCAGCAGGCTTCTGGGCCGAAGCGCCGGAACCGACGGCGGGGTTGGTGGTGCAACCGCCGACCATGAGGGCGGCAGCCAGGAGAAGAGCGGGAACCGAAGAGTGGAAGGCAGGCTTCATTGTTCTTGGCTTTATGGCAATGAATTGAGAAGCGGCGATTGTATATCCGCGACGGACACGGCCATCCCACCGAATTCACGGTCTAAAGCCTCGGCATATCCTTGCATCGGCGCCATGGAAACGCAGCATAAAAAAACCGGGCCACAGGGGCCCGGTTAAGGTGCAGAGAGAAGCAGATGAAAGCGGAGTGGCTGCTTCGTTACACCACTGGAGGAGAAACGGACAAATGAAAAGCTACTACGGGTGAATCATTCCTCGTCGCTGCCCACGCCGTCGCGGCGGGGAACGGTTTGAGGATCGCAGGTGATGCCTCGGTAGATTTCCACTCGGTCGCCGGGGCGCAGGTCGGCGTCGAGCTTCACTAATTTTCCGAAGACACCGACCTTCTGATTGGCGAGGTCGATCTGGGGAAACATTTTGAGGATGCCCGACTTCTCGATGGCATCCGCCACCTTGGCCTCGTCGGGCACTTCGATAGTCAGCCAGATTTGCTGGGCTGCTTCGGAATAGGCAACACCGATTTGCATAATGGTCTCCGGTCGTTAAGCAATCGCGTGGCCGGCGGATTCAGTCACTTCCTGGCCGGTCTTCATCTGATACACACGCTTCGCTGCCAACAAGCAGCCCAGCACCAGGAAGCCACCGGGCGGCAGGATCATCATCAGGAAGCCGCCATAGTTGGGGATGGCGGTGATTTCCATGAACTTGAAGGACGGACCGAGCAACAGGCTCGCTTGGGAGAACAGCGTGCCGGCGCCGAGGAATTCACGAATCAAGCCGATAACAGTGAGCGCGACGGTGAAGCCTAGGCCCATGAACAGGCCGTCCATGCCGGACGGAAGAATCGGCTCCCGCGCCGCGAAGGCTTCTGCCCGGCCCAGCACGGAGCAGTTCGCCACGATCAGCGCGATGTACATGCCCAACACCTTGTAGAGGTCATGCAGGTAGGCGTTCAGCGTCAGGTCCACCACCGTCACCAGGGTGGCGATGAGCACGATGTACACCGGAATGCGCACCTGGGGCGTCACGTACATGCGCACGCTGGACACCAGCATGTTGGCCACCGCCAGCACTGCCGTGGTGGCGAGGCCCATGCCAAGGCCGTTGGTCCCGCTGGTGGTCACGGCCAGGGTCGGACACATGCCGAGCAATTGGGAGAACACCACGTTCTGTTCCCACAGGCCGTCCTTGACGATTTTGCTGTAGCTGCTCATGACAGGCTCCATTCCATAGCAGTCGCAAAGCGACTCAGATAGTTCCCCTCTCCCCTTGCGGGGCGAAGGCTGGGTTTCGCGAAGCATGCTTCGCGCTGCCGCAGCCGGTTGGCGATGCAACGCCAACCGTGGGGCGCGGAGCGGGGGCTAGGGGTGAGGGGAGTCAATGCAAAGCGGCCCTCCCCCTCACCCTGTCCCTCTCCCACGTTGGGGAGAGGGAACCTAGCTTGAAAACCATCACATTTCCTGGCGCTCATGTCATAGCGCCTTCTTCGCAGAATCTTCATGGGGCGCGGCCTGCTCATGCACGACCTGCTTTTCCTCGCCGGCGCCGGAGAGGATTTCATCCTTGTTGGCAGCGAAGAATTGCAAACCTTCACGCACAGACTTCACCACGGCGCGGGGCGTGATGGTGGCGCCGGCGAACTGGTCGAAGATGCCGCCATCCTTCTTCACGCCGAACTTCTCGACGGGTGGATCGCCCAAGGACTTGCCGTTAAAAGAGAGAATCCAGTCGGTCTTGGCGGCTTCAATCTTGTCGCCCAGGCCCGGCGTTTCGCGATGCTTGACGACGCGCACGCCGAGCAGCTTGCCGGTCACGTCGACGCCCATCAGCACCACCACGTCGTCCGCATAGCCGCGATTGGCCTGCTGGAACACCGCCCCCTTGGCTTCGCCTTTGAGGCGGGCGCGATAGACCTGCACGTCCTCGCCCTTGGCGTCCTTGAGAACGACTTTGTCCTTGAGCAGATCGTTGTCGGCAAAGCCCTCTGGCAGCACTTGCGCCAGGGATTGTTGAAGGTCGCGTTTCTCCGCTTCCTCGATGCCCTTGTGGGTGCCCTTGTCGGCAAAGGCCAGGGTCACGCTGGCGCCCAGCGCGATCACGCCAAGCGCGGCGGCGTGGTAGCCGAGTTTTTCTCTGAGGTCTTGCAGG
>DASUJA010000149.1:0-7483 GCA_036279515.1 Rhodocyclaceae bacterium | reverse complement strand
CGAAACGTCCTTCATGGACGAAACCGCGATCACCGCCCTGATGGAAGAAATGATCCGCAGCATCTTCAAGGAAACGATGTCTGTCGATCTGCCCAACCCCTTCCCCCGCATGACCTACGCCGAAGCCATGTCCCGCTTCGGTTCCGACAAGCCCGACCTGCGCGTCACCCTTGAACTGATCGACGTGACCGACGCCGTCACCGACGTAGCCTTCAAGGTCTTCTCCGGCCCTGCCACCACCGGCGGCCGCGTTGCTGCCCTGCGCGTGCCCGGCGGCAACAGCCTCTCCCGCGGCGAGATCGACGGCTACACCGAGTTCGTCAAGATCTACGGCGCCAAAGGTCTGGCCTACATCAAGGTCAATGACGTCACCAAGCTCAACGACGAAGGCCTCCAGTCCCCCATCGTCAAGAACCTGCACGAACAGGCCCTGAAGACCATCGTGGAGCGCACCGGCGCCCAGAACGGCGACCTGATCTTCTTCGGCGCCGACAAGACCAAGGTGGTGAACGACGCCCTCGGCGCCCTGCGCGTCAAGCTCGGCCACGAAAAGGGCTATATGAACGGCAAGGCCTGGGAACCCCTGTGGGTCGTGGACTTCCCCATGTTCGAGTACGACGAGGAAGACAAGCGTTGGACCGCCTGTCACCACCCCTTCACCAGCCCCAAGGACGGCCACGAGCAATACATGGCCACCGATCCCGGCAAGTGTCTGGCCAAGGCCTACGACCTGGCTCTCAACGGCTGGGAAATCGGCGGCGGCTCCGTGCGTATCCACAAGGCCGACGTGCAAGCCAAGGTGTTCGAAGCCCTGGGTATCAATGAGGAAGAACAGCAAGCCAAGTTCGGCTTCCTGCTCGACGCCCTCAAGTACGGCGCACCGCCCCACGGCGGCCTGGCTTTCGGCCTCGACCGCATCGTCACCATGATGACCGGCGCCGAATCCATCCGCGACGTGATCGCCTTCCCCAAGACCCAGCGCGCCCAGTGCCTGCTCACCAACGCCCCCAGCCCGGTGGACGAAAAGCAACTGCGCGAACTGCACATCCGTCTGCGCAACACCCAGCCCATCGAAGCCGGCAAGTAATACAGTGACCCTCGACGCCGACACCCTCCAAGCTGCCGCGACCCGCGCCGCCCAAGCGGCCAGCGGGGCAGCCCGGGTGTTGGTGTTCGGCTCCTATGCACGGGGGGATGCGGGCGAAGACTCCGATCTGGATTTGATCGTCATCGAGCCCCACATCGCCGACAAGGCCGACGAATACCTATCCATTCGTAGCGCCATCGGCCGCCTGGGCATTGGCGTAGACGTGTTGCTGTTTTCCGAAGAAGAGTTCTCGCGCCGCAGCCAGGTGCCCGGCACCGTGCCTTACTGGGCCAGCCGTGAAGGCAAGGTGTTGTATGAGCGCCGAGCTTGAAGAAGCACTGCGCCTACTGCGCATGGCCGAGCGGGATCAACGGGCCTATCTTGCACTGATCGACGCAATCTCCCCGGAGGATTTCCCCTCTGCCGCGTTCCACGCACAGCAAGCCATCGAAAAGTCCCTGAAGGCCGTGCTCTGCCTGCATCAGATCCCTTTTCGACGTACCCACGATCTGCTTGAGCTTGCTGGTCGGGTAGCGGAAGCCGATATCGCTTTGCCTATCGACGACAACGCCCTGCTACGCATCACGCCCTACGCAGTGGAGTTCCGCTACGACGACCAAGCATTGCCCCTCATCACGGTAGAAGCCGCAGCAGAAGCGACCGCGCTTTGTGTCGATTGGTGCCGCCAGCACTTGGCCGGAGCATCCGAATGAAGCCGTTGCGCGGGCTATTGCCACTGATTGCTTTTCTGCTCACCCTGTTCTGCGGGCTGGGGCAGGCGCGAGAAGGTGCTTATCTCGACACCATCCGCGCTGCGGAGCTGCCAACCGAAGCACGGCAGGTCTTGCGCCTGATCGACCAGGGCGGACCTTTCCCCTATCGCCGCGACGGCGTGGTGTTCGGCAATTACGAAAAGCGTCTGCCCCTGCGGCATCGGGGCCACTACCACGAGTACACCGTGCCGACGCCCGGCGCCCATGATCGCGGCGCGCGGCGCATCATTGCTGGCGACGAAGGCGAGCGTTACTACACGCCGGACCACTACCGCCATTTTCTGAGCATTCAGCCATGAGCTACGAGAGCCTCCTGCGCAGCGTCGATCTGGCCGGCGTCTATCACATGCCCCACGGCGACGATGCCAAGATCGTGAAGGCGGCAGAGGCCAATGGCTTCGTAGTCTTCCCGGTGGATCTGCGCCGAGCCAACAACCGCGAAGACCTGCTCGACACGGTGGCCCACGACATGGCCTTCCCCGAGTGGTTCGGCCATAACTACGACGCCCTATTCGATTGCCTCTGCGACCTGGGCTGGCGCCCCGGCGAAGGCTATCTGGTGCTACTGCGCCATTGCGACAACGTCCATGGCCGTGCCGAAGCGGACTTCGTGAACACCCTGAAAATCTTCGAGCAAGCTGCCGCTGAATGGCGCGAGGACGGTATTCCCTTCTGGTGCCTGGTGGACATGCAGGCCGACGGCATCGCCTGGCTCCCCACGGTTGGCCCCGGGGAGCAATGAGCTACAAGATTCCGATCTCGGTGCTGGTGGTCATCCACACGCCGAATCTGGAAATCCTGCTGCTGGAACGCGCCCGTCATCCGGGCCTGTGGCAATCGGTCACGGGCAGTACCGAAGCGGGAGAAACCCTGCTCCAGACCGCCCAGCGCGAGGTTCAGGAAGAAACTGGAATCGCTGCTCCCGCCAGCGACTTCAAGCCCTGGAACCTGATCAACAACTTCCGCATCACCCTAACGCCGGAACGCTTCGCTCCCGGCACCACCCACAATCGAGAGCACGTGTTCAGCCTGTGCGTGCCGGCTCCTGTACCCGTGACCCTGGCACCCAGTGAGCATCTGGCCTGGCGCTGGGTGCCCTGGCAAGATGCGGCAGCAGCCTGCTTTTCCTGGAGCAACCGGGATGCCATTCTCATGCTGGGGCATGCAATGACCATCGAGCACTCATTCGCGGAATAGCCCCTTCGGCAAGCTTGCAATCGAGCCGAACAACTCCTATCTAAATAGCAAGGCCACGCTGGCCGTTTTCGACAGGAGATTTCCCATGAGCAATCTTGTTACCCGCAACGATCCTTTGGATGACTTCTTCCGCGGCTTCTTCGTCCGCCCTGTGGAATTTGGGTCGGGTGCCGAAGCGCCCACCATCAAGGTGGAAGTGAAGGAGCAGGAAAAGCAGTACGCCATCCACGCGGAACTACCCGGCATCAAGAAGGAAGATATCCACGTGCACATCGACGGCCCAGTGGTGTCCATCAGCGCCGAACGCAAGGAAGAAAAGCAGATGAAGGAAGGCGAGCGCGTGCTCCGCACCGAGCGCACCTACGGCAAGGTGTCCCGCAGCTTCCAGTTGGGCCAGGACATCGACGAAGCGGCCTCCAGCGCCAAGTTCGTCGATGGCGTGCTGGAGTTGACCCTGCCCAAGAAGGCCTCTACCCAGGCCAAGCGACTGACCATCGACTAAGAAATGAACCGTTTCGTCTCGCGGCGTAGGCGCCACCCGGCGCCTACGCCGTTTTGTCATTTGTGGGCAGTAAAATGCGCGCCTTCCTGACTCCCTCCACGGATTCCCTTTCATGAGCACTGCCACCAACCCCGTCACCAAGGCCGGCATCCTGGCCGAGGCCCTGCCCTACATCCAGAAATTCCACGGCAAGACCATCGTCGTCAAATACGGCGGCAACGCCATGACCGACGAGCATCTGAAGCAGTGCTTCGCCCGCGACGTGGTGCTGCTGAAGCTGGTGGGTATGAACGTGGTGGTGGTCCATGGCGGTGGCCCCCAAATCGAGAGCCTGCTGTCCCGCGTGGGCAAGAAGGGCGAGTTCATCCAAGGCATGCGCGTCACCGACGCGGAAACCATGGAACTGGTGGAGATGGTCCTCGGCGGCCAAGTGAACAAGGACGTGGTGAACCTGATCAACCAGGCCGGCGGCAAAGCCGTGGGCCTCACCGGCAAGGACGGCGGCCTGATCCGCGCCAAGAAGCTGATGATGGAAGACCTGAACAACCCCGGCGATCTGATCGACGTGGGCCAAGTAGGCGACATCGTTTCCGTCGATCCTTCCCTCATCAACCTGCTCGATCACGGCGCCTTCATCCCCGTCATCGCGCCCATCGGCGTGGGCAAGGACGGCGAGACCTACAACATCAACGCGGACGTGGTGGCGGGCAAGATCGCCGAAGTGCTCAAGGCCGAAAAACTGGTGCTGCTCACCAACACCCCCGGCGTGCTGGACAAGGAAGGCAATCTGCTCACCGGCATCACGCCCCGGCAAATCGACGACATGGTGGCCGACGGCACCCTCTCCGGCGGCATGCTGCCCAAGATCGGCTCGGCCCTGGATGCGGCTCGCAGCGGCGTGAAAAGCGTGCATATCATCGATGGCCGCGTCGAACATGCGCTGCTGCTGGAAATCCTCACGGACGAAGGCGTCGGCACGCTGATCAAGTCCAAGTAGAGATGCCCCAGCTCCGTAGCGGTTCCAGCCCGCAGGGCTGGACTGGGCAGTTGCCTCCCCCGCGAGGGGGAGGTCAGGAGGGGGCGGGGCTTATTGCCGGCGAAGCCAGACAGGGGTATTCAGCGGGGACAGCCCGATGAATACCCCTGTCTGGCTCTTTGATTTAGACAACACCCTCCACAACGCCAGCCCCCACATCTTTCCTCACATCAACCGGGCCATGACGGCCTATGTGATGAAGCATCTGGGGCTGGCGGAGGCTGAGGCAGACACACTTCGCATGGCCTACTGGCGCCGCTACGGCGCCACACTCACGGGCTTGATGCGCCATCACGGCGTTGATCCCAATCACTTCCTCTGGGAGACCCACCAGCTCCCGGAGCTTCATCGGCAACTGGTTTTCGACGGCGCCCTAAAGGGCATGCTGCGCCGGCTGCCGGGGCGCAAGATCGTCTTCTCCAACGCACCTACCCACTATGCCGAAGCGGTATTGAAGGCCATGGGCGTGCGCCAAGATTTCGACCGGGTCTGGTGCCAGGAACAACTGCACTTCGTGCCCAAGCCCTTCCCCCAAACCTTCCGCCGGCTACTGCACCGAGAACGGCTGCGGGCAACCCAATGCGTGATGGTGGAAGACAGCATCGACAACCTGCGCACCGCCCGGCGTTTGGGTATGAAGACGGTGCTGGTATCGCGCATGGGCGCAGCGCCCACGTGGGTGGATGTGGCGGTGAAATCGGTACTGGAGTTGCCGCGTCAATTGGCGCGGCTTTGAACTTGTAGGAGGGCCGCCCCCGGCCCGACAGCGCAGGTTCTACTAGGGGCACAGTCGGGCTGGGGGCAGCCCTCCTACAGGACGAGCCTCGATCAGGCCTCGTCCTTCAGCCACTGGGCGATGTCCAGAGCAAAGTAGGTCAGCACGCCATCGGCGCCGGCGCGCTTGAAGGACATCATGGCTTCCATGACGCAGGCCTTTTCATTCAACCAGCCATTAGCGATGGCGGCCTTGAGCATGGCGTATTCGCCGCTCACTTGATAGGCGTAGGTCGGTACGCCGAAAGTTTCCTTCACTCGACGCACCACGTCCAGGTAAGGCATGCCGGGCTTCACCATCACCATGTCGGCACCTTCCTCGATGTCCAGCGCCACTTCGCGCAGGGCTTCGTTGCTGTTGGCCGGGTCCATCTGGTAGGTGTACTTGTTGCCCTTGCCCAGGTTGCCGGCGGTGCCCAAAGCATCGCGGAAGGGGCCATAGAAGGCGGAGGCGTACTTGGCGGAGTAAGCCATGATGCGGGTGTTTACGTGCCCCTTGGCCTCCAAGGCCTGACGGATGTCGCCGATGCGGCCGTCCATCATGTCGGAGGGCGACACCACGTCGGCGCCGGCCTCGGCGTGGGACAGGGACTGCTTCACCAGGGCTTCCACGGTGATGTCGTTCAGCACGTAGCCATCGTCGTCGATGATGCCGTCCTGACCGTGGGTGGTGAAGGGGTCCAGGGCCACGTCGGTCATGACGCCCAGTTCAGGGAAGTTCTTTTTCAGGGCACGTACGGCGCGCTGGCAGAGGCCGTCTGGATTCCAGGCTTCGGCCGCATCCAAGCTCTTGGCGGAGGGATCGACCACGGGGAACAGGTCAAGCACGGGAATACCCAGCTTCACGGCCTGCTCGGCCACCTTCAGCAGCTCGTCGATGGAAAGACGAGCCACGCCCGGCATGGAAGCGATCGGTGCCCGGCCAGGGAGTTCGTGCACGAATACTGGAAGGATCAGGTCGTCGGTGGACACGCGGTTTTCGCGCATCAGGCGGCGGGAGAAGTCATCACGACGCATGCGACGCATACGAACATTGGGAAAACTGCCGAAGTTAGCTTTGGTGCTCATCTCATACGTCCTAAAAAAATCTGGAACTTTGCGAATCCTTACCTATCCTAGATTTGTGGGCCGCGTGTGCGACCTGCCCCGCTTCACCTCCCTGAGCGGGCGCCTTGAATCCCCTTCAAGGCCTTAATCCCCCGGTTTCTCCCCTTTAGCCGGGGGTTTCTTTTTTGCCTGCGGCAAAAAAGAAACCCAGTGGGGCTGATTAGGCTTCCGTATCCGGGTCGGCCGGTGCCTCTGGCTCTGCCAGGGGAGGAACGTCCAACCAGGAGCCAACAACCTTTTCAACTTCCTGGATACCAGTCTTCTTCAGGCTAGAGAACAACTGCAGGGTGATCTGATTGCCGAAACCCTCCGCCATGGCCTTGGCTTCGCGCAGGGTTTTGATTTGTTCCTGATGAGTCAGCTTGTCGGCCTTGGTCAGCAGACAATGAATGGGGCGGCCCGAGGGGGCGAACCAGTCCACCATCTTGCGATCCAGCTCGGTGAAGGGACGGCGGGCGTCCATGATGAGCACCAAGCCCACCAAGTTGGAGCGCTTGGTCAGGTAATGCTCCAGCAGGCCTTGCCACTGGCGGCGTACCGCCACTGGCACGTCGGCGTAGCCGTAGCCGGGCAAGTCGATCATGGCAGCGCCGTTTTTCAGGCGGAAGACGTTGATCAACTGGGTGCGGCCAGGCGTCTTGGAGACGTAGGCCAGCCGGGTATGCCCCGCCAGCGTATTGATCGCCGAGGATTTGCCGGCATTGGACCGACCGGCGAAGGCAATTTCAGGAGTTGCCGAAAAAGGCAGGCCGTCCGGTTTGGCGACGGAAATCTCGAATTCAGCGTGGCGGAACAGGGACATGGGCGGCTTGAGAGCCCGGTTCCAGAGAGGTAATCGCCCATAAAAAGGGGCTCAAACAAGCCCTGGAATAGGCGTAGTAGTAGAGCTGGTATAGAATAGCAGGCTTTCGCTACCCCCCGCTCCGAGGAGTTGTTTGATGAAGCGCTTCCTGCTGCCGCTGATTTTCTTCGCCGCGACTGCCGCCCAGGCAAACGAGGCCGCCGCC
>DASUJA010000148.1:0-7377 GCA_036279515.1 Rhodocyclaceae bacterium | reverse complement strand
ATATGTAGGTGCTAGGAGACAATCGGGCGATGGATTTTGACGTCTTGATTGTTGGTGGAGGCCTTGCGGGGCTGTCCTTGGCGGTGGCCTTGCGGAAGACGCAGCTGTCGGTTGGGTTGGTGGAAGGTAATCCGCCGCGCCAACCCGAGGGCTGGGATGCTCGCATCTATGCCATCAGCCCGGCCAATGCGGCCTTTCTTGAGCAGATTGGCGCTTGGCAGCACTTGGATGCACAGCGGCTGTGCCCGGTCGAGGGCATGGAAGTGGCCGGCGACCGGAGCGGACGGCTCGATTTTTCTGCTTACGACGCTGGCGCCACAGAGCTTGCCTGGATTGCCGAAGCGTCCCTGATGCAATGCGAGCTGTGGGAATCAGCCAAGCGCCAGGCCAACCTGCTCCTGCTCTGCCCCGCCCGCCCTCAGGCGCTGGACATCCAACCGGACAAGGCCACGCTGACGCTCCAGGATGGTCGTCAGTTCAAAGCCCGCTTGATCGTGGCTGCCGATGGCGCCGATTCCTGGACCCGCATCGCTGCCGGCATCGATGTGAATTTCAAGCACTATGGCCAAAAGGGTGTGGTGGCCAATTTCGTTTGCGAGCGGCCCCACCGCAACACCGCCTTTCAGTGGTTCCGCAACGACGGCATCCTCGCTTGGCTCCCTCTGCCGGACAACAAGATGTCCATGGTCTGGTCCACGCCCGATGCTCACGCCGACGAGCTGACCGCCCTTGCCCCTGCCGATCTGTGCGCCCGCGTGGCGGCTGCCGGCGAACACAAGCTGGGTAGGCTGGAACTGATTACCCCCGCCGCCGGCTTCCCTCTGCGGCTCATGCGCGCGCCTCACAGCGTGGCACCGCGCCTCGCGCTGATCGGCGACGCCGCCCATGCCATTCACCCCTTGTCCGGCCACGGTATCAACCTGGGCTATCGGGATGCAGCCACGCTGGCGCAAGTGCTGGCCGACAAGCCCGAGCTGATGGACTGCGGCGACCTCGCCCTGCTGCGCCGCTACGAGCGCGCTCGCAAGGAAGAAGTCGTGGCCCTGCAAGGCGTCACCGACACCCTGCATAAACTTTTCACTCCCACGGCAGGGCCGCTGGCTGTACTGCGCAACCTGGGATTGAACCTGACCAACCGCCTACCTGTCATAAAAGACGCTTTGATCCGCTACGCCCTGGCTTCCTGACCAGCGCCAACCCCAAGCCTCACGGAGACTTCATGAAACGATTTGCCCTGATTCTCGCCTGCCTGCTGCCCCTCGCCTCCTACGCTGCCGGCGAAGAAGCGCTCATCAAGAAAGCCTTTGAAGACAAGCTCCACACCAAGGTCGACAAAATCTCCAAAGCGCCGATCAGCGGTCTCTACGAAGTCATGGCCGACGGCCAGATTTTCTACACGGACGAGAAGGCCAGCTACCTGCTGCACGGCAATCTCTTCGAGATGAAGACCATGAAGAACCTGACCGCCGAAAAGAAGTTCGCCATGCTGCCCATGGACTTGGCGATCAAGACCGTACGCGGCAGCGGCAAGAACGTGGTGGTCACATTCGAGGATCCCAACTGCGGCTACTGCAAGAAGCTGGCGAAGGACATGACCAAGCTGAAGGACGTGACCATCTACACCTTCCTCTACGCCGTACTGGGCGACGATTCCGTAGCGAAATCCAAGGCTATTTGGTGCGCCCCTGATCGCAGCAAGGCCTGGAACGAATGGATGCAAAACGGCACCGCCCTCCCCACGCCTTCTGCCAAGTGCAATGCCGACACCATGCTGGAAAAGGTGTCCGAACTGGGGCAGCAACTGGGCATTCGCGGCACGCCCTTCCTGATGTTCGCCAACGGCACCCAAGCGCCCGGCTACATTCCTACCAGCGAAATCGAAAAACGTTTTAACGCCACCGGCGGCTAAGACAAGCGTCCGCAGAAACTAGCCCGCCACATCCCTGGCGAGGCGTATCCCCGAAAACTGCCAGCGGGCCGCAGCGGGGAAGAAGTTGCGATAGCTGGCCCGCAGGTGATCGCTGGGCGCGACGCAGGAACCGCCGCGCAACACGTACTGGTTCACCATGAACTTCCCGTTGTATTCCCCCACCGGCCCCGGCGCGGGTCGGTAGCCTGGGTAGGGGCCATAGGCGGAACGAGTCCATTCCCAGGCATCCCCATAGAGTTGTTGCAATAGGCCATTGCCGCCCCCTGCCGGCGCAGGATGGAAGCGACAACTCTCGGCAAAGTTACCCATCACCTGCTGTGCAGCCGCGGCGCATTCCCATTCGCTCTCGGTTGGCAGCCGCGCATCAGCCCAGCGGGCATAGGCGTCCGCCTCGTAGTAGGAAACGTGGATCACCGGCAGATCCATATCCAGAGGCTGCGCCCCAGCCAACGTGAATTCCTGCCGACCGTCGCTGGCTTCGGACCAGTACAAGGGCCGGTGTGGAACGCTCTTCAGCCATTCCCAGCCGTCCGACAACCAGAGGGATGGCGTCTTATAGCCGCCATCGGCAATAAATTCCTCGTACTCACGATTCGTCACCAGGCGCGAGGCCAATTGATACGGCGCCAGATACTCCTGATGACGCGGCGTCTCGTTGTCGAAACAAAACACGCCATCGACTGCACCTATCTTCACCAGACCGCCCGAATAGCCCATCCACTGCAATTCACCGAGATGGATCGGAGGAGCAGTCCGCGTGCAACGGTAATGGGGCTGGAGCGGATTGAGAGAAAACAGATGCTTGATGTCGGTGAGCATCAGCTCCTGATGCTGCTGCTCGTGATGAAGGCCGAGAGACGCGAGCTGCGCTACGACACCCTCCACCTCATGCCGATCCAGCAGGCACCCCATGCGCTCATCCACCTGATTCCGATAGTCCATCACCAGCGCCAAGGAGGGCCGCGTCAGCATCCCGCGTTGTGGCCTAGGGTATTGGCGCCCAATGCCGTTGTAGTAGGAGTTAAACAACACGCCGAACGCGTCGTTGAAGGGCTGGAAGCCTGTCTCCACACGAGAGAGGATGAAGGTCTCGAAGAACCAGGTGGTGTGCCCCAGGTGCCATTTGGCAGGGCTCGCATCGGGCATGGACTGGACACAGCAATCCTCCGCCGTGAGCGGCGCAGTCAGCGTCATGGTTTGGTCGCGTACTTGGCAATAGTGGCTCCACAAGGCTCCGGGCGCAGGGACTACCGCAGCCATAGCCCGATCCATGGTCTTTGCCAATTTATCCTTGCCGCTGATCACACTAGAACCCGGCATGGCAGATCCCATACCACAGGTCGGCGTCGGCCCAATAGCGCACGCGGGGAAAGCCAGCCCGGCGCAGCAGCGCGACGAAATCCTCCAGCCGATACTTGTAGCTGTTCTCCGTGTGGATACGCTCACCGGCAGCGAAAAGGCGATGACCGCCGGGCCAGGAGATGCAGTGATCCTCCACCGCTTCCAGATGCATTTCCACCCGGGACCGCTCGGCGTTGAACACCGCCCGGTGCCGCCAGCGATGAATCTGAAAGTCGCTGCCGATCAGGGCATTGACGTGGGCCAGCACGTTACGATTGAACGCAGCGGTGAGACCCAGCACGTCGTCGTAAGCCGCCTCCAGGCGCGTGCGCTCCTTGACGAGATCGACGCCGATCAGCAACCCGCCGTCGCCACCGCATTCGCGGCAGATGCGAGAGAGCAGCGTCAGCGCATCTTCGGGATCGAAGTTGCCGATGGAGGAGCCGGGGTAGAAGAACAGTCGAGGCCGCGGCTGCACGGTAGCAGGCAGCGTGAAGTCCCGGCTCAGATCGGCGCCCACGGCAAGAATCTCGATGTGGGGGAACGCGTCCTGCATTCGCTCACAGCAGCTGCGAACGAAGTCGGCGGAGAAATCCACAGCCACGTATTGGCGGGGATTTAGTCGATCAAACAGAGACCGCGCCTTTTCACCATTGCCAGCACCCAAATCCACCAGCGCAGTGCCGCTGCCCGCCAATGCAGCAACCTCGTCACCGTAACAGTCCAGCAGATCCTGCTCGATCCGAGTCGGGTAATACTCAGGCAGGCAGGTGATGGCCTCAAACAGCCGGCAACCGAGCGTGTCGTAGAGATACTTGGGCGACACGCTGGCCTGAGGCCGGCTCAAATGCTCAATGATTTCGCGGCGCGCGCTTCCCTGGTTCGGCTGCATGTTTCCCCGGCTGATGAGTGGGCCGAAGCGCAGGATGCGCCGATTGCCATAACGCTTCCGTTCGCCTGCCCACGCGCCTGAGGAAGAGATACGAGAGCGACGCTACATCTGAGTGAGCCAAGGTACGGAGCCGGGCGCTCGCATCCCCTAGGCTTTGCACGTGAACCCCAGTGGAGAAAAGCCATGCGTAGCACCCTACTCACCACCTCAGCCATTACCGCAGTCCTGCCCGTAACCGACATGCGACGGGCGTGCGATTTCTACGAGAACAAACTCGGGCTGCGTCCCCTGGGCCTGAAACCGAATGGACAATTTCTCTTCGGTGGAGGCAACGGAGCCCAGATCGGGCTTTATCTGAAAGAGGGCGGCACCAAGGCGGACCACACCGCCATCAGCTTCAAGGTGTCCGACATTCAAGAAGCCTTGGTTACCCTGGAAACCCGCGGCGTGAAGTTTGAGGACTACGACCTGCCGGGTCTTAAGACGGTGAATCACATCTGCTCGATGGAAGGCGAAAAAGCCGCCTGGTTCAAGGATACGGAAGGTAACTACCTCTGCATCCATCAGGAAGCGGCGGCCCCATCCCAGTAAGGAATAGCGCCGCCGAGATCTTTGAAATCGCTAGGCCGCGGCCTCCGAGTGCACGAAGCGAAAACCGCCGAAGGCCCCCACCTGACGCTGAAGCCATTGATGTGCGTGCTTTTCCTCGACGGCTTCCAACTCGTGGGGCCGAGGCGTCGCCGCAACCATGGCCTTCAACTGTTCGATGCGGCAATCCCGCTGACTCACCCGCGTCTCCGCCAGCGCCAGGGCATGAGGATCGACGCAACGCTTCTTCACCGTGTCGTAGTAGAGCCGGGCCTTGCTTTCAGCCGCGAGCGCTGCGTTGTAGGCCACCCAGCAGTTCATGCGCCCGTCGTCGGAATTCACCGAATCAATGTCATCCCCTGCGGGCAACCAACCATCGGCACAAGCCAACTCCAACTCGTCGTCCAGCTTGGCCCATTCGCGCAGCAGACATCGATGGGGCTCATCGACCAAGTGCGAAAGCTGCGCCATCAGATTGCGGTAGAAGGCCGCGGAATCCCGCTCGATCAGCAGATCCCGTACATAGATTTCGGCATAGGTGACGTTGTGCTTTTTCATGATGAACGGCTCCAAAAAAGTACGGCCTCCGGTTGGACATTGCCATCCGGCAGGCGGCATTCGGGGATTTGCAGCAGGACAGCGACGTGTCCGCGTGAGTTCAATGTAGCCAAGCGACGACGGCAGCGGGAATACCAGCAAGCCCGTAATCTCGCTACCGCCCCGCCCGGTTGAACACATGCGCCCATTCTGCAAGCAAAGAAAAAAGTGTCCGTCGCGACAAGGGCTTAGCCGGCCTATCCATGGGCAGCCCACACCTTTATCCACAGCTTTTGTGTACAACTCACTACCGGCTTTACGGTTCAGCAACCGGCATCCTCACCTAGCGCCATGACGGCTCGTTTTTCGGGTAGGGACATGGATTCCCAGCGCTCCACCGCCTCGCCTTTGTAGTAGCAACTAGGCCCGGCTGCTCCGCACTCATCGCACACCACCGCCCACAGGCCTTCGCTGCTGGCGGTCAGCTTCTGGCGCGGGGAATGGCAAAAGGGGCAAGGGGTCAAATTGGTCATATGCCAATGCTTTTTCATGGTCTCCTCCAGTGAAGCAAAAACGAACAGCAGGGCCTTGCGGTGAGTTCGTCCCGCAGGCAAAAGACATCTGAAAACGGAAAGCTGCGCGATCAAGCGGCCAGCCAGAGGACGCAGGTTAAGGCGCACCTTGCGGCGCTCCTATACGGCCTTACAGGTATTTGAAACGTTGATGGCCGGCACGCCTCGCCCATCGTCGGTAGCGGCGAGGAGGCTTATCCATGACACGGCCCTCGCTACATTTGGCGTCCCAAAAAGCAAAAAGCCCGACACGAGTCGGGCTTTTTGCAGTCAGGCGAAACGGGCCGCCTCAGCCGATGCTCTCGCGCTCCGGCGTTGCGCTGATGCGGTGAATAGTGAGGTCGGCGCCTTCATGTTCGCCTTCGGGATCGAGGCGGATGCCGACGGTGGCCTTCAGCACGCCATAGACGGCAAAGCCGCCGACGAAGGCGATGACGACACCCATGCCGGTGCCGATCAGTTGAGCCGTGAAGCTCACGCCGCCCAGACCACCCAGGGACTTGAGGCCGAAGATGCCGGCGGCGATGCCGCCCCAGGCGCCGCACAGGCCGTGCAGGGGCCAGACGCCGAGCACGTCGTCGATCTTCCAGCGGTTCTGGGTGAGGGTGAACATGACCACGAACAAGCCACCGGCCACGGCGCCCACCACCAGCGCACCAAGCGGGTGCATCAAGTCGGAACCCGCACAGACAGCCACCAAACCCGCCAAGGGGCCGTTATGGACGAAGCCGGGGTCGTTCTTGCCAGCGACAAGTGCTACCAGGGTGCCACCCACCATGGCCATCAGGGAGTTCATGGCGACGAGGCCGGAAATCTTGTCGATGGTCTGGGCGCTCATGACGTTGAAGCCAAACCAACCCACCACCAGAATCCAGGCGCCGAGGGCCAGGAAGGGGATGCTGGAAGGCGGATGAGCTGCGGCGATGCGGCCATCCTTGTGATAGCGGCCGCGGCGGGCGCCGAGCAGCAGCACAGCGGCAAGGCCGATCCAGCCGCCCACGGCATGCACCACGACGGAGCCGGCGAAGTCGTGGAAATTCTCGCCGAAGCTGGCCTTGAGCCAATCCTGGATGCCGTAGGCGTTGTTCCAGGCGATACCCTCGAAGAACGGATAAACGAAGCCCACCAACAGGAAGGTAGCGGCCATCTGGGGATTGAACTTGGCGCGCTCGGCAATGCCGCCGGAAACGATGGCGGGAATGGCGGCGGCAAAGGTCAACAGGAAAAAGAACTTGGTCAGTTCAAAGCCGCTGTTCTGGGTCAGCACCTCGGCGCCGGAGAAGAAATTCACTCCGTAGGCAATGCCGTAGCCAATGAAGAAGTAGGCCAGGGTCGAGATGGAAAAGTCGGTAAGGATTTTGACCAAGGCGTTCACTTGATTCTTCTTGCGCACGGTGCCCAGCTCGAGGAAGGCGAAGCCGGCATGCATGGCCAAAATCATGATGGCGCCAAGCAAGATGAATAGAACGTCGGTGGAAGTTTTCAGATTCTCCAATTTGGGGCTCCAAGGCACTAAG
>DASUJA010000147.1:0-5640 GCA_036279515.1 Rhodocyclaceae bacterium | reverse complement strand
CCCAAGAACATCTTCATCGACGACCTGCGTGAAGAGTTCGTGCGCGACTTCGTGTTCCCCATGTTCCGCGCCAACACCATCTACGAAGGTGAGTACCTGCTGGGCACCTCCATCGCTCGCCCCCTGATCGCCAAGCGTCTGGTGGAAATCGCCCGCAAGACCGGCGCCGATGCCATCTCCCACGGCGCCACCGGCAAGGGCAACGACCAGGTTCGCTTCGAACTGGGCGCCTACGCCCTGATGCCCAACGTCAAGGTGATCGCTCCCTGGCGCGAGTGGGATCTGCTCTCCCGCGAAAAGCTGCTGGCCTATGCCGAGAAGCATCGCATTCCCATCGAGATGAAGCACAAGAAGGGCGGCTCTCCCTACTCCATGGACGCCAATCTGCTGCACATCAGCTACGAAGGCCGTCATCTGGAAAACCCCGCTGCTGAAGCCGAAGAATCCATGTGGCGCTGGACCGTCTCTCCCGAGAAGGCCCCCGCTAAGCCCGAATACCTGGACCTGCAATTCCAGAAGGGCGATCTGGTCTCCATCAACGGCAAGCGCATGAGGCCCCATGACCTGCTGGCGACGCTGAATCAAATCGGCGGCAAGCACGGCATCGGCCGTCTGGACTTGGTGGAAAACCGCTTCGTCGGCATGAAGTCTCGCGGCTGCTACGAAACCCCCGGGGGCACCATCCTGCTGAAGGCTCACCGTGGCATCGAGTCCATTACCCTGGACCGCGAAGTCGCCCACCTCAAGGACGATCTGATGCCCCGCTACGCCAGCATGATCTACAACGGCCTGTGGTGGAGCCCCGAGCGTCGCGCCCTGCAAACCCTGATCGACCACACGCAAGAAAGCGTGAACGGCTGGGTCCGCGTCAAGCTCTACAAGGGCAGCGTCACCGTCGTTTCCCGCGACTCCAAGACCGATTCTCTGTTCGACCCGACCATCGCTACCTTTGAGGACGATGCCGGCGCCTACGACCAGAAGGATGCAGGCGGCTTCATCAAACTGAACGCCCTGCGCATGCGCATCGCCGCCAACGCCCGCAACAAGCGCGAAGCCAAGGCTGCCGCTCGTGCCGCTGGCAAGGCTGCGCCGAAGAAGCCCGTGGTCAAGGTTGCTGTCGTCAAGAAGGTCGCAGCCAAGCCCGTGGCCAAGGCCGCTGCGAAAGCCGCTCCCAAGGCCGTAGCAAAGCCGCTCGCCAAGGCTGCTGCCAAGCCAGTGGCAAAGGTTGCAGCCAAGAAACCTGCAACGAAGGCACCCGTCCGCAAGCCCGTAGCCAAGCGCTAAATAAAAGCGTCGCTAACGACAAAAACACAACAGAGAGAGATTCATCATGTTTGGTATTTCAGAAGAGCAGATGTCCGATTTCGGCATGACCTTCGTGCTTGGGGGCTTCATGATCTTCATGTTGTTCATCATCGCCGAGCTGGCCTGGAAATCCAAGGCCGGTAAGCTGGGCACCTTCGTTCTGTTTTTCGTGCTCGCCTTCGGTATGCTGGGCTTTATTTCCAAAGGCATTATTCAAAAAGTTTGGGGTATCTGAGATGTCCAATGTGGAAAATACGTTCGACAACGTATCCGTCGTCAAGCAAGCCAACGTCTACTTCGACGGCAAGTGCGTGAGCCACACCGTCCTGTTTGCTGACGGCAGCAAAAAAACCGTGGGCGTGATCCTGCCCGCCAGCCTGACCTTCAACACAGGCGCTCCCGAAGTCATGGAAACCGTGGCCGGTTCCTGCCGCTATCGCCTCAAAGGCGAAACTGAATGGAAGACTTCCGCCGCCGGTCAAAGCTTTAACGTGCCAGGCAACTCCAGCTTCGACATCGAAGTGACCGGCGAGGCCTATCACTACGTCTGCTACTTCGGTTGAACTAACGCATAAATATACTGCGCGGCCTTATCTCACTCCTGTGATGCTCGCCGTATGACTTATATGGCTGCACTTCTCGAACCGGGCTAAGACCGTTCGCTACGATTTCTGCATCAGTTCAAGTTCCTAAGGAGATTTTTATGCCCTCTTTTGACATCACATCCGAAGCCGACATGGTGGCGTTGAAGAACGCCGTGGAGCAGGCTGGTCGTTTGATCGGCAATCGCCACGACTTCAAAGGCACTTCCGCCAAGGCTGAACTGAACGAGAAGGACAAGGTCATCACTGTCTTTGGTGATTCTGATTTCCAGATCGGTCAGATCAAGGACATCCTCTTTCCGCAGATGGAAAAGAAGGAAGTGGAAAGCACCAAGCGTCTCGATGTGGGCGATATCCAGGTGGTGTCCGGCAACAAGGCCAAGCAGGAACTGAAGATCAAGACTGGCATTGAGTCTGAGCTGGCGAAGAAGATCGTCAAGATCATCAAGGACAGCAAACTCAAGGTCCAGGCCAGCATCCAGGGCGACGCCGTGCGCGTCACCGGCGCCAAGCGCGACCTGCTTCAGGACACCATTGCCCTAATGCGCAAGTCGATTACCGACTTCCCGCTCCAGTACGGAAATTTCCGCGACTGAGTTTGGTTCGTCGCAGCAGAAAAGCAAAAAGGGCCGCGAGGCCCTTTTTGCTTTTCTGAAACCGTTGGCAGTCAGCGTACTAGGCCTGTGATCCAGCGGCTATAGAGCCGATCAGAAACCCCGCGCATGGCAGCGATGCGTGCATCCATGCGCTCGAAGATTTGCGCGGGCGTCAGTACCGAAGGCCCCTCCGCCGCACCTTCTTGCTGCCAGTGTTCGCACCACTCGCGGATCATCTCCTGAGTCATTTCCACGTGGCACTGCATGCTCAAATGGGGGCCGAGCACGAAGGCCTGGTTGTCGCAGTAACCGCTGGCGAGAATGCGCGTCGCGCCGGTTGGGATGCTGAAGGTCTCCCCATGCCAGTGAAAGGCTTCAAACTCCTGCGTGTCGCCCAACCATTCGGCAGCGGCCCCATCGACTGAGCGAACGCTGCCCCAGCCGATTTCCTTGATGGGATTACTACTCACCATCCCGCCCATGGCCTTGCTCATCAACTGACCGCCGAGGCAGTGACCAATCACGGGGATATTTTTTGTAATGGCATCGCGGATCAGTGCGAGCACAGGTTCGATCCAGGGCAGATCATCGTTCACGCTCATGGGGCCGCCCATGAAGCACAGGCCCGCCGCATTCTCCGTGGAGGCCGGCACTGTCTGGCCTTCATCGACCTTGATCACCTCATAGGGCACGGAGTTGGCCTCGAGGAATGTGGCAAAATAACCGGGACCTTCACCGGCGCTATGCCGGAAAATCAGAACACGCTTCGGGTGCATTTCAATCGACACAAATAAGGTAATGGCGTCGCGCCATTCTAGCTCAGACCTTTCCGGTGAATCCTCGGCACTGCTCGCCCGGATTGAGCACTTGCGCCAGTGCCTGCCGTTCCAAGAACTGCCCTCAAACTACTCCAACGGTTATCCAGTTCCCGGTGTCACCCAAACACCCGCTGCGGTGCTGATTCCGCTGGTGGTGCGCGAATCCGGCATCACCGTTTTGCTCACGCAACGCACCGCCCATCTCAACGACCACGCAGGCCAAGTGAGCTTTCCCGGTGGCCGTTGTGAGGAGTCGGACCCGGACGCTATCTTCACCGCTTTACGCGAAGCAGAGGAAGAAGTGGGCCTGGAACCCCGTCAGGTGAAGGTGCAGGGCATCCTGCCCGATTACTACACCGGCACCGGCTTTCGCGTAACGCCTGTACTGGGCCTCGTGACGCCGCCCCTCAATCTCAAGCTCGACGATTTTGAAGTGGCCGAGGTATTCGAAGTGCCGCTCGGCTACGTGCTTGATCGCGCCAACTGGCGACTCGATACCTTGGAGCGCAATGGTCGCCAGCGCCAGTTCTGGGCTACCGATTGGCATAGCTTCTACATATGGGGTGCCACCGCCGGCATGCTCGTGAATCTACTTACCTTGATGGAAAACGTTTAACCATGACCCTGTTCGTTACCGTTCTCGCCCTGGTGATTGAGCAGTTCCGTCCATTGCCCGTGCGGCGTTGGATCGAGGAACCTTTAGCCCGCTATGCCCGTCTGCTGGAAGATAAATTCGACGACGGCCAATACGGCCACGGTGTGATTGCCTGGGTATTCGCAGTGGCAGTGCCGGCGGGGCTGGTGCAGATCATTTACCTGATCTTGTTGTGGGCTCATCCCCTCACCGCTTTGCTGCTCGGTTTGGTCTCGCTGTATCTGACCATGGGGTTCCGGCAGTTCAGCCATTACTTCACGGACATTCAGCTTGCATTGCGTCTGGGCGAGACGGATCGCGCCCGCAGCCTGTTGGCCGAGTGGATGGGACACAACTGCGACAGTCTTAATGGTTCCGAGATGGCGCGGCTTTCCATCGAGCAGGCATTGGTCTCATCCCATAAGCATGTCTTCGCGCCGCTCTACTGTTTTGCCTTGCTGGGGCCTGGCGGTGCGTTGCTTTACCGCCTATCCCAATTCTTCGCAAAGCAGTGGGGCGAGCGGGACGATGCCGTGCAAGGACACTTCGGAAAATTCTCTCGGCGTGCCTTCGATTTGATCGATTGGTTGCCTGTAAGGCTCACGGCTACTGGTTTTGCGGTAGTGGGAGATTTTGAAGACGCTGTATATTGTTGGCGTACCCAAGCCGATCAGTGGCCCGATAAAGCTTCAGGTATATTGCTTTCAAGTGGTGCAGGTGCCATGGGCATAAGCCTGGGTCTTCCTCTCCACGGCGATCTCGATGTCGAGGACCGTCCCGAGTTGGGGACGGGCGACGCGGGCGACGTGGATCACATGCAAAGCACTATCGGCCTGGTATGGCGCACCCTGGTGTTGGGGTTGCTGGTCCTCGCGCTGTTCTGGGTTGCCAGTTGGGTGGGTTGAACAAGAATTTAGTAGCGACAAGCAGTGACATTTAGTCAGTAGTCATCTAACACCTCATAGAGTGGAGTCAGCAATGTCCAGAGAAGTCGTAGTTCTGAGTGCAGTACGTTCCGCCATCGGCACCTTCGGTGGTGCTCTGTCCGATATCGAGCCCGCCGAACTGGGCGGCACCGTGATGAAGGAAGCGGTGTCCCGCTCCGGCGTCGATCCCCAACTGATCAACTACGTGACCGTGGGCACCACTATGCCAACGGACTCCCGTTACCCCTACGTCTCCCGCGTCGCCTCCATCCAGGCCGGCCTGCCCATGGATTCCGTGGCCATGCAGCTGAACCGCCTGTGCTCCTCCGGTCTGCAAGCCATCGTCACCACCGCCCAGAACATCATGCTGGGCGATGCCGACTACGGCGTGGGCGGCGGCGTTGAAGTCATGTCCAAAGCCGCTTACCTGATGCCCGCACTGCGCTCCGGCGCTCGCATGGGCGACACCAAGGCCATCGACGGCATGGTCGCCGTGCTGACCGACCCCTTCGGCGTCGGCCACATGGGCATCACCGCCGAGAACCTGGCGACCAAGTGGAACATTTCCCGCGAAGAGCAGGATGCCTGCGCCCTGGAATCCCAGCGCCGTGCCGCTGCCGCCATCGCCGAAGGCCGCTTCAAGTCCCAGATCGTTCCCATCGTCAAGCAGACCCGCAAGGGCGAAGTGGTGTTCGACACCGACGAACATCCCAAGGCCACCACCATGGAATCCCTGGCCAAGATGAAGCCCGCCTTCAA
>DASUJA010000146.1:0-3234 GCA_036279515.1 Rhodocyclaceae bacterium | reverse complement strand
TTCCAGCAGCTTCTTCTTCCGGGTGATGTCGCCGCCGTAGCACTTGGCCAGCACGTCCTTGCGCATGGCCTTCACGTTTTCGCGGGCGACGATGGTGGAGCCGATGGCGGCCTGGATGGCCACTTCGTACATCTGGCGTGGGATCAACTCGCGCATCTTGGCGGCCAGTTCGCGGCCCCGGTAGGGCGCGTTGGCCCGGTGCACGATGATGGAGAGAGCATCCACCTTCTCGCCGTTGATCAGGATGTCCAGCTTCACCACATCGGCGGAGCGATATTCCTTGAAGTCGTAGTCCAGGGAGGCGTAACCACGGGACACGGATTTCAGCTTGTCGAAGAAGTCCATGACCACTTCGGCCATGGGCATGTCGTAGGTGAGTTGCACTTGGCGGCCGTGGTAGGCCATGTTCACCTGGTTGCCGCGCTTGGCTTCGCACAGGGTGATGACTGCGCCCAGGTAATCCTGGGGCACGAAAATCTTGGCGGTGATGATGGGCTCCCGCACCTCTTCCATCTTCTGGATTTCAGGCAGCTTGGAGGGGTTTTCCACCTGGATCACGGTGCCGTCGCGCATGACCACTTCGTACACCACCGTGGGGGCGGTGGTGATGAGGTCCATGTCGAATTCGCGCTCCAGGCGTTCCTGCACGATTTCCATGTGCAGCAAGCCGAGGAAGCCGCAGCGGAAGCCGAAGCCCAGAGCCTGGGACACTTCCGGCTCGAACTGGAGTGAGGCGTCGTTCAGGTGCAGCTTTTCCAGGGAGTCGCGCAGGGCGTCGTACTGGTTGGATTCCACCGGGTAGAGGCCGGCGAACACCTGGGATTTGATTTCCTTGAAGCCGGGTAGGGCAGCGGCCGCAGGCTTGTCGGCCAGGGTGACGGTATCGCCTACCTTGGCGGATTTCAGTTCCTTGATGCCGGAGATGATGAAGCCCACTTCGCCGGCGGAGAGGCTTTCCTTCTGCTTGGACTTGGGAGTGAATACGCCCACTTGTTCGCAGAGATGCACGTCGCCGTTGGACATGAGCTTGATCTTGTCCTTGGACTTGAGGGTGCCGTCCACTACGCGGACCAGCATCACTACGCCCACGTAGGTGTCGTACCAGGAGTCGACGATCAGGGCCTTCAGGGGCGCCGTCGGGTCGCCTTCGGGCGGCGGCATGCGGGCGATGACGGCTTCGATCACGTCATCCACGCCCAGGCCGGTCTTGGCTGAGCAGGGGATGGCTTCGGTGGCGTCGATGCCAATTACGTCCTCGATTTCCTGGCGGGCGTTGTCCGGGTCTGCAGCGGGCAGGTCGATCTTGTTCAGGACCGGCACCACTTCCACGCCCAGCTCAATGGCGGTGTAGCAGTTGGCTACGGTCTGGGCTTCCACGCCTTGGGAGGCGTCCACCACCAGCAGCGCGCCTTCGCAGGCGGACAGGGAACGGGAAACCTCGTAGGAGAAGTCCACGTGTCCCGGAGTGTCGATCAGGTTCAGGTTGTAGACCTGACCGTCCTTGGCCTTGTAGTGCAGGGCGGCAGTCTGGGCCTTGATGGTGATGCCCCGTTCCTTTTCGATATCCATGGAATCCAGCACCTGGGCTTCCATCTCACGGTCCGAAAGTCCGCCGCAACGTTGAATGATGCGGTCAGCCAGGGTGGATTTGCCGTGGTCGATGTGGGCGATGATGGAGAAGTTGCGGATGTGTTTCATGGAGGAATCTATTGTTGGAGGCGCCACAGATGGCGGCGCGGAACTGCCAGAAAGGGCGCGGATTTTACCTGGAAGCGGGCCTAAGAACTTGAGAAATCAGCGTTTGCTGCGCATCAGCTGGGCCTTTTCTCGTTCCCAGTCGCGCTTCTTCTCGGTATCACGCTTGTCGTATTCCTTCTTGCCCTTGGCTAGGCCGATGCTCGCCTTGATACGGCCCTTGGTGTAATGAAGATCAATGGGCACCAAGGCGTAGCCGGCCCGTTCCACCTTGCCGATCAGCTTGTTGATCTCGGCTTCGTGGAGCAGCAGTTTGCGCGTGCGTACCGGATCCGGATGGACGTGGGTAGAGGCCGTGGTCAGTGGGCTGATGTGGGCGCCGATGAGGAAAACCTCGCCGTTCTTCAGTACCACGTAGGCTTCCTTGATCTGGGCGCGACCGGCGCGGATAGCCTTGGCTTCCCATCCTTCCAGCACCAAGCCCGCCTCGTAGCGTTCTTCGATGAAGTAGTCGTGAAAGGCTTTCTTGTTGTCGACGATGCTCATGTAAAGGGCAGGGGTGGCTTGCAGGCACTGTTAGAATCGCTCATTTTAATCCGCCCCAGTCTCCGCCCCGCATGGCCGTCGTTGAAAAAACCGTCCTCATTGAAAATACCCCCGGCCAGATGTTCGATCTGGTAGATGCGGTCGAGGATTACCCCCAGTTTCTCCCCTGGTGCGGCGGCACCGATCTGCACGAGCGGACGTCGACCCGGACGGTGGCGACGCTCCACATCAATTACCACGGCCTCAAATCCCATTTCTCCACGGAGAACGACAAGGAATACCCCGGCTGGATGAAGATCCGCCTGCGTCAGGGGCCCTTGAAGCACATGGACGGCATGTGGCGGTTCATTCCGTTGGGCGATGTGGCTTGCAAGATCGAGTTCCGACTCCAGTACGAGTTTTCCAACAAGCTGCTGGAAAAGGCGCTGGGGCCGGTGTTTCACCACATTGCCAACACTTTCGTCGAATCCTTCGTCAAGCGCGCCCAACAACGTTATGGCTGAAACCATCCAAGTCCAAGTCGTCTATGCCCTGCCTACTCGGCAGGAGCTGGTCTCTGTCAAATTGCCCGAAGGCGCCACCTTGCAGCAGGCCGTCGAGGCTTCGGGGCTGATCGCCAAATATCCAGAGATCGATCTGGCCAAGGGCAAGTTCGGCATTTTCGCCAAGTTGTCCAAGGTGGATACGGTGGTCCGAGACAAGGATCGAGTGGAAATCTACCGGCCCCTGATCGCCGACCCCAAGGAAGTCCGCAAGCAGCGGGCCGCCGAAGGCAAGGCCATGAAGAAGGGCGGCGGTGCGGGCGACGAATAGCCTCCCGGGCATCTTCAAGTCATCCCCCTTGGGTTAGGTCCCAGGTCTCGCGTATAATCGCGCTTTGTCAAAGAGGAAAATCCCATGCGACTCATCCAGAAGGCGCTGACGTTTGATGACGTCCTCCTGGTTCCCGCCCACTCCTCCGTGCTGCCCCGCGAAGTTAGCCTTGCGACGCAG
>DASUJA010000145.1:0-9883 GCA_036279515.1 Rhodocyclaceae bacterium | reverse complement strand
CAGGAGTAGTCCTTCCTATCCTTCCGCGCTTCGTTGTGGCGACGCGCGGAAGCGTTCGTTCGGGTTTCTATGGCCGAACCGCTCTTTTCCCACTTTCCGTTTTCATCGCTATCCGCTATAAATTCAGGGTAATCCTGAACTTATCTTCGGACTGTGAGTTCCCTGACCCTGAATTCCACCCTGTCGTCCATTGGTATCTCCCAAGCCACGGGGGTAGGGATTCCTTTGCTTCGGGATCAGATCACTGGCACCGTGCAGGGGGCGACCAAGCCTCCGGCGGAGAAAAAGCCCGCCGCTGGGCAGCTGAGTCCCCAACAACAGCAGCAGGTGGACCAACTCCAGGCCACCGATAGGAAAGTTCGTGCTCACGAGCAGGCCCACATTGCGGCGGGTCGCGAACTCATTACCAGTGGTCCCCAGTACAGCTACACCTATGGTCCGGACGGTAAGCAGTACGCCGTTGGCGGCGAGGTGGGCATCGATACCTCTCCAGAGAAGAAGCCGGATGCCAATATCCGCAAAGGGGAGCGTATTCAAACGGCTGCGTTAGCGCCGGCTGAACCGTCCCAGCAGGACTACTCGGTGGCTGCCGCAGGCTCTCGTCTCGAAGAGCAAGGCCGTGCCGACAAGTTGCGGGAAGAAGCCCAGGCGATGGCGCAAAAGGCAGCCGAGGCGGAAAAGCAGCAGGAGCAGCAGAATCAGACCGTTGCGTCCGATACCAACGGCGATACATCTTCTACTCAAAGCGCCAACGCCACGAGCCGCGACCTATCTCGGGTCTACGGTATCTCAGGTAGCGCGAACGTTGCGTCTCAGGCCGCCGTTAGCGTGTTCGCCTGATAGGCGTCTCCTGATAAGCACCTTTGTTGGTGCTTCAACTCAATCTAGGTAGGTCCGCGCTTCCTCGAAACGGGAGGCGAACCAGGGCTTGTCCAGGTCTTCAACTTTCACCTTGCCCTTGGTACTGGGGGCGTGAATGAAGCGACCGTCCCCAATGTAGATCGCTACGTGGGAATGGGGGTGGCTATTGATGTTGAAGAACAACAGGTCGCCGGGGCGAAGCGCCTCGCGCCGTACGGGACGCCCCTTGCGTGCCAGGTCCGCTGCCGAGCCGGTCAGTTTGAGTCCGGCTGCCTTGTCGAACACGTAACTCACCATGCCGCTGCAATCCAGGCCAGCTTCGGGGTTCTTGCCACCAAAGCGATAGCCGGTTTCCATCAGACCCAAGGCAAACATGACCACGTCGATACTGCGGGGATCGTCGGGAGTTCTGATGTTCTGGCTGGCGGTATCTGGGGCTGGAGCGGACGGTGGCAGGCTGCCGCAGGCGGCGAGCATCAGGCTGGCGCCGAGGGTGGCAAGGCGCAGGGGGGCGAGGATGAGGCGGGCAATGGCAAACATGGCGCGCATGCTAACGGCGCCAGCCGCCGAGCGGCGTGTCGAAAATAACGGGAAAACTACAGAAGACGCCCGGTTTGAGCGGGTTTGCGGAGCTTGCTGGTGTTAAGCGTTGGCTATGGGGTCGTTGGTGCGCCGTCCGCGCCGTCGATCTAGCCACCAGGCCAGAACGGGGATCAGCGCAAAGGAACCGGGCAGCGCCAGAACCACCAGGTAGGGCGACAGGTGGGCCATGGCATGGAGCTGGGCTTGGAGATTTTGCCGTTCGTCACGGGTCCAGCGCTGGCCGTTGCGGCGTTTCATCAGCAGGGGCATGAAGCCCCGAATTTGGGATAGCTCGGAAACCAATTGATGGCGTTCCCGTTGCTGGGCTTCCAGCATGCGATGCCAGAGACCGACTCGTCCGTCGCGCGGACGCTTGGGAACCAACGGCAGGCGGGAGTTCATGCCTGCCTTAGCGTTTGAATCTTTTGCCAGGTCTTCCAGAGTACAAAGCCCCGTCGTCCCCAGCGCAGGACTTTGCGGGGGCGCAGAACCAAGGATGCGACCAAGGCAGCGGCGATCAATTGAGGACGTTGTTGAATCCAGTGGATGACCATCACCACGCGGTCTGCGCCGGTGAAGAGAGGCTGCAGAGGCTGAACGTCCTCCACCATGGAGGCGCGGAGGGCCGTGCTCTTGAGAATCAGGCGCTGCTTCTTGAGCGCCAGGTCCACATCGCTCATGACTGGGGCGGAAGGATCGATGCGCGATCTTGGCTCAATTCATCCATGCTGGCCTCATGAGGATGGCGCGGACGCTGGCGGGCAATGAACAAGACGCCACCCGCCGCCGCCAACCCACCGCCGAGGAAGAACGTGCTGCACAGCCCCAAGGCCAGCAGCCGATGTTCTTCCCAGAGCAGGACGGTGATGAATACAGCGAGGAATACCAGCCCCGCACCCAGCAGCATCAACGCGGCCACTGTGCAGACCAGCAGCTTGAACACGCGGTTCTTCTCTTCCTCCAATTCAAGAAGGATGAGCTCAAGCCTCGTCTGCGCGAGTTCCACGCCATGGGCGAGGAACTGACGCAAGGATGCAAGCAGGCCGGGATGGGACGCTGCGGACAATTAACGACGACCGATCAGTAAGCCGATGATGAGGCCCACGCCAGCGCCGATACCTACGGAGCGCCAGGGGTTCTCATGCACGTAGTCGTCGGCGGCGCGGCCTGCGGCCTTGGCCTTGGCAACCACGGCATCCTGAGCTTCGGCCAGGGTGTACTTGGCGTTGCTCAGATGAGCCTGGACCTTTTCACGCAACTCGACAGCCTTTTCGCCAGCTTGGCCGGCAGTGGCACGCAGCAGTTCTTCAGCGTCGGCAACCACCACCTTGAAGTCGGCGATCAGCTTTTCTTTGTTCACGGTGTCGTTCATGGAAACTTCCTTTTAGAAAAATTCTGGAGAGCCCTAAGAGGCTACTTCCTTTATAGCCCATCCGCAATGACATTGGTCGTAGTGGCGCCCTCCAGGCGGTTTTTAGAAGGCGAAGTCGTAATGAATGCAGAGGGGAGCGTGGTCCGAGAACCGTTGTTCTTTATAGATCGATGCTGATTTCGCCGTGGCGGAGATGCCGCTTGTGGCAAGCTGGTAATCGATACGCCACCCCACGTTCTTGGCCCAAGCCTGGCCTCGATTGCTCCACCAAGTGTAGGCGTCGCCGGTGGCTTCTGGATAAAGGCGCCGATAGACATCGACCCAACCCTGTTCGTCCAAGACTCGGGACAGCCAAGCCCGCTCTTCGGGCAGGAAGCCAGAGTTCTTCTGGTTCGACTTCCAGTTCTTCAGGTCGATTTCCTTGTGGGCGATGTTCCAGTCGCCGCAGAGAATCAGTTCCCGGCCTTCCTTGCGCAGGCTGTCCAGCACAGGGAAGAATTCGTCCATGAATTCAAACTTGGCTTGTTGCCGCTCGGGAGAAGAAGAGCCCGAGGGTACGTAGACAGAAATCACCGACAGATTGCCGAAATCCGCCCGAATGTAGCGACCTTCGGCATCGAAACCCGCGTGGCCGATGCCTTCGATGATGCGGTCAGGTTCCCGGCGCGCATAGATGCCAACGCCGCTATAGCCCTTTTTTTCCGCGTAATGAAAGTAGCCGCGATATCCGGCGGGGGCGCGCATCCTTTCGCTCAGGTCCGCTGCCTGGGCTTTCAGTTCCTGGATGCAAACCACATCCGCTTTTCCGGCTTCCAGCCAATCGAGAAAACTTTTGGTGGTGGCCGAGCGAATGCCATTTAGGTTGGCGCTGACGATTTGAATCATGGATTTCCTAGGGTTGGGGCGAAGGTCTTGAGGTGTAAAGCCAAATTCCAGGTAGTGATTCCTGTCGAAAGCTCTTTTTTCACTAAGGCTTTTCCGGGGGCACTGTTACCAAAGTAATATGCCGTCCGATGGCAAATCAGGAAAAATTGTGTCTGTCACCAATGGGTTGCGGGGTCGTGTGAAATAAGTTGCGCTAGGCGATTGAAAGTGCTTCCGGCTATCCACAGAGTTGGGTGCTTTTGCTGGGTATAGCCGGTTGCGTAGGGATGAATTGTAGGCAGACTCCCCGGCGCGGAAAAACCCCTTTTCTTTTGGGTTTAATTATCTAAACTCAAAGGTTGCAAAAAAGAAGGTCCAGGGGGCGGAAACAGTTGTGTTTCTGCGAGGCCGTAAATAATTGAGAGGTTGAAGAATATGTTCTGGGGAAAACGTCAGCGGAATGACGTCGATCAACAAGAAATCGACGCACTAAAGCAGCGAGAACAGCAACTCTTGCAGGAAATCCAAACCCTCCGCCAGGAGCAGGTGGCCAAGGAACAACAGGCTGCCGCCAAGGAGAATGAGTGCGAGACGCTACGTTCCATTCTCCGCAACCTCTCCGTTTTTAGCGAGACCTTGTCGGGTTCGCAGGCGAGCTTGAGCAATATGGCCAACGTCCTGAAGGACGAGAAGGTTCAGGCGGCTCATGTTGCCGAGGTATCGGTGGATAGCGGCAAAGCGACCACCGAAATCACCTCGAGCTTGCACCGGCTGGCCGAAGATTCCGCCAGTACTGCCGGAAAAGTGGACGCCTTGGCACGTCAGGCAGGCGAGATCAGTGCCATCGTGCAGTTGATTCACGAGATCGCCGATCAGACCAACTTGCTTGCGCTCAATGCAGCTATCGAAGCTGCTCGCGCCGGCGAGGCTGGCCGTGGATTCGCCGTGGTGGCGGACGAAGTACGCAAGTTGGCTGAACGTACGTCCAATGCCACCAAGGAAATCGGCACCCTGGTGTCCAGCATCCAGCACGATTCCAATGCAGCGAAAGTTTCCATGGAGTCTCTCTCCCAGGCAGCGGACGATTTCAGCGGCCGTGCGCAGCGCGCCACTGAGGACATGCACGAGATGATGGGGCTGTCTAAGCGCATGGAGCAGGTGATTGCAGGGAGTTCCCTCACGAGCTTCGTGGAGCTGGCCAAGGTGGATCACCTAGTGTTCAAGTTCAACATCTACATGGGCTTGTTCGGCCTCAAAGATTTGGCGCCGGGCCAAGTGGCGTCCCATACGGGCTGCCGACTAGGCAAGTGGTACTACGAAGGCGAAGGCAAGGAATGCTTCAGCCAGCTGTCCGGCTATCGAGAGATCGAGCCCCCCCACAAAGAAGTGCACTCTCACGGTATTGCGGCGCTCGAGGCCAAGCTGCAAGGCGACATGGCCGGCATGCTGAAACACGTGGAGGCGATGGAAGCCGGCAGCATGCAGGTGGTGAGCAACTTGCAACGCATGGTCGATTCAGCCGTAGCGGACGCCGACCTGCTCTGTCACGACTGAGATGGATGAGGGGCGGCGTGAGCCGCCCCGGGCGGACGATGTAGAATTGCCGCCCATGACAAATCAAGACCTGAGCCGCGATTTCATCGCATTCGCCTGCCAGAAGGGCGTGCTTCGCTTCGGCGAGTTCAAGACCAAGGCTGGCCGTCTTTCCCCCTACTTCTTCAACGCTGGCCTGTTCAACGACGGCGATTCCATGGCTGCCCTGTGCGATTTCTACGCCAAGGCCATCCTGGCTTCCGGCATCGAGTTCGACGTGCTGTTCGGCCCCGCCTATAAGGGAATTCCCCTGGCCGCCGGCATCGCCATCAGTCTTTCCCAACACGGTCGCAACGTTCCCTTTGCCTACAACCGCAAAGAAGCCAAGGATCATGGCGAAGGCGGCACTCTGGTAGGCGCCCCCCTGACCGGCAAGGTGCTGATCGTGGACGACGTGATCTCCGCCGGCACCTCCGTGCGTGAGTCGGTAGACATGATCCGCAATGCAGGCGCCACACCTTCCGGTGTGGTGATTGCCCTGGACCGCCAAGAAAAAGGCACCGGCGAAAAGTCCGCCGTGCAGGAAGTGCAGCAAAGCTACGGCATCCCCGTGGTGGCCGTAGCAACGCTTCGAGACCTGATTGCCTTCCTCCAAGGCAACACGGAACTGGAGCGCAATCTGGAAGCGGTCATCCGCTATCGCGAACAATACGGAATTCAGGAAGACTGACCATGCTCAAGCGACTCGCCCTGTTTGCCCTGCTCAGCGCCGGTTTTGCCGGCGTTTCCTCCCCTGCCCTAGCAGCGCGCTTGTTCTGCTGCAACGACGACAACGGTGTTCGCGCCTGCGGCGACGTGCTGCCGGAGGTGTGTCGTAACAAGGCCTATAGCGAGATCAACGAACGCGGCCAGAAGGTTCGCACCCAGGAAGCGCCCCTGACCGAGGCCCAGCAGGCTGCTCGCGATGTGGAGCAGAAGAAGAAGCGTGAAGCAGATCGTCTGGCCCTTGAGCAGAATCGCCGCGATCAGGCGCTGATGAGTACCTACGCCAAGGAGTCCGATCTGGATAATGCCCGCGACCGCCAGATTGCCGAGGTGGAACGCAGCATGAAGCAGGCGCAGGAGAAGATCGACGCGGCAACCAAAGCCAAAGCCAAGCTGGCGAAGGATGGCGAGTTCTACAAGAACAAACCCCTGCCGGCGGACCTGAAGGATTCCATGCGTCGCAACGACACGGAAATTCAGACCCTCACAACGGCACTGGAAAATAAGAAGAAGGAAATCGAGGACATCAAGGCCCGCTTCGAGGCCGACCGTGCCCGCCTGCGCGAACTGCGCAAGGACGACAAGAAGTAAGTCCGACTGCCGGACAAAAACGAAAAGGCCGAGGAGCGATCCTCGGCCTTTTCGTTTGGTGGGGCCGGAGCCCCACAAGCCTGAGTAATCAGCCTTCCAGCTTCTTCCGCAGCAGATCATTTACCTGCTGAGGGTTGGCCTTGCCCTTGGTGGCCTTCATGGCCTGACCCACCAGAGCGTTGAATGCCTTGTCCTTGCCGGCGCGGAACTCTTCCACCGACTTCTGGTTAGCGGCGAGCACCTCGTCGATGATCTTCTCGATGGCGTCGGTGTCGGTGATCTGCTTCAGACCTTTGGCCTCGATGATGCTGTCCGCGTCCTTGCCTTCGCCGCCCCACAGGGCCTCGAACACGTCGCGCGCGATCTTGTTGGAGATGGTGTTGTCAGCGATGCGAGCAATTACGCCGGCCAGTTGCTGAGGCGTCACCGGCGCAGCGGCGATGTCCTTGCCTTCCTTGTTCAGGCGGGCCGCGATTTCGCCCATTACCCAATTGGCGACCGGCTTGGCGTTGGCTTTGCCGGCGATAGCCACGGTTTCTTCAAAGTAGCGGGCCGTATCGAAGCTGGCTGTGATGGCGAGGGAATCGTAGGCTGAGAGGCTCAGTTCGGACTGGAAGCGGGCCTGCTTTGCGGCGGGCAGTTCGGGCAAGCCGGACTTCACTTCCTCGATCCAGTCGGCCTTGATCTCCAGCGGCAGCAGGTCGGGGTCGGGGAAGTAGCGGTAATCCTGGGCGTCTTCCTTGCTGCGCATGGCGCGGGTTTCGCCCGTGTCCGGGTCGAACAGCACCGTGGCTTGCTGGATCTTGCGGCCTTCTTCGATCTCGTTGATCTGCCACTGGATCTCGTAGTTGATGGCCTGTTCCAGGAAGCGGAAGGAGTTCAGGTTCTTGATCTCGCGGCGGGTACCGAGCGGCTCGCCGGGGCGGCGTACCGAGACGTTGGCGTCGCAGCGGAAGCTGCCTTCCTGCATGTTGCCGTCGCAGATGCCGATCCAGGTCACCAGGCCGTGGAGCGCCTTGGCGTAGGCCACGGCTTCGGCAGCGGAGGACATGTCGGGCTCGGAGACGATCTCCAACAGCGGCGTACCGGCGCGATTGAGGTCGATGCCGGTCTTGCCGTGGAAGTCCTCGTGCAGGGACTTGCCTGCATCTTCTTCCAGGTGAGCGCGAGTCAAGCGAACATGCTTCGGTTCCTTGCCTTCGACCTGGATAGTCAGGCTGCCGCCACCCACCACGGGGATCTCGAACTGGCTGATCTGGTAGCCCTTTGGCAGGTCCGGGTAGAAGTAATTCTTGCGGGCGAAGATGGAACGCGGCGCGATGGTGGCGCCAACCGCCAAACCAAACTTGATGGCGCAAACCACCGCTTCACGATTTAGCACCGGCAACACGCCGGGCAGGGCAATGTCCACCGCGCAAGCCTGGGCGTTGGGCTCGGCGCCGAAGGCCGTGGCCGCACCGGAGAAAATCTTGGACTTGGTCTGAAGCTGGGCGTGAGTTTCCAGACCGATAACGACTTCCCAACTCATTTCACGCCCTCCGGCATACGCAGATGCCAATCCGTTTGTTGCTGATACTGATGCGCCACATTCAGCATGCGCGCTTCATCGAACCAGTTGCCGATCAGTTGCAAGCCCACGGGCATGCCGCCCTGGCCAAAGCCGCAGGGCAGGGACATGCCGGGCAGGCCGGCCAGGTTGGTGGAGATGGTGTAGATGTCCGACAGATACATCTGCACCGGGTCCGCGCTCTTGGCGCCAAACTCGAAAGCCACCGAAGGCGAGGCCGGACCGGCGATCACGTCGCAGACCTTGAAGGCTTCTTCAAAGTCGTGAGCGATCAGGCGGCGGATCTTTTGGGCCTTCAGGTAGTAGGCGTCGTAGTAGCCGTGGGACAGCACGTAGGCACCGATCAGGATGCGGCGCTTTACCTCGGGGCCGAAGCCCTGGGCGCGGCTCTTGGCATACATGTCGTTGAGGTCGCTGTACTCGGCAGCGCGATGGCCGTAGCGCACGCCGTCGAAGCGCGACAGGTTGGAGCTGGCCTCGGCCGGGGCGATCACGTAGTAGGCAGGCACGGACAAACCGGAATTGGGCAGGCTCACCTCGACGGTGACGGCGCCCAACTTGCGGTACTCGTCCAAGGCAGCATCAACGGCGGCGCGCACGTCGGTGTCCATGCCTTCGCTGAAGAACTCCTTGGGCAGACCGATGCGGAGGCCTTGCAGAGGCTTGTTCAGATCGCGGGCGTAGTCCTCGGCGGGACGTTGGAGCGACGTGGAATCCCGTTCGTCGAAGCCCGCCATAGCGTTGAGCATCAGCGCGCAATCCTCGGCGGACTTGGCCATGGGGCCGGCCTGGTCCAGGGAGGAGGCGAAGGCGATCATGCCGTAGCGGCTGACGACGCCGTAGGTAGGCTTGAGCCCCGTGAGGCCGCACAGGCTGGCCGGTTGGCGGATGGAGCCGCCAGTGTCAGTGCCGGTCACGGCAGGCGCCAGACGCGCGGCGATGGCAGCGGCAGAACCGCCCGAAGAGCCGCCGGGGACGCGGTTTTGATCCCAGGGATTCTTCACCGGGCCGTAATAGGAGGTCTCGTTGGAAGAGCCCATGGCGAACTCGTCCATGTTCAGCTTGCCCAGCGTCACCGTGCCGGCTTGCTTGAACTTGGCGACCACGGTGGCGTCATAGGGACTGACGAAGTTGTGCAGCATCTTGGAGCCGCAGGTGGTCAGCCAGCCTTCGGTGCAGAAGATGTCCTTGTGGGCGAGGGGCACGCCCAGCAGCGGCGAAGTCTCGCCAGCGGCGCGGCGTGCGTCGGCATCCTTTGCCATGGCGATGGTCTCTTCCCGATCCACGGTGACGAAGGCGTTGATGGCCGGATTGAACTTTTCGACGCGATCAAGGAACAAAGACGCCAGTTCCACTGCGGACACCTGCTTGCTCGCAAGGGCCGTGGACAACTCTTTAAGGGATGCGTTGATGAAGGCGCTCATTCGATGACCTTGGGTACTAGATACAAACCTGCTTCCGTTTCCGGTGCAATTTTCTGGAAGGCTTCCCGTTGGTTGCCTTCGGTAACCACGTCGGCACGCAGTCGTTGCACCACGTCCATGGCATGGGCCATGGGTTCGATGCCGTCGGTGTTGACCGATTGGAGCTGCTCGATGAAGCCAAAGATGCCGTTCAACTGGTCGCGGGTGGTTTCCGCTTCGCGATCAGACAGTTCGAGACGGGCCAGCTTGGCAATGCGGCCAATCTCTTCCAAATTCAATGACATGGGGGGATTTACCTGCTAGTGCGGGTTATACGGACAAGCG
>DASUJA010000144.1:0-7146 GCA_036279515.1 Rhodocyclaceae bacterium | reverse complement strand
CCCTTCGCTTCGGCGGTCCTCATATGTCCCAAATCCTCAAGCTGCGCGGCCTGGCCGCTTTTTCCGCTTCCCGTCTTTCCCGTTTGCAAGAGCAGGTTCGCGCCAGCGTTCCCGGCCTCAAGGCTCTCGCTGCCGAGCATTGGTACTTTGTGGAAATCGACGGCGCCTTGAGCAATGAGGAACTTGGTCGATTGAAAGACCTGTTGGGCATTTCCGCCGCGCTTACCGCTGAACCGGCTGGCGAGTTGCTGCTGGTTACGCCGCGTATCGGTACCATTTCTCCGTGGGCTTCCAAGGCCACCGACATTGCCCGCAACTGCGGCTTTGCCAATCTGCATCGCGTCGAGCGCGGCATCGCGTATCACGCCAGCGGCAAGAACTTGGACCGCGCTGCATTGGCCGCCAAGTTGCATGACCGCATGACTGAATCCGTGCTGGATTCCATTGACGCCGGCGAGCAACTGTTCCGCCACTTCGAACCCCAGCCCCTCACCACCGTCGACATCATTGGAGGCGGCCGTGCCGCGTTGGTGCAGGCCAACGGCGAACTGGGCCTCGCGCTCTCCGAAGACGAAATCGATTACCTCGTCACCAACTTCACCAAGCTGGGCCGCAATCCCACCGACGTGGAATTGATGATGTTCGCCCAGGCCAACTCCGAGCACTGCCGTCACAAGATCTTCAATGCCAGCTGGACCGTGGATGGCCAGGACCAGTCCCACTCCTTGTTCGGCATGATCCGCGAGACCCACAAGGCTCATCCCGAGGGCACCGTCGTTGCCTACTCCGATAATGCCGCCGTTGTGGAAGGCGCCGAGATTCGCCGCTTCTTCCCCCGTGAAGATGGCAGCTACGCCTACTCGAACGAGAAGACCCACATCCTGGCCAAGGTGGAAACCCACAACCACCCGACCGCCATCTCTCCCTTCCCTGGCGCTGCGACTGGCTCCGGCGGCGAGATTCGTGACGAAGGCGCCACAGGCCGCGGCTCCAAGCCCAAGGCCGGTCTGTCCGGCTTCTCCGTGTCCGACCTGAACATCCCCGGCTACAAGCAGCCTTGGGAATCCGGCTACGGCAAGCCTGATCGCATCGCCTCTGCCCTCGACATCATGATCGAAGGCCCCATCGGCGCCGCAGCGTTCAACAACGAATTCGGTCGCCCCAATCTCACCGGCTACTTCCGCACTTTCGAGCAGGAGTGGGGCGGCGAGATGCGCGGCTATCACAAGCCCATCATGATTGCCGGCGGCGTGGGCAACATCGCCGACCGCGACTCCTTCAAGATCAAGTTCGGCCCCGGCTCTCTGTTGATCCAACTGGGCGGCCCCGGCATGCTGATCGGCCTCGGCGGCGGTGCAGCGTCTTCCATGGCGACGGGTACTAACACCGCCGATCTGGACTTTGCTTCCGTGCAACGGGGCAATCCTGAAATCCAGCGCCGTGCTCAGGAAGTCATCGACCGCTGCTGGCAGATGGGCGAGAACAATCCCATCCTCGCCATCCATGACGTGGGTGCCGGCGGCATTTCCAACGCCATGCCTGAGCTTGCCCATGATGCGGGCTGCGGTGCCAAGTTCGATCTGCGCGCGCTGCCTTCCGAAGAGCCCGGCATGTCGCCCCGCGAAATCTGGAGCAACGAATCCCAAGAGCGTTACGTCCTTGCCATCGCGCCGGAACGCCTCGAAGAGTTCCGTGCCATGTGCGAGCGCGAGCGCTGCCCCTTCTCCGTGCTCGGCGTCGCCACCGACGACGATCATCTGGAAGTGAAGGACGACGTCTTCGGCAACAAGCCCGTCGATATGCCCATGGAAGTGCTGCTGGGCAAGCCGCCCAAGATGCATCGCAACGCCGCTCACGGCACTGTGGCCGCCGAAGCTTTCGACACCACTGGCGTCGATCTGAAGGAAGCCGCCGAGCGCGTGCTGCGTCTGCCTTCCGTGGCATCCAAGAATTTCCTCATCACCATCGGCGACCGCACCGTGGGCGGCTTCACCGCCCGCGATCAGATGGTCGGTCCCTGGCAGGTGCCCGTGGCCGACGTGGCCGTCACCGCCATGGGTTACGACACCAAGCTGGGCGAATGCTTCGCCATGGGCGAGCGCACGCCGGTGGCTCTGATCGACGCCGCCGCTTCCGGTCGCATGGCCGTGGGCGAGTCCATCACCAATCTGGCCGCCGCTTCCATCAGCGATCTGGGCGACGTGAAGCTCTCCGCCAACTGGATGGCCGCCGCCGGCCATGGCGCGGAAGACGCCGCGCTGTTCGATACCGTGAAGGCCGTGGGCCTGGAGTTCTGCCCCGAACTGGGCGTCTCCATCCCCGTGGGCAAGGACTCTCTTTCCATGCGCACCCGCTGGGAAGATGAAGGCAAGGCCAAGCAAGTGGTCGCGCCTCTGTCCCTGATCGTCACTGCCTTCGCGCCTGCCGCCGACGTATCCAAGACGCTCACGCCTCAACTGCGTGCCGACAAGGAAGTGGGCGAAACGGGTGAGGAAACTGAGTTGCTGCTGATCGACCTGGGCCAAGGCAAGAACCGCCTGGGCGGCTCTGCGCTCGCACAAGTATTCGGCGCCGCCAAGATGTGGGGCGGCGAAGCTCCCGACGTGGATGCCGCAAGCCTCAAGGCCTTCTTTAACGTGATCCAGCGCCTCAACAGCGAAGGCAAGCTGCTGGCCTATCACGACCGTTCCGACGGTGGTCTCTTCGCCGCCGTGTGCGAGATGGCCTTCGCCTCCCGCGTGGGTGTGTCCCTCAACATGGACGCCCTCTGCTACGACGATTTGATGAACGACGTGGACGGCATCGAGCGCGGCCCCCGCGTCATCGAAGGCCGCTTCAACGACCGGCTCATGACCGCTCTGTTCAATGAAGAACTGGGTGCCGTGGTGCAGATTCGCCACGCCGACCGCAGCGTCGTCATGCAGGCCCTGCGCGACGCCGGCCTGGGCAAGTGCAGCCACCTGATCGGTAACACCAACACCGCCGACGAAGTGCGCATCTGGCGCAACGCCAAGCAAGTCTTCAAAGCCACGCGCGGCGAACTGCAAAGCATCTGGAGCGAGGTCAGCTTCCAGGTGGCCCGTCTGCGCGATGACCCCGTTTGCGCACAAGAAGAATTCGACGCCGTGTCTTCGGATGTGGCCGCCAATCCTGGCCTCTCCGTGCATGCGCCCTTCACGCCGGTGGCTCCCTTCGTTTCCACTGGCGCCAAGCCGCGCATCGCGATTCTTCGCGAGCAGGGCGTGAACGGCCAAGTGGAAATGGCTGCCGCCTTCGATCGCGCCGGCTTCGCCGCCGTCGACGTGCACATGTCCGACCTGCAAGCAGGGCGCGTCGACCTGGCTCAATTCAAGGGCCTCGCCGCTTGCGGCGGCTTCTCCTACGGCGACGTGCTGGGCGCGGGCCAAGGCTGGGCCAAGTCCATCCTTTTCAATGCTCGCCTCAAGGACCACTTCGCCGCCTTCTTCAATCGCGCCGACACCTTTGCCCTGGGCGTTTGCAACGGCTGCCAGATGATGAGCAACCTGGCTTCCATCATCCCCGGCGCCCAGGATTGGCCCACCTTCCACCGCAATCGTAGCGAGCAGTTCGAGGCCCGCTTCGTGATGGTGGAAATTCCCGAGTCGCCCTCCATCTTCTTCCAGGGCATGGCCGGAACGAAGGCCCCCGTCGTGGTGTCCCACGGCGAAGGCCGCGCCGTCTTCACGGGCGATGCAGGCAAGGCCATCACGGCCATGCGTTACATCGACAACGCCGGCAAGGTGGCCACGTCCTACCCGTTCAATCCCAACGGCTCGCCCGATGGCATTACCGGCCTCACCACCGCCGATGGCCGCTTCACCATCATGATGCCGCACCCGGAGCGGGTCTTCCGCACGGTGCAGATGTCCTGGCATCCCGAAGGGCAGGGCGAAGATAGCCCCTGGATGAACATGTTCCGCAATGCGCGGAAGTGGGTTGGTTAAGCACTAATTAAGCACGAAGGAGTCAGCGCGGCGCCGTAAGGCGCCGGCCTTGGGCCATGGTTTCCGTCGTACATGCAATCTCCGGTATCACCGTCGACGCCGCAGCCCTGAGCTTGGCGGAGGCCGGCTTGCCGGCTGAGGAACAGGCCCGCTTGCAAGCAGCCTTCGAGTTCGCCCGCGATACCTATGGCGAACGCACCCTCGGCACCGGCGAGCCCGTGCTGCCTCACGCCGTCGCCATGGCTGTGATCCTCGCCGGCCAAGGACTGGACGTGGAAACCCGAATCGCTGCGTTGCTCTTCGACGTGGCGGCCGACCTGGACGATTACGAAATCGTCATCGCTGAAAAGTTCGGCGCCCCCATCGCCCATCTGGTCAAAGGCCTCACCCGCCTTGCGCCCCTGCGCCTGCTGACGCGTGCCGAGGAAGGCACGGCCCAGGTCAAGGAGCAGACCGAAGTTCTGCGCAAGATGCTGCTGGCCATGGTGGAAGACATCCGCGTGGTCATGCTGCGCCTCGCCTCCCGCATCCAGACCCTGCGTTGGTGGTCCGACAAGGACGTGCCCGAGCGCCTGCTGTTCGCCCGCGAGAGCCTGGACATCTACGCGCCCCTGGCCAATCGCCTTGGCGTGTGGCCCTTCAAGTGGGAGCTGGAGGATATGTCCTTCCGCTTCCTGGAGCCGGCCACTTACAAGCGCATCGCCAAGATGCTGGACGAGAAGCGCCTGGAGCGGGAAGCCTTTATCACCAGTGCTGTGGCGCGGCTCAAGCGGGAGCTGGCCAACCTGGGCATCGAGGCGGAGGTGTATGGGCGACCCAAACACATCTACAGCATCTGGAACAAGATGCGCGCCAAGCATCTGGACTTCAGCCAGGTGTACGACGTGCGTGCCATGCGCATCATCGTCAAGGAACTCAAGGACTGCTACGCGGCCCTGGGTCTAGTGCATCAGCTCTGGACGCCCGTGCCCGGCGAGTTCGACGACTACATCACCCAGCCCAAGGGCAACTTCTACCGCTCCCTGCACACGGCCGTGATGGCCGAGGACGGCCGCGCCCTGGAGGTGCAGATACGCACCCAGGACATGCACGACCACGCCGAGCTGGGCGTCGCCGCCCACTGGCGCTACAAGGAAGCCGGTGCGCCTACCATTGCCGACTCCGCCTACGACGACAAGATTTCCCTGCTGCGCCAACTGCTTTCTTGGCGCGACGAAATCACCGATTCCTCCCAATGGGTGGAGCAGTTCAAGCGTGCGTCCCTGGACGACACCATCTACGTGCTCACGCCCCAAGATCGCGTAGTGGATTTGCCGCGGGGCTCCACGCCCCTCGACTTCGCCTATCGCCTGCACACGGACCTGGGCCATCGTTGCCGGGGCGCGAAGGTGGATGGGCAGTTGGTTCAGCTCAATCGCCCGCTGCTCAACGGTCAGCGCGTTGAGGTAGTGGCCGCCAAAACCGGCGGCCCTTCGCGGGATTGGCTCAACCCGACCCAAGGCTATCTCGTCAGCGCCGGCGCCAAGCGCAAGGTCAAGCAGTGGTTCGTCGCGGAAGAGGAAGCCGTCGCCCTGGCCCAAGGCCGCGCCTTCGTGCTCAAGGAACTCCAGCGCGAAGGCGGCGCAAGCAGCCAGACCAATCTGGAAGAACTCGCTCACAAGCTCGGCCTCAAAAACGCGGAAACCATGTTCCGCGTCGCAGGCCACGGCGAGCTCGGTCAGCGTGCGCTACAGACCGCCCTACGAGGCAATGCCGCCAACGCCGAAGCGGAACCGGAGATCGTCACCCGCCGCAGCAAGGCCGGCGATTCCAAAGTGCTGGTGGTGGGCGTGGACAAGCTGCTCACCCAGCTAGGTCGCTGCTGCAAACCCGCACCGCCTGACCTCATCACGGGTTTTGTCACACGGGGTAAAGGCGTCTCCATCCATCGCGTGGGTTGCTCCAACTTCCGCAACATGGCGAAGCAAAACCCCGAGCGCGTCATCTCCGCCGAATGGGGCCATGGCCAGCAGGATGCCGTCTACGCCATCGACCTGATCGTCGAATCCAACGACCGCCAGGGTTTGTTGCGGGACATCTCCGATGTGTTCTCAAAAGAGAAGCTGAACGTCACGGCAGTGAACACCCTATCCAAGGGCAGCAAGGCCCGCATGTCCTTCACCGTGGAGGTGCCGGGCACCGCGTCGCTGCAACGCATTTCTGCCTTGCTTGGCGAGGTGTCGGGGGTGGTGGGGGTGAGTCGCGGATAAGGTGCGCAGCCTTTAGTCACCTTCCAGTGACCGACAGGGACGAAAAGAAGCCCCCGCAGCTTTTGGCTGCGGGGGCTTTTTACTTGCCTGATCGTTAGTGGTTGCTAGCGGAGGCGGCGCCGTAGCCGGTTTGGGCTCGGACGTACTGGTCTTCAAAGGCTTCGATTTCAGCTTGGGCGCGAACGCTGCTGTCGGTCTTCGAGAAGATGTAAGCCAGCAGGAAGGCCACGGGCATGGCGAACAGGGCGGGCTGGGTGTAGGGGAAGATGGCAGCCTTGTAGTGGAACACATCCACCCATACGGACTTGGACAACACCACGAACATCACGGCGGAGACGAGGCCGCTGTAGCCGCCCACCAAGGCGCCGCGAGTGGTGAGGCCCTTCCAGTACATGGAGAGGATCAGCACGGGGAAGTTGGCAGCCGCGGCGATACCGAAGGCCAAGCCCACCATGAAGGCCACGTTCTGCTTCTCGAACAGGATGCCGAGGAAAATGGCCACAAAGCCGAGGCAGATGGTGGCGATCTTCGACACGCGGATTTCCTGAGCGGCAGAAGCAGTGCCCTTCTTGATCACACGTGCATAGAGGTCGTGGGAGATTGCGGAAGCGCCAGCCAGGGCCAGACCGGAAACCACGGCCAGGATGGTGGCGAAGGCCACAGCAGCCAGGAAGCCCAGCAGCATGTTGCCGCCCACTGCCTTGGCCAAGTGCATGGCAACCATGTTGCCGCCACCGATCAGCTTGCCGCCAACGACGCCGCCTTCAAAGAAGTCCGGGTTTTGACCAACAATCAGGATGGCGCACAGGCCCATCAGGAAGATCACGTTGAAGAAGTAGGCCACGAAACCGGAGGCGTAGAGCACGGACTTCCGGGCTTCCTTGGCGTCGGTCACGGTGAAGAAGCGCATCAGGATGTGGGGCAGGCCGGCG
>DASUJA010000143.1:0-3702 GCA_036279515.1 Rhodocyclaceae bacterium | reverse complement strand
GCGGGCGAGATGCCGTGAACCCCCAGAAAAGCCGCGCGAACCGAGATGTCGTCAAAGGCGCCAGGGGCGGGGCGGCTCACCGAGGCCATCTTTTTGAAGTCGATGCTGCCAGGCAACAAATAAACCGAAGCGTTCTGGCTTCGGGCGAACTCCATCGCAACCGTCAGTCCGTTCGTGACCACATGCAGGTTGTTGTGACCGCGAAGCGCCTCGGCCAGATGCCGTGAGGTCGTACCCCCATTCACCAGAATGCAGTCGCCATCGGAGACCAGTTGCGCGGCCACCTCCGCAATCGCGCGCTTTTCCCGAAAGTTCTCCCGTTCCCGTTCGGCGTAGCTGATGCTCTCGTAACGCGCCCAGCCTTCGGCGATGACCTCGCCGGAAACGGCGCCACCTCGCGTGCGTTCCAGCAGCCCGCGTTCATGCAATTCAATAAGGTCGCGCCGAATCGTGATCGGCGAGGTCTGAAACCGTTCGGCCAATGCATTGACTTCAACGGCCCCCCCGCCCTGAACCAGAGCGAGGATCTCTTTATGGCGAACGGCTTTGAGCATGCGAAATCACCCTGTATGAACACGAGGTGTATTAGAAATCAGATACGAACAAAAAGAGCAACAAGAGACTCGTTTAGTGGCGATATGGGTCATTAAAGTGACACATTATGTCCGTAATATCACGTTTATGAACAATAGCGATCGTATTCGAGCAGTCATTTTTGATCTTGATGGCACCATGTTTGATACCTTGCCCTCGCTCTCAAGCGCTGCCAACGTCGTGCTGGTGCATGCGGGCTGGCAGGAAGTTCCGATGTCTCTGCTGCAGTCGGCGCTCAATGAAGGCCTGCGGCCCCTGTTTCACAAAGCCATTGCATTGCAATCGGTTGCCGTCGATGCGCAGACCGCGACCCGCCTGGAATACGAGTACATGGCCCAGTACCTGCGGCACGGCTTGTTGACAGCCCCCTTGTTTGCCGGTGTGTCGGGCGCATTGATGGCATGCAAGTCGCGTGGGCTCAAGCTTGGCGTCTGTACCAATCGGGACCGTGCCTCGACCGAGGCGCTGCTGGCGTCGGCAGCCATCGTTGACTCGTTTGACGCCATCATCAGCCTCGGTGATACGCCACTTCCGAAGCCCGCGGCGGACCCTTTGCTGCTTCTCATGGAGCGTCTGGACGTGTCGCCCGAAGAGACTTTGTTTGTCGGCGACTCCGCCATGGACGCTCGCTGTGCCCAACTGTCCAAGGTTCGCTTCGCCGCCCACCTCGGGGGCTACGCCGGACACGCCGGCGACCTGCTCCCCAACGTTTTGAGTTTCGGCAGTTACGAGCAGCTCACAAGCTGGCTGCTCGACCACTGTTCTGCTCTGTTTTCCCCTGTCAGCCTTACTTCGCCACGTCCCATCAACCTCAGCCATTGAATCAGGAGTACTTATGCAACCTTTGTCATTACCCACCCGGGCACTGCGCCTCAGCCTTTCGCTTTTCTTGATGACAGTCCTCGCCGCTTGCGGCGGAGGAGGAACATCCGCCGACCCGGCCGCGCTGAGCGCCAAGACGCCAGTCATTCGCTGCGCACCCTGACCCGTACAGACCCAAAACCGCATTCCATTCTTCACCCTTAGGAACAAAAACTTATGAGCATCGATCGCCGTAATTTCCTGCGCATGACCGCCAACACGGGCGTCGCCGCCGCCGCGTTCGCCATGTTCCCGCCCGCTATCCGCAAGGCACTGGCGATCCAGGCCAACAACCAGACGGGCACGATCAAGGATGTCGAGCACATCGTCATCCTGACGCAGGAAAATCGCTCGTTCGACCACTACTTCGGCACTTTGGCCGGCGTGCGCGGCTTTGGCGACCGTTTCCCGATTCCGGTCATGGATGCACTGGGCAACAAGGGTAAGAACGTGTGGTACCAGGCCAACGATACAGACCCCGCCAACCCGCGCATGATTGCGCCGTTTCGCCTGAACACGGTGCAGACTTTCGACTACATGCGCGTGAGCGGCACGCCGCACGCCTGGCTTGACGCTGAAGCCGCCTGGGACCACGGCCGCATGAATGCCTGGCCGACATGGAAAAAGAACCACTCGATGGGCTACTTCACCGAGGCAGACATGCCCTTTCAGTACGCGATGGCCAACGCGTTCACCCTTTGCGACGCCTACCACTGCTCGTTCCAGGGGGGCACCAACACCAACCGCCTGTTCCACTGGACCGGCACCAACGACCCGCTCGGCAAGAGCAATGGCCCGGCTACTTACAACGACTACGACTGGTTCGAATCCGACCCGGGAAAGAACGGCGGCTATACCTGGACCACCTACCCCGAGCGGCTCGAAAGCGCCGGCGTCAGCTGGCAGGTGTACGAGAACATGGACGACAACTACACCGACAACCCGCTGGCCGGCTTCAAGGTGTTCCGTGACGCGTTTTACGCGCGGCCCGGGTATTCCCAATCACTCAAGGACCGCGGTGTCAGCACGCGCGATCTGGACCTGCTCAAGGCCGACGTTCTGGCCAACAAGTTGCCGCAAGTCAGCTTCATTGTGGCGACGGCTGAGGGCTCGGAACACCCCGGTCCCTCCAGCCCGGCCCAGGGCGCGGACTACACGGCCAAGGTGCTGGATGCACTGACCGCCAACCCCGGTGTCTGGAGCAAGACCGTATTGTTTGTCAACTTTGATGAGAACGATGGTTTCTTCGACCACGTGCCACCGCCGGCGGCGCCCAGCTACACGAGCTATGACAGCGATCCGGCAAAAGCGGCATGGGCCGGTGCCTCCACCGTCGATACGAGCGGCGAGTACCACGAAATCATCCTGCCGTACCAGACCAATCCGTCCGAACCACTGGCGCTGCACCGTCCGTACGGTCTGGGCCCGCGGGTGCCGATGTACGTGATCTCACCCTGGTCGAAGGGCGGCTGGGTCAACTCGCAAGTGTTTGACCACACGTCGGTGATCCGCTTCGTCGAGCAACGTTTCGGTGTGATCGAGCCCAACATCAGCGCCTGGCGCCGGGCGGTCTGCGGCGATCTGACCACCGCGTTCAACTTCAAGGACCCGGACAACACCGAGTTCTTCAAGAAGTTCCCCGATACCGTGGCACTGGCCAACCGGGCCCGCGCGCTCACCCAGAAGACGACACCACCGACGCCCGCGCTGCCCGATCTGCCGACGCAAGCCGCCGGCACCCGGCCGTCGCGCGCGCTGCCGTACGAATTGCACACCGCCGCCAAGGTGCTATCGGCCACCTCGATTGGGTTGACCTTCAGCAATACCGGCAGCGCGGCCGCGGTGTTCCATGTCTACGATCGCAAGCACCTCGACCAGATTCCGCGTCGCTACACGGTGGAGGCCGGCAAACAACTGGTGGGTAATTGGGACCTCAGCGCCGACAGCGGCGCCTATGACCTCTGGGTACTCGGCCCCGCCGGTTACCACCGCCACTTCACGGGCACGGCTGTGACGACGGCGGCCGACCCAATGCCCGAAGTGCAGGTCTGCTATGACATCGCCAACGGCAACGTCTATCTCAAGCTGTCCAACCGCGCGAGCGTCGCGGCAAACTACACGATCACGGCGAACGCCTACCTGACCGATGGTCCGTGGGCCGGCACGGTGGCGGCCAAGGGCCAGTTCGAACAACACTGGTCTTTGCAGTCCAGTGGTCACTGGTACGACTTTACGGTGACGGTGAAG
>DASUJA010000142.1:0-14772 GCA_036279515.1 Rhodocyclaceae bacterium | reverse complement strand
GGTGGGCAGGATCGCGTCGGGCCTTTCCTTGGCGATGATGTTTTCCAGCACCTGCCAGGTAATGGGCTCGATGTAGGTCACGTCGGCCATGTCCGGGTCGGTCATGATCGTGGCCGGGTTGGAGTTAACCAGGATGACCTTGTAGCCTTCTTCGCGCAGGGCCTTGCAGGCCTGGGCGCCGGAATAGTCGAACTCGCAGGCCTGCCCGATGATGATGGGGCCGGCGCCGATGATGAGGATGCTTTTGAGGTCTGTGCGCTTAGGCATTTTGCGCCTTATGGTCTGCAATCATTTTGATGAAGCGGTCGAACAGATAGGCCACATCAGTGGGGCCCGGGCTCGCCTCGGGGTGCCCCTGGAAACACAGGGCAGGACGGTCATTCCAGGCCATGCCTTGGAGGCTGCCGTCGAATAGGGATACATGGGTCACGCGCACGTTGGCGGGCAGCGTGGAAGGATCAGCGGCAAAGCCGTGGTTCTGGCTGGTAATCATCACTTGGCCGGATTCCAGATCCTTGACCGGATGGTTGGCACCGTGGTGACCGAACTTCATCTTCAAGGTCTTGCCGCCGGCAGCCAGCGCCATCAACTGATGGCCCAGACAGATACCGAAAGTGGGCAGCTTTTTGTCGAGGAATTCGCGGATGGCGGCAATGGCGTAATCGCAAGGCTCAGGATCGCCGGGGCCGTTGGAGAGGAACACACCATCGGGATTCATGGCCAGCACTTCGGCAGCGGGCGTTTTGGCCGGCACCACGGTCAACTTGCAACCGCGCTGGGCCAGCATGCGCAGGATGTTGCGCTTGACGCCGAAGTCGTAGGCCACCACGTGGTACTTGGGATTTTCCTGGGCTACATAGCCCTTGCCCAGCTTCCACTCGCCTTCAGTCCAGGCATAGGGCTTGGCAGTAGTGACGACCTGCGCCAGATCCATGCCGGCCAGACCGGGGAAAGCGCGGGCTTGAGCGATAGCCGCTTCCACATCGGCAACGGCGTCGCCCGTCACCAAACAACCGGCTTGGGCACCCTTTTCCCGCAGGAGACGGGTCAGCTTGCGGGTATCGATATCGGCGATAGCCACCACGTTCTGGGCCTTGAGATAGGCGTCCAGACTCTGGGTACTACGGAAATTAGAAGCCAGCAACGGCAAATCGCGGATCACCAAACCGGCGGCGTAGACCTTGTCGGCCTCGCAATCCTCGGTATTGATGCCGTAGTTGCCGATGTGCGGGTAAGTCAGGGTAACGATCTGACGGGTGTAGGAAGGATCGGTGAGGATCTCCTGATAGCCGCAGATGGAGGTATTGAAAACAACCTCGCCAACGCTGGAGCCGGTGGCTCCAATACCCTTTCCTCTAAAAACCGTCCCGTCGGCAAGTACAAGAATGGCGGGCGGAAATTGAGGCACGGTGAAACTCCTGATCGTCAGCGCGGCGCCAAAAAACCCGGCGCGTATTGGGGAAACCGGAAGCGGAATCAGCAGGTTGGGACCGCTTCGGCAAACCGCATGAGTATATTCGTTTCCCTATTTTGGAGCAATGGCGACGATGTAAGAAAACCGCCAAAACTCGGCAAAAGGCCTGACTCAGGCGAATAGCGCGTCGATATCCATGTCCGGCAGGGAGGCCTCGATGGACTTGGAATCCAACAACCCCTTAGCCACCAACTGCTCGTAGCAATGCACCTGGTTGCGGCCATTTCCCTTCGAGAAATACAGAGCCTCATCCGCATGACCCAAAGTATCGGTAGGAGTTCTGGAGGGATCGATACGAGTAAAGCCAATACTGCACGTCACCTGGCCAACCTGTGGAAATTCATGGACCTCAACAGCCTGCCGAAATCGCTCAAAAGCACGTTCCGCACTCTCCTGCCGAGCAGGGCGCAACACCACCACAAATTCCTCACCGCCGAAACGGAATAATTTGTCCGAAGTACGGAAGCTGCCTTTCATCAGATTGGCAATTCGCAGCAGCACTTCGTCGCCGAACAGGTGGCCAAAGTTGTCGTTAATGCGCTTGAAATGATCGATATCCACGACGCCAAGCCAAAATGACTTATCGTCCCTTTCATCCTCAGACCGACGCTCCATCCCTTCCCGCAGGCGAGACACATTAGGAATGGCCGCCATGATGCGGTCCAGCGCCTCATCATAGGTCTTGCGGTTACAGAGTCCAGTGAGGGTGTCGAGCTCACTGTAATCAAGCAGATTCAGGTAATTACCGTAGAAACCCAGGAAGTGGGTGATGGCGTAGCGCTCTGCTTCGACCAGGGGACGAAGCGATTCAGTGACCAAAAGCTCGCTGGCCATCCCGCTGGCTATCCAACGAATAGGCCAAACTTGCCGATAGTGCCCATTGGGCACCTGTTCCTCAATCCACCCAGTGAAACAGGCACGTTCAAGTAAAGGGTACTGAACAAGAGGAACCCCCACCACATCCGCTGGGTTTTCTCCATCCTCCTGAGCCTCCGCCCCAACGATTTCCAGACGCTGGGGATTCCCGCGAACAAAGGGAATCAGACTTGGCCCCGTTGAGGACGAGGCAATCCGGAACAACATGACCACAACCGGCTGCAATAGACACAGCACTCCAGACACGACCGCCTTCGCCGCAGCCTCTCGGTCTCGACAGTTGGAGATTTCTCTAACGTGCTGAAGGAGCGAGATCACGGCAGCGGCTAGAACGATTCAGCGCAACCCTAAAACATCTTGCATGTCGAACAGACCGCTCGTCTTACCCCACATGAAACGAGCAGCACGCAGGGAACCGAGGGCGTAGGACATACGGCTGGCGGACTTGTGGGTGATTTCAATTCGCTCCCCAGTCCCGGCGAACAGAACCGTGTGGTCGCCCACGATGTCACCACCGCGAATAGTAGAGAAACCGATTTGCGTCGCAGGACGCTCGCCGGTGTGACCTTCACGGCCATAGACAGCGCATTCCTCCAGATTGCGGCCCAGAGCGACAGCAACCACTTCACCCATGCGCAAGGCGGTGCCGGAAGGAGCATCCACCTTGTGATGATGGTGCGCCTCGATCACTTCCACGTCGTAACCTTCATTCAGGATGCGGGCAGCAACGTCCAGCAACTTGAACACGGCATTCACGCCGACGGCCATGTTGGGAGCAAAGACGATGGGGATTTCCTTCGAGGCAGCATCGATGGTGCGCTTCTGCTCAGCAGAGAACCCCGTGGTACCAATCACCAGGGAGACCTTATTGCGGCGACAGGACTCCAAATGCACCATGGTGCCTTCGGGCCGGGTGAAATCGATCAAGCAATCGGCCTTGGCCAGTGCAGCGTCCAGGTCATCGGTAACGATGACGCCACAAGGGGAACCGATCAACTCACCGGCATCCTTACCCAGAAAAGGGCTACCCGGCTGATCTACCGCAGCCACCAATTCAGCGTCTTCGGCCTTGAGAACGGCCTCAATCAACGTACGACCCATGCGGCCGGTGCTGCCCACCAGGGCAAAACGAATCTTGCTCATGAATATCCTGTTATTTCTTGTCTGAGGGAACAGCAGGAGCTGATCCCAGATCAATGACCTTGGGGGCCTGTGCAGCAGGCGTAATAGCCGAGGAAGGATCACCTCCCGTCACGTCACCGCCCAGCTTGGCCAACTTACCGTCGGCGAAATAGATGATCAGGCGACGGGTTTGCATTTCGCCCTTGCCCGGCTGAAAACGATAAAGATAGTCCCAGCGATCACCGCCGTGGAACACATCCACGATCAGCGGCGAGCCAAGGATGAAACGCACCTGATCCCGCGTCTGACCGGGTTTCAGCTGAGCCACCATCTCCTGGGTCACATAGTTTCCTTGGTTCACATCGATACGGTACGGAGTCAGGTAATCCGTCACCTTCATTTCAGAAATGGAAGAACAAGCCGCCAAGAAGGCCAGACAAGGCAGGAATGCCAGAGAAATACGCCGAAAATTAGGCCGCATGGGGTATATAGGAGATCCGGGTGGGTTTTTCCGAGAGAGCGGAAAACTATATCATAGGCACCTAGCCCGATTCCCCTGTCGCACTGCCGCAAAACCAGTTTGCGGCCAGACAACATGACCTTTACCCAAAGCCTCAAAAATACTGGCCTCAAGGCCACCTATCCACGCCTGCGCATCCTCGAGCTCTTCCAAAAGTCCGAAGATCGGCACATGACCGCTGAAGACGTCTATCGCCACCTCGTTGACGAAGGCATCGATGTGGGCCTCGCCACGGTTTATCGAGTACTGACCCAATTCGAGCAAGCGGGGCTGGTGGAGCGACATTTCTTTGAATCGGGCAAGGCGGTTTTTGAGCTCAACGAAGGCAAACACCATGACCACCTGGTCTGCCTCCAATGCGGGCGCGTGGATGAGTTCTACGACCCAGAAATCGAGCGCCGCCAGATGGAAATCGCTGCCGAGCGCGGATTCGAGGTCAAGGAGCACGCCCTCTACCTCTACGTGGACTGCATCAAGAAAAACTGCCTCGGTCAGCAGGAATGCCCCCTCAAGGGCGAATGCAAGCACCTGAATGGCGACGGCGAATGCCCGCCCCATTGCCCCGAGGTTTCTGGCAAGCAGCGCGCCTGACACATTCCACGCTCGCCGCTACGCGGCAGCCCTTCGCCAATAACAACAAAAGAATCCATGGAAGCCTTCCTCACTTCATCCCTACTCGTCGCCTTGGCTGAAATCGGCGACAAAACCCAGCTCCTCTCTTTCGTCCTCGCCGCCCGCCTGCGCAAGCCGAGTGCCATCGTTGCCGGCATTCTTGTCGCCACCGTGGCGAACCACGCCCTGGCCGGCTCGGTAGGCGTCTGGCTGTCCAGCTTGGTGAATCCCCTGTGGCTACCCTGGATTACGGGCGCGCTCTTCGTCGGCTTTGGTCTATGGACACTGCATCCAGATTCCCTGGACGACGATCCCAAGCTCCATCAGGCAGGCGCCTTCGTTACCACCGTGATTGCCTTCTTTATCGCAGAGATGGGAGACAAGACCCAGTTCGCCACCATTGCCCTAGCGGCGCGCTTTCAGGGCGAGTTGGTGGCGGTAGTACTGGGAACGACGGTGGGCATGATGCTGGCGAACGTGCCGGCAGTCATCATCGGCGAGAAACTGGCTCAGCGCCTGCCTTTGAAGGCCATCCGCATCATTGCAGCAGGCGTCTTCATTGTGACCGGGGTGCTGGCGATGCTGGGGGCGCCGGGCAGCGCGCGATAAGTTTTACAGACCGAGCATTTCCCGCGCATGGTCGCGGGTGGTGTCGGTGATCTTCACCCCGCCCAACATGCGGGCGATTTCTTCGACGCGACCGGCATCGTCCAAGCCCGTGACCCGGCTGTAGGTCTGGCCCTCGCGGGTTTCCTTGGCGATGGACCATTGCCAGTGAGCCTGACTTGCCACCTGGGGCAAATGGGTGACACACAGTACTTGGCGCGTTTGGCCCAGTTGCTTCAAAAGACGACCGACAATTTCCGCCACGCCGCCGCCGATACCCACGTCCACTTCGTCAAAGATCAGGGTCGGCACTTCGCCGGCCTGACTAGCGATGACCTGAATCGCCAAGCCAATACGGGAGAGTTCGCCGCCCGAAGCCACCTTGGCGAGGGAACGGGGCGACTGGCCCGCATTGGCCGCCACGCGGAACTCGATGCTTTCCAGGCCGTAGCTAGCGCCCTCCTCCAACGACACAAGGGCGATCTCGAAGCGCCCACCCGCCATGGCAAGTTGCTGCATGGCCTCGGTGACTTGCTGGGATAGCTTGGCCGCCGCCTTGGCGCGACCTTCAGACAATTTCTTGGCCTTGGTGGCGTAGCTCTTGTGAGCCGCCGCCTCCTTCTCCGCCAAAGCGGCGGGATCGCCGGTGAGCCGCAGTTCATCCAGGCGAGCGGTCATGCGGGCCTGAAGCTCGGGCAATTCTTCGGGGGTGATGCGGTGCTTGCGCGCCATGGACGTCACAGCCGCCAAGCGCTCTTCCAGTTCGCTCAGGCGCTCCGGATCCAGCTCCAGGCGCTGACGATAGCGGGCCAGTTCGTGGGCCGCTTCGCCCAATTGAATGCGGGCGCCCTCGATCAGCGCCACCGGCTCGGCCAGGGCCGCATCCACTTCCGCCAAATCCTGTAGCCGCCCCAACACCAGATCGATGGCCGTGGTGGCCGCCATCTCGCCCGAATCCAGGGCTTCCACTGCCGCATCGGCGCCTTCCATCAGGCTGGCAGCATGGGAAAGACGGCTGTGTTCCTGATTGTCCTCACCCCACTGGCCCGGCTCGAAGGCCAGGGTTTCCAGTTCCTTCACCTGCCACTCCAACAGCTCCCGCTCCTTGGCGCCGGCTTCCGCGTCCCGCTCGGCGTTTTCGCGGGCTTCCTTGAGCCGCTGCCAGACGCGGAAAACCTCGGCTACTTCCTTCGCCTGTGGGATCAGCCCGGCATGGCCGTCCAGCAGTTGGCGCTGGGCGTCGGCGCGCAGCAAAGAATGATGGGCGTGCTGACCGTGGATGTCGGCCAGCCAGTCGGAGGCCTCCTTCAATTGGGTGAGGGTCGCCGCAGCGCCGTTGATGTAGGCCCGGGAGCGACCGCTGGCGTCGATCACCCGGCGCAGCAGGCAGACGCCTTCGGCCTCGAAATCGTTGTTGCGCAGCCAGTCGTTGAGGGGGCTGTCGGCGGCCAGTTCAAATTCCGCCGCCACTTCGGCCTTCTCTTTGCCAGCCCGCACCACGCCTGCATCGGCACGTTCCCCAAGGGCCAGGGAAAGGGCGTCGATAAGGATGGATTTACCCGCGCCGGTTTCCCCGGTGAGGGCGCCGAAGCCGGTTTCGAAATCCAGCTCCAGCTTGTCGACGATCACAAAGTCGCGGATGAGCAAACGGCGCAGCATGGTTTTCCTCAGGTACGTTTGGGCGTGGCGCTCCACTGGAGCTTTTCGCGCAGCATGGCGAAGTAGCTGTAGCCCGGCGGATGGAGGAACACGACGTTTTGACGAGCGCGGCGAATCACCACCCGGTCGCCGGCCAAGGCATCCAGGTGATCCTGGCCGTCGAAGTGGAGCAGCGCGTCGTGGGGATGCAGCAACTTGAGCTCGATGGTGGAACCGGCGCTCACGGTGATGGGGCGATAGGACAGGCCGTGGGGGCACAGGGGCACGATGGCGATGCCTTCCACGGTGGGATGCAGAATCGGTCCGTTGGCCGACATGGCGTAGGCGGTGGAGCCGGTGGGCGTGGCGATGATCATGCCGTCGGCCCGCAGCACGTAGATGAATTCGCCGTCGATGTGCAGCTCGAATTCGATCATCCGACCCGCATCGCCCTTGGAGAGGACCATGTCGTTGAGGGCCAGACTCTCGCCCACCGCCTGATCCTCGCGCATCACGTCGGAAGTCAGCAGGAAGCGTTCTTCCCGGCGGAAGCGGCCCGCCAGCATATCGGCCATGCTGGCCAGCATGGTGTCGCGGGAAACGTCGGTCATGAAACCCAAGCGTCCCTGATTCACGCCGACCAGGGGCACACTGCTAGAAGCCAGACGCCGAGCGGCATTGAGCAGGGTGCCATCGCCGCCCACCACGACGGCCACGTCGGCGCGACTGGCGATGTCGTCGTAGGAAACGGCGGGGTAACTCGTCAGCCCGGTGGCGCTGGCGGTGCCCTCTTCCACCAGGACATCAACACCGTGACGCGAGAGGAAATCGGCCAGAGCGACCAGGGATTCAGCGACGTCGGGACTACGGAACTTGCCGATCAGGGCGGCAGTGCGAATAGCGGGGGAGGATGCGGCAGACATGGCCCGATTTAACCACAAAGCCGCGCCAATCGGCCCTTGCGAGGCCTCGGACGCAGAGCCGGCGTTCCATGGGGACACGGGCGTCCAAAAGAATATCGCCCTCAAACTTCCCGCGTATACGCACAAGCGCTCATGGCTGCGGCCACCGGCCATGAATGCAGACAGGGTCCAGGCTTCCGAGCAGCAGCGGCTACCGATGAGATGAAAATCGCTCCTGCACGTACACAATGGCCCATCCCCGCCATCACCGTGGCCTGCGGTTCTAAACGCCCGAACATCCCCTAGAATGCCGCCATGCTCGACGCCCGCGCCCAGACCCTGCTGAAGACCCTGATCGAACGCTACATCGCGGAAGGCCAGCCCATCGGGTCGCGCACCTTGTCGAAGTTCTCCGGCCTGGAACTCTCCCCGGCCAGCATCCGTAACGTCATGTCCGACCTGGAGGAAATGGGCTTCATCACCAGCCCCCACACCTCCGCCGGCCGGGTGCCGACGCCTTTGGGCTACCGCTTGTTCGTGGATAGCCTGCTCACGGTGCAGCCCCTGGCAAAGCAGGAAATCTCCAACCTCCAGGGCGCCATCCAGCCGGACCAGCCCCAGCGCGTCATCAGCCACGCTTCCCAATTGCTGTCCCAGCTCACCCACTTTGCCGGCGTGGTGGTGGCGCCCCGGCGGCAGACGCCCCTGGTGCGGCAGGTGGAATTCATCAACATCTCGGACAAGCGCATCCTGCTCATCATCGTCACCTCCGACGGCGAGGTGCAGAACCGCATCCTGTTCACCCAGCGGGCCTACACCCCTTCCGAGCTGACGGAAGCCGCCAACTACTTCAACCAAAACTGCATCGGCCTCGACTTCGACCAGATGCGCGGCCGTTTGCAAGACGAGCTACGCCAGCTGCGCACCGACATGACCGAGCTCATGTCCGCCGCCGTCCAAGCCGGCAACGAAGCCGTGGCCGACACCTCGGCGCAATACGTCATTTCCGGCGAGCGCAACCTGCTCAACGTGGACGACCTGTCCTCCAACATGCCGCGCCTGCGCCAGTTGTTCGACCTCTTCGAGCGCAAGACCACCCTCGCCCAGTTGCTGGAACTTTCCAACCGGGCCGAAGGCGTGCAAGTGTTCATCGGCGGCGAATCGGGCATCGGCGTGCTCGACGAATGCAGCGTGGTGGCGGCCCCCTACGAAGTGGACGGCCAGGTGGTCGGCACCGTAGGCGTCATCGGCCCCACCCGCATGGCCTACGAACGGGTCATCCCCATCGTGGACGTGACCGCAAAACTCATCGCCTCCGCCCTCAGCGCCCCCTAACCCGAAACTCGACCGCGCCCCGAAGCGCAGCCCGCCATGCCCCGCTACGCTCCAGAACCCGAACACCGCCACGGCACGCCGGGCAAAACGGCCATCCTGCTGGTCAACCTGGGTACCCCTGAAGCGCCCACGGCGCCCGCCCTGCGCAAGTACCTGAAGCAATTCCTCTCCGACCCCCGTGTGGTGGAGATTCCCAAGGCGATCTGGGGGTTAATCCTCAACGGCATCATCCTCAACGTCCGCCCCGCCAAGTCCGCCAAGAAGTACGCCTCCATCTGGACCAAGGATGGCTCGCCGCTCAAGGTCCATACCGAAAAGCAGGCCAAGCTGCTCAAGGGTCTGCTGGGCCAGCAGGGCAGCGACGGCGTGTTGGTGGATTGGGCCATGCGTTACGGCCAGCCCTCCATCGCCACCACCCTCGACAAGCTGAAAGCCCAGGGCGCTACCCGCATCCTCGTGCTACCGCTCTATCCGCAATACGCTGCTGCCACCACCGCCAGCGTAATGGACGACGTGGCGGATTGGCTCAAGACCCAGCGCAACCAGCCCGAAATCCGCACCATCCGCAATTTTCATGATCAGCCGGCCTACATCGCCGCCCTCGCCCAATCGGTGCGGGATCACTGGAGCCGCGAAGGCCGCCCAGACAAACTGGTCATGAGCTTCCACGGCTTGCCCAGGCGCAGTCTGGATCTCGGAGACCCCTACTTCTGCGAATGCCAGAAAACCGGACGCCTGCTGGCCGAAGCCCTGAATCTCAGCGCGGACCAGTACGCCATCACTTTCCAATCCCGCTTCGGTCGCGCCAAGTGGTTGCAGCCTTACACCCAGCCCAGCTTGGAAGCCCTGGCGAAACAGGGCGTCGAGAAGGTGGACGTGATCTGCCCCGGCTTCATGGGCGATTGCTTGGAAACACTTGAAGAGATCGCCATGGAATGCCACGCCGCCTTCATCGCATGCGGCGGCAAGACGTTCAATTACATTCCGTGCCTCAACGAGCGGCCCGACGCCATCGCATCTTTGGCAAATCTGGCGGAGCAGCACCTGTCCGGCTGGCCCACAGTCTCCAATGCAGCCCCCGGCAGCGCTGAACGGGCCAAAGCCCTGGGCGCCCAGGCCTAGCCTGAACGGCAGAGCCGTCTAGCCGCACTGCAACTTGAAATTCCAGGCTGGGCCGCCATTATCAGCACACGCTGATATCCGGAGTTCGCGATGCCTAACCAATCCCTGATCGTCGTCTGCCCCCATTGCCATGCGGCCAACCGACTGCCCGCCGAGCGGCTGGCGGACGGAGGCACTTGCGGCAAGTGCAAGCAAACGCTCTTCGCCGGCGCCCCCGTGGAGCTGACCGCCGCCCAGTTCGATAGCCACGTAGGCCGATCTGACCTGCCTGTGGTGGTCGACTTTTGGGCACCCTGGTGCGGCCCCTGCCGCATGATGGCCCCGGCTTTCGCCAAGGCGGCCCAGCAGTTGGAACCCCGCTATCGACTGGTGAAAGTAAACACCGAGGAAGAGCAAGCCCTGGCCGCTCGTTTCAACATCCGCAGCATTCCCACCCTGGCGGTGTTTCGCCACGGCCGCGAGTTGGCACGCCAAGCTGGCGCCATGGATGCGGGCAACCTCGTGCGATGGATTCAGTCCATCGCCTAAGCTCCTGTAATAAAAACAAAGCCGGCAGTTCAGAAAAGATCACAGCTAAAGACGGCAAGAACGGCGCCGTTGATGGAGGAACATCAAACTTCCGCAACGGTGCTGACATGAAAATCGCTGCCTCTCAATTGACGCTACAGTCTTCCCACGTTCAGACCTACCAGGAAGAAACCCACGCATCCCTACAAATCTGGTCAGCACAGGAAGCAGCCCCTCAGCTGACTCCCTCCGGTTCCAGAGTCACCCTGTCCACCGCTGGCAAGACGCTTTCCAGCAGTAATTCGAGCGGAAGCGACCACCAACTCGACCCGGTTCTTCAACAAATCAAGGATTTCATCGAGCACCTGACGGGCAGGCCCATCAAGATTTTTTTCGCAGAAGACCCAAGCGCTGCAAGCACCAGCCCGAACCAAACAGCCGCCGCAAACACAACTCAACCCACTTCCGCCCAACCAGCCCCCAGCGGCCCCGGCATGAGCCTTGAGTATCACCAGACCATTACCGAAACGGAGAGCACCCAGGTGGAAATCGGCGGAACAGTCCAGACAGCGGATGGCAAGACCATCAACCTGAACCTCCAGCTCTCCATGAACCGAACCTGGACAGAGCAAACCGATGTAAACATCCAAGCCGGCAGCCCCCGCCGTACTGACCCTCTGGTGCTGAACTTCGGCGGCACGGCAGCCCAACTCCAGGATCAGCGTTTCCAATTCGACCTGAATGGCGACGGTACTAAGGACGACCTACCCGCCCTGACCCCAGGCAGCGCCTACCTAGCCTTTGACCGCAACGGCAACGGCAAGATCGACAACGGAACCGAGTTGTTCGGCCCGGCCAGCGGCTCCGGCTTCTCTGAATTGGCAGCCCTTGATTCAGACAAAAACGGCTGGATCGACGAAAACGACGCCGCCTTCTCGAAACTCTCCCTCTGGACGCCTCAGTCTGGAGATGACACAACCGGCAGCCTTCAATCTCTGGCAGCCAAGGGAGTTGGAGCGCTCTACCTAGGAAGTACCGACAGTCACTTTGAATTGCGCGGCGCCAACAACAGCCCACTCGGAAACATCGCAAAAACGGGGATATACCTGAACGAGAACGGCAGCGGCGGATCGTTGCAAGAAGTGGATTTAACGGCATGACCGTGCCTTATCCATGCGATGGTTTTGGCCAATTCCGCCATAGACTATGGGGACATTACTTAAGTAGAAGCGGAGTACCCCCCCGATGCCTCGTATTGCGGACATGAAAATTTGGCTCCGATTGACCATCGCCATCTGGGTCATGCTGGTAATTGCCTGGACAGGCATGATCCTCTGGGAAAGCCATACCAACCGGCAAACCGCCATCCAGCAAGCCAAAGAGTTTTCCCTTTCCATGCACGAGTCCACCCTTGCGGGTCTGACCGGCATGATGATCACCGGCACCGTGGGCCAGCGGGAAGTTTTCCTGGATCAGATCAAGCAACTCTCCATCATCCGCGACTTGAAAGTCATTCGCGGCGAGCCTGTTTCCAAGCAGTTCGGCCCCGGCAACGCCAATGACGCCGTAAAGCCCGATCCGATAGAAGCCCAAGTACTGACCACCGGCAAGGAATACGAGGAAGTCCAATCCGACGACAAAGGCGAATACCTCCGCGTCGTTCGCCCTGCTCTCGCCCAGCACAACTACCTGGGCAAGGACTGCATGATGTGTCACCAAGTGCCGGAAAAGACCCCGCTTGGCGTGGTGAGCATGAAGATCTCCCTGGATCAGGTAAATGCCGCCGTGGCCGCCCAACGGGTCAAGTCCCTGCTGGCCGCCCTGTTCATTAGCGTGCCCTTGCTGGCCTTCATCTGGCTGTTCATCCGCAACTTCGTCACCAATCCCATCGACAAGATGGTGGATGGTTTGCGTGACATTGCTTCCGGCGAAGGTGATCTGACCCGTCGACTGGATGTGCGCGGCAAGGACGAAATCGGCCAAGCCTCCTCGGTTTTCAATGACATGATGGTCAAGTTTTCTGGCCTGGTACGTCACGTGGGCGACTCTGCTTCCCGCGTCTCTTCTGCCGCTCAACAACTGGTTTCGGGTGCCGAAACCGTCGCCGGCAGCTCCACCCAACAGCACGACATGTCCGACCAGGCCGCACGAGCCGTGGAACAGATCGTTTCCAGCATTTCCGACATCGCCGCCAGCACCGAGCAGGTCCATCAACAGTCCCAAGAAAGCGAACGCCGCTCTCAGGAAGGCACCCGCAGCCTGGGCCAACTGGTGACCGAAGTGGGCCAAGTGGAAACCACCGTTCGTGAAATCGCCGACTCGGTCAGCCAGTTCGTGACCAGCATGGAAGCCATTACCAGCATGACCCGTGAAGTACGGGACATCGCGGACCAAACCAACCTGCTGGCCCTGAATGCCGCCATCGAAGCCGCACGGGCCGGCGAACAAGGCCGCGGCTTTGCCGTGGTGGCCGATGAAGTGCGCAAGCTGGCTGAAAAATCGGCCACTTCCGCCAGCGAAATCGATGCCATTACCCGCACCCTTTCCGACCGCTCTGAAGCCGTTCGCGGCTCCATCGAGCAAGGTCTGGAGCACATCGCTTCCAGCCAAAGGTCGGTAGGCACCGTAGCGGATGTGCTAACCGCTGCAGCCAACTCCGTGACGGAAGTGGGCCATGGTCTGGACACCATCGCTGCCGCCACCGAAGAGCAGCGCCGGGTGTTCACGGAAATCGTCAAGACCATCGAGGCCATCGCCGCCATGGCGAAGGACAACAACCTGGCTTCCGAGCAGACCGCCGCCTCGGCCCATGCCCTGCAGAACCTGGCCAACGACCTGCAAAGCGCTGTGGGACGCTTCCGCACCTAAGCCATCTTGGCCAGCCCAATTACGGCTCCTTCGGGAGCCGTAATTTTTTGGATTTTCTTCCCCCGCCCCCTTGAAATCGGATTCACTCACCCCATAAAGGGGGGATCGTCGTCTCCTAGCCTTGCAGAAACATCATGTCCGACACTTCTGAATCCCTCTCCCAAAACGCCGAAATCACCCCGGAAACCAGCGCCCCGGCTGCCGAAGCGCCCGCCTCCGAAGTCATGCCCAGCCTGGAAGAACTGCTGAAAGCCGCCGAACTGAAGGCTGCCGAGCACCACGACGCCTGGTTGCGCGCCAAGGCCGAGGGCGAAAACATCCGCCGCCGCGCCCAGGACGACATCGCCAAGGCCGGCAAATTCGCCGTGGAAAAGTTTGCGGGTGAACTGGTGGCAGTGAAGGACAGCCTCGAAGCCGCCCTGGCTAACGAAAACCAAACCGCCGAAGCCCTCAAGTCCGGCGTGGAACTGACCCTGCGTCAGCTGATCTCCGCCTTTGAGAAATCCAAGCTTGAGGAGATCAACCCGCTGGGCGAAAAGTTTGATCCCCATCGCCACCAAGCCATCAGCCAGATCGACGGACCGGAAGGCACCGAGGCCAACACCGTCCTCAACGTGCTGCAAAAAGGTTACGCCCTACATGAACGCATCATCCGCCCCGCGCTGGTGGTGGTCGCCAAGGCCAAATAGAGAACGCTTGAAATCGGGGCACAAAGCCCCAGTTAGGCAAACAGGTTAATCATTGACGGGGAGCGCAGCTCCCAATTTGAAAGGATAGAAAATGGGCAAGATCATCGGTATCGACTTGGGCACCACCAACAGCTGCGTTTCCATCATGGAAGGCGGCAAGCCCAAAGTCATCGAAAACGCCGAAGGCGCGCGCACCACGCCTTCCATCGTGGCTTACGCCGAAGACGGCGAAATTCTGGTGGGCGCCCCCGCCAAGCGCCAGGCCGTGACCAACGCCAAGAACACCCTCTACGCGGTCAAGCGCCTGATTGGCCGCCGCTTCGATGAAAAAGAAGTGCAAAAGGACATCGACCTGATGCCCTTCCAGATCGTTAAGGCCGACAACGGCGACGCCTGGGTTTCCGTGCGCGACAAGAAGATGGCGCCTCCCCAAGTGTCCGCCGAAGTGCTGAAGAAGATGAAGAAGGCCGCCGAGGACTACCTGGGCGAAGAAGTGACCGA